>NZ_JBSFVU010000010.1:0-314979 GCF_053592475.1 Streptomyces sp. NPDC002671
CCGCCGAGCAGGCCACCGCGGCCCAGCTCGCCGAACTCGTCCGCGCCCACTGGAAGATCGAGGCCCTGCACCATGTCCGCGACACCACCTTCGCCGAGGACGCCTCCCAGCTGCGGACCGGCAACGCGCCTCGCGCGATGGCCACCTGGCGCAACCTCGCCATCGGAGCCCTCCGCACGGCCGGAGTGAAGAACATCGCGGCCGGCCTCCGCCGCAACGCCCGCGACCCTCGCCGCCCCCTCGCACTCCTCGGCCTCGGATGACCACGAACCGGACGTCATGCGACTACGCCGAAGCCCTGGGCTACTTCCTAGGCGAATTCCCGCCGTCAACACCTGCCGAGGCGAAGGCGTGAGACCGCATCCCAGGATGTTGAGAATTCCGGGCGGCTTCGATGAATCTGGATGAGTGGAGCATCAGGCCATCAGTAAAGAAATGAGAGCCGCCCGCTGCATGTTGCTCTGCATCGGGAACTTGCTCGGTGCCGGGACCACGAACAGGCCCATCGATTTCATGGAAGCTGCCTACATCACGCCGGTAAACAAGGCAGAGTCGACCTGGCAGAAACTGCTCCTCCGAACCGTTCGGCGGCTGTCCCAGCCTCTCCACGACCACCACCGCGCGCCACCACGCAGAGGAGGCACAAGACGTGAACACGAGGACTTGACAGGGAATCGCCCAGATGTACCAACGAGGTGCAGCCTCTCGACGCCAGCGTTACTACTGCGTCGCGCAAGAACCTGGCGTCGCCATGGACACCGCCGATCAGGCCACCCGATCGCCCAGCTGCACGATTTCGTTCATCGTCCCCATCACATCCTCCTGTCGTCGCTGTCGTGAAAAGGCTGCAGCGGGTCCCGAGGTCCGGGACCCGCTGCTGCTCGTCAGTGCCTGTCCGGGCATCAGCCGAACGACGGCACGATCTTCTTCTTGCCGCCCTCTTCCTTCCAGGCGACCTTCGCGTCAAAGGTCTTGCCCTTCGACGAGACGAACCCCGTGCCCTGGATGGTCTTGCCGGCTGCCAGGTCCTTGCGCTGCGCATCGGTGAAGGTCACCTGGCACCAGGACCGCGGCGGCTCGTCGCCAGAGCCCAAGTCAGGGACGATCTTCTTGGCCTTCGCGTCCCAGCTGACCTTGCAACCGAAGGTCTTGCCAGTCCGCGCGCTGATGAAGTCGTCGATCTCCAGCGCCTGGCCCGTCAGGAGCACCGTGACCTCCGCCGGCGTGAACGTCCGGCCAGACCACTTCGTCGGCCTGTCCAGCACCTCCAGCTGGAACCCGACGAACTTGCGGCCCTTGTAGTCGCCGACGCCGAGCGTTCCGGTGGCCGTGTAGGGCTTGCCCGCCTTGTTCGTGGCCTCGAACGAGATCGTCTCGCCCGCCAGCAGCTTCGCCACCTCGTCATCGCTGAACTCGTGGCCCGACCAGATCCTCTTGAAGGCGACCTTCTTCGGCCCGCCCGGAGCGGCCTGCCACACACCCTCGGCGCGCGCAGCGACCACCTGCTTCTTCAGGCCCAGCTCGGCGCGCATGGAGGCGGCGTTCTTCGTCATCGTGGCGATGTCCTCGCGCACCCAGTCGGCGACGACGGCCAGGCGCTCCTCGGCCGTCGCCGTCCCGGCGGCGATGTCGCGCATGTCGGCGTAGACCTTCTCAGTGAGCCCGAGGTCGCCGATGCGCGTGCCCGGCAGGAGCCGCCAGCTCATCTCGCCGGCTTGCGCGAGCCTGAGCTTCCGGCCCTTCTCCGTCAGCAGCGGGTACTTCGCCTTGTCGTTGGTGACCTCCGAGTACGTCGAGGTGCGGGTCGCTCCCGTGCCCACGTCGCGCTTCTCCAGCTGCTTCATCAGCCACTTCATCGTCGGATGCTCGGGGCGCTTGTTCGCGCCCTCGAAGATGAACGGCTCCGCGGTCTGGCCCAGGCCCTTGCCGGACTCGTTCTCGTCGCCTTCGGCCGTGTCGTCGCCGGCGTCCGGATCGAACACAGCCCGCCAGCCGGGGCTCTTGGGCACATTGGCGATACCGACGAAGTCCGGGTACTTCTCCACGTGGCCCTTCTGCTGCTCGTAGAGGTAGTCCTCGGCGAGCATGGCCAGGTAGTTCTTCGCGAGCATCTCGTAGATGAGACGTCCGGCCTTGCCGTACTTGTGCTCGACCTCGTCCAGCGAAGAAGGCACCTTCAGGCCCGGACGGTTCGCACCGTGCGCTCCCTGGGGCTTCACGTGTGTGGACCGGGGCTGGCGATGCGTCAGAAGCCCAGCGTCGACGCCGACCACGGCGGCGATCTTGTCGACCAGCGGCGCGAGGTCCTTGAACTGCTCGGGCGTGATCGTCTTGTCCTCCGTGCGCGGGTACGAGGCGACCTGGTCCTCGTACATCTTCTGGTAGGTCGAGAGCGTCAGGTTCGCCTTCACACCCTTGCCGACGAGCATCGAGGACAAGGAAGCGAGGTCGAGCAGCTTCGGCGGCGCGGTCTTCTTGTCCGCCTTGCTGTCCAGGACGACAGGGGAGGGGCCGTACTGCTGCGGCACCTGGCCCTTCTGGTCGAACCGCAGCTCGTCCGGGTTCGTGTACATGACGTCGCTCTCGTCACGGAAGCGGTTCTGGAAGAACGGCTTCTTCACGTACGCGTCATAAGCCTTCTGCTGGTCGCCGACGAGAGAGACCATCGCTGACTTCAGCCGGCCCTGGCGCAGCACGAGGTCCTGGCCGGACTGGCGGCCCATCGCCGTGGCGATACGCGTGAACTGCATGGAGAGGAAGTCCCACTGCGAGCGGTACATCGCCTTGCGGTAGTCGCCCTCGTCCTGCATGGACTTCACCGGCCGGCGCTGTTCGAACGCCTTCTGGATCGACGCCTTCGACTCATCGGTGAACTCCATGCGGCTGAACTTCTTGCCGTGGAAGCCGAGTTCGTCGATCGCCTCCCAGAAGAGCAGGTCACCCTCGCCCGACGGATCCAGGTCCGTGGCGATGACGATCTCGGCACCGCGGCCGAGCGCCGCACGCAGAGCCTTGATGACGTCCGCGACGTTCTTCTGCGGCTCGCGCTTCCACGTCAGGTCCTCCGGGTGCCACGGCAGGTTGCCCAGGTCCCACTTCTGATAGGCATCCGCGAGCGAGGAGTCCACCATCGCGTGCGGCTGGGCGAACTCATAGAGATGACCTCGCAGGCTCGCCACCTCGTAGGCCGTGCCCTTGTAACTGCCCTTCGTCCCGCCGAGGGCGCTGGCCATGTTCCTCGCTGCGCTTGGCTTCTCTGCGACCACGATCGCGACCATGTCGACTCCTTCTCGTCATTAACTCAGAAGCGAGTATGAGTCTACTCGGAAAGGGTGATCGAATGGGAGTAGAGAGGTGATTGAAAAGGTATTGAATGGCGCGAGGGTCATGCAGAGAAAGCCGACGCCGGCACGCTGTTCGAGCAATCACCGTTTGTGAAAAAAAGAGAAGTCCCCGAGAAGCTGTGCTTCTCGGGGTCGTCATCTGTCGAGCGCTGTCACCGCCCAGTCGGCAACGCCACGCCGAGCCGGACGCGGTATACCCGCAGCACCTTGCCGAGAGTCTCGAGTCCCTCCGGGTGCTTCAGGCCTTCCTCCAGCTCCTTCAGTCGGACGGGCCGCACGCCGGCCTCTCTGCGAGCGCCACCAGCCTGAAGACCGACCTTGAACTGGCGCGGGCCGAGGCCCGCGCACTGCGTCAGGAACGCGACCAGCTCAAGGCGGCACTGCAGCGCAGCCTTGGCCATCAGCTCGACCAGCTCGGCAACGCGGACCTGGTGGCGCGGGTTGACGAGCTGACCGAGGCCGCGCAGCGGCTGACCGGCGAGCGGGACGAGGCACGAGCGGAGACTGCCGTGCTCCAGCAGCAAGTTGCGACCCTGGAGGACGACCTTGCGGCGTCCAGGACGAGCTCCGCGCGATCGGCGGGTGCCTTGGTCGGTGGACGGGTCCATCACGCGCCATCCTCCCGCCAGGTGGCGAGGACGGACTGTACGGCGCTGGAGACCTGTTCTTGCTCCGTACGGTCGGCCCACCGGTGTGCATCGTGTTCGGTGAGCTTGACCGTGTCGCTGTCGTGGGTGGTTGTGGCGGTGAAGTTGAACTGGCGGGTCGTCTTGCCGCTCTTGGAGAGGTAGTCGAAGTGCCCGAGGTAGGTGCCGATCGCGGTGACTGTGAGACCGGTCTCCTCGGTGACCTCCCGGTGCAGGGCCTCGGTCAGGGTCTCGCCCGCGTCGACGCCGCCGGAAGGCAGCTCCCACAGGCCGCCGAAGTAGTCGTCGGTGGCGCGGCGCAGCAGCAGCACCTTGCCTTCTGTGTTGGGGATGACGGCGCCAACGACGTGCTTGGTGATGCCGTCGGCATCGGCGGCGTGGATGAGGTTGCCCAGCAGGGCGGCGTCGACGGGTGCGCTCACTTCACGAGTTCCTTGTGGTGTTCGGCGACCTTGATGATGGCCCCGGTGTACGCGTCGGCGAGGTGGAGGTCCTGGTCGCGGTGCCACACCGGGAGCTTCACCGTGCTGCCGTGCACGCGCCGGGCGGTGGCGAAGCTGTCGGCGGCGGGGCCCTGATGGTCAGCGTAGCCGGGCAGGAGTTCCCCGGGGGTGCGGAACAGCGGGTGATCGCCGAGAGCGCGGGTGGAGCCCGGAAGGTCGACCTCGCTGGCGCCCTCGGCGTGGACGGCTTCGAGGAACCGTTTGACGGGCAGGCCGGCGAGCTGGTCGGGGCGGTAGCGCAGGGGCAGCGCGTACCAGGCCGGGCCGGCATGGGACGGCGGGTGCGGTACGTCGATGCCCGGCACTCCGCGCAGAGCACTCCGCATCCGGTCGGCGACCGCTTCTCGTCCGGCGAGATAGCCCCTCAGGCGGGGAAGTTGGGTGTGTGCCAGTGCGGCTGCCAGTGGATGAATGCGGAGCTTGAGCCCCATGCCGGTGACCGCGTACGGGGCGAGGGCGTGGTCGGCGGGGATTTCGCGGCGGCACCGCTTGTTGTATTGGCCGTGCAGCAGCACGCGGTAGTACAGCTCGGTGTCGTCGGTGGCCACGAATCCGCCCTCACCCGCAGACAGTGGCTTGGGTCCGTTCAGGCTGAAGGCCGCGGCGCGGCCGAAGGAACCGACCTGCTGCCCGCGCCAGGTGGCGCCGTGGGCGTGCGAGCCGTCCTCCAGCAGCATCAGGTCATGCCGGGTGCTGAAGGCGGCGAGGGCGTCCATGTTCTCGGGCAGGCCCCAAAGGTGGACGGCGACGACGGCCTTCGTCCGCGGCGTGATCCGGCGCTCGGCGTCGTCGAGGTCGAGCTGCCCGTGCTCGTCGACGTCGGCGAGCACGGGACGGGCGCCGATGTGGAAGAGCGGGGTGGCCGTGGCGTGGAACGTCAGTGCCGGCACGATCACCTCGTCACCCGGGCCGATGCCGGCAGCCGCGTACATCGAGTGCAGGGCGGCCGTCCCCGTGCACGTGGTGACGACGTGGCGGACGCCGAGGAAGGACGCCAGGGAGTCCTCCAGCTCGGCGACGACGCCGGAGCGGTCCGGGATGGACACCGCGGACATCAGCTGGCCGGTGACCGCCTCGACGTCGCGGTCCTCGATCGGGGGCCAGGCGAAATGGGGGCCAGGAGTGTCGATGACGGGCGGGCCGCCGAGGAGGGCGAGGGGCGAGGTGGCGGTCACAGCAGGAACTCCTTCGGATCGGCGGGCGTGTGGGCGGTCTGGGAGGTGTAGGCGGCGGCCAGGAACGCGGCGTGCGCCACGTGGGTGCTGGGGCCGGAGGGGTTGGTCCGGTAGCCGTCGAGTACGCGGCAGAAGCAGTCGATCTGCGCGGTCGCGGCGGAGGGCCAGGCCGGTTCACGGGTCAGGGACTCGATCAGCTGCCCGTCCGGGGCGAGGCGCCGCAGCCGTCCTCGCTCGATCACCACTGCGCCGCGGGGGCCGGTCACCGTCAGCTGTTCGGCCTTCGGGCCGGCTGAGCGGGAGATGAGCAGGGAGCCGTACAGGCCCGAGTCGTAGGCGAGGTGGACCAGCGCGGTGTCCTCGGCGTCGTAGTCCGCGTCGGGGTGGGCGGCGGTGGAGGTGTCGGCCAGGATGCGGTCGGGCAGACCGAGGTACCAGATGAGCAGGTCGATGAGGTGGTAGCCCATGTCCATCAGGGCACCGCCGCCGGCCAGGGATGCCCGGCCGCGCCAGCCGGCGGCCGGGTCGAGGCAGTGGAAGGTGTAGCGGCCCTCGACCAGGTACGGCTGCCCGATCTGCTCCAGCAACTGCACCGCCGCCGTGTAGACCGGGTGGAAGCGGCGCTGGACGGTGACCATCAGCTCGATGCCGGCCTTGTCGCACAGCGCCACCAACTCGGCGGCCTCGGCCGGGCCGGTCGCGAAGGGCTTCTCCTTCATCACGTGCACCCCAGCCGCCGCACAGCTCTCGATGACCTCGCGGCCGGCGTAGTGGGGCACTGCGACGATGACGAAGTCCGGGTGCACGTCCTTGAGCAAGGAGCGGATGTCGGTGAAGCCGGGCACGTTGTGCTGCTGGGCCTGGCAGGCGACCTTGCTGGGGTCGGTGTCGCAGACCGCGGCCAGTTGGGCGAACTGGGAGTCGGCCAGCCCCGGCAGGTGGTCGTCCAGGGCTTGGTGGCCGAGACCGATGACGGCTGCTTTCTTGCGTACGCTCATTCGCGTTCACGCCCCTCGGGTGAAAGCACGTCGGCCCGCCAGCTGCGGGCCTTGGCAACTCCAGAGCACCGCACGTGGTCCGGCAGCGGCAGGGGCGCTGCCGCAGGCCGCAAAGCCGTTTGCATCTGGTGCAAAACCGCTGTTGCTGCCCGATGGGACCGGTCTACGGTGGACGGGGGCCACCTCGGCTATCGACGGGGGCGTGAATGCCAGTCAGCACAGCGCGAGGTCGATCCGAACGGCCAAGAACACCCGGCGAGTTGATTCGCAGCAGGCGCCAAGCCCGGGGCTGGACGCTCGCTGACCTCGGTGACCGGACCGGTTACTCCGCCTCCCAGGTCTCCCGGTACGAGCGGGGCCTCTCGCCCCTGTCCGACGTCGACGTCCTCAGACGCTTCGCTGATGTGCTCGATATTCCGCCCAAGGAGTTCGGGCTCACCGCGACTTCGCCCCCTGCACAGACCCGACACGGATACCCTGTCGCCCCTGGTCTCGCATACCCGCGCCTTCCCGGGCCTAGGGTGGGACGAACTCAGCGGGAGGAGGACGACGACCCAGTGCGGCGACGGAAGTTCCTTGCGCTCTCGGCCGCGGCGACCGCCAGCGTCTCGCTCCCGGCAACGGCGGCAGCAGCGGCTCAGTACTTCCCGGTGGGACAGCTCCTCGTCGGCCGTCTGCGGGACGCGATGCTCGGCATCGGACAGGACCACGAACTGCCAGGCCCCGAGCAGTTGCCTGCCGAACTCGCCCGCGTGCATGTCGACTTCCACACCTGCCACTACGCCGACCTCGCCGTCCGTCTGCCACGCCTGATCCGTGCTGGACACGCACTCGGCCCCGCCGACGAGGGAGATCACCTCGACCTGCTCGGGCAGAGCTACCTGCTCGCGACCCGCATGCTCGTCAAGCTCGATGAGCAGCAGCTCGGCTGGATGGCAGCTGACCGCGCACGCCAGGTGGCCGAAGCCGCCGGGCACCCCCTCGCGGTGGCTGAGGCCGCCCGGAACCTGGCGGTGCTCGCCCGCCGCGCCGGCTGGGAGGACCAGGCGCTGTCGATCGCGCTCAACGCCGCCGACGACCCAGCCCTTCGCGCGTCCCGCAGCGGCGCCGCCGAACGCGGCCTGCTGATCCAGTCAGCCGCATACAGTGCCGCAAGGGGCGGCGACCGGGAGGGGATGCGGGAGCTGACGGCCGAGGCCGCCGCCATCGCCGCTGGCCTCGGCGGCACCACCGCGCTGCGTGATCACGGCGGCGGCTTCAGCCCGGCCACCGTCCAGCTTCACCGGATCTCCGCCGAGTTCTCCACCGGCGACCCTTCCGCGGCCCTGGCCGCCGCCCGTGCACTGCCGCCGCAGAGTCTGCCCAGCATGGAACGTCGGGCGCGCTACTACACCGACGTCGCCGCCGCCCTGGCTCAACGCGGACGCCGGGACGAATGCGTGCGCGCGCTCCTTGCCGCTGAATACCAGGCACCGCAAGAAACGCACTCCCGCCCCGCAGTGAAGTCCCTCATCTCCGGACTCCTGCTGTCCGGTCGCGCCACACCCGAACTCCGCGCCCTCGCCGCCCGCGCTGGCGCCCTCCCGTAACGGGGCCGCGAGGGCCGCTCCCACTGGGCACCGATCCGTCTGCATCACCGTCTGCGCAAGGGAACGAGGTTGTCGGGCATTGCCACGGCCTCTGGCGGCGACGGTGCGCTCTGCTGCTGGAGGACGGCGTTGGCGAGCGTCAGGTGGGTCACGAGCTGGCGTAGTTCCGCGCGGCGCGTCCTCGGGCCGCGAGGCCGGCGCGGCTATACCCGCACACCGCGGAGTGCAGTACAGGCCGAGGTACACCGGATCCTGAGCGCTAAGGCCCAGGCCCAGGCCCTTGCCGCACGTCTTGCAGCGCTGCCGGGCGGGGAAGAGCTTCTCCTTGCTCGTCGTGGTCATCGAATCGGCCGTCCTTCCCGCTCGCGTTCAAGGTTCAGCTGCTTCCTGGTCGCCTCCCGGGCTTTGTCCCGGAGGTAGATCGCCTCCTTGTGCGTGATCGGTGCGTCGTGGAGGTTGTGCGAGCCCCGCAGGAAGTTCTCCGTACGGTCGGCGATGGAGTACGCCAGCGCCTGCTCGACCACCGCGCTGGTCTGGCGCACCTCGCCCAACTCGTCGCGCAGCTTGCGCAGCAACCCGTCCCGCTCGCGTTCAGCGGCCTCGATGTTCGCGAGGCGTGCCACCACGCTGCCCAGCAGCGGGTCGCGGGAGCGGAACAGCTCGACGGCGCGCTCGGTGGAAGGATCGGCATCAAGGTGCAGGTCGAGCTGCGCCAGCAGGAACGCCGTCACCAGCGTGCCCTGGCTCAACCGCTGGCTGAACTCCCGAGCAGCGCTGCCGCTCACACCCAGCTCGCGGACTGCGGCTGCTCGCAGCTGCTCCCGCAGCGCGTTCATGATGCTCGCGGGCAGCGCCTTGATGTGCGGCTGGCTCTGCACGCCGGCGAGCCGGAAGCCCGACTGGGGGAGTGTGGCGGCTGCGTCGGTGGTGCTACCCGTGCCCCCCTTCGACGCCGCACTCTGCACGGCGTCCTGATGGTCGGTGAGCTGCAGCGAGCCGGGTGTTACATGCTCGGGTTCATCCGGTGCGGCGACGACGTCATGAGCAGCGGCTTCGGCTGTGGCAGCGTCCTCGGCGTCTGGCTGTGCCCCGGGAGCCGGAACAGCATCGGCCGCAGGGCCCGCCGACGCACCGCCCGGGAGCACCCCGGCGGTTCCTCCCTGTCCACCGCCGTCACCACCACCACGCTGGTTGGATCCGCCGGCCCGCTCGGAGTCGCCGGCGTCGGGCTCGTAGTCCGGCTCCAGGTCCAGGCGATCCTTTTCGGCGTCCTCATCGAGATCGGCCTGCAGAGTTTCAACCTCGGGTTGAGAGTCGACGTCTCCGGCCTCATCAAGCTGCGCCTCCGGCTCGGGCGTTGCCACCTCAGGCTCAGGCTGTGCCGCCCGGGCCTGGACGCGCTTGAGCTCCTCGCTCCCGCCGCGCCGGTAGGCGTCGAGGAAGGACGTGTCCACCTCCATCACCTCGTCGGTGGGCGTAGCCGCTTCCAGTATCTCTGCGAAGTCCCGGCTCATCCGAGCTCACCGTCCTCGTCATCCAGGAGGTAGTTGTCGCCGCGGGTGAGCCCGATGAGGGAGTCGAAGCCTGTGGTGACGACGCGTTCGAGGTTCGCCGAGTTCTTCGCCAGCGCCGCGACCTGGTCGACAAGCTCGTTGAGTCGCGCGATCTCCAGGGTCGGCAGGTCGTAGTCGAGGTTCTCGCGCCGGATCTTCTCGACCACCGCCTCGGCCACGTACTCATTCAGCGAGGAGAAGCCGCGCTTGTCAGCCCAGTACTGTGCGCGCTGCTTGTCGTCCGGGTCCAGCCGGACGAACATGCCCTGGCGGCCGCTGCCGCTGTTGCTCTGCGTCGCACCCGGGGGCTTCTTCTTCGTGCCGCGCGCAGGCTGCGTCGTCTTCTCCAACTCCTGTATGACGGCCATGCGCGGCTTCTCCTTGCCTTATTTGGCTGATCTATGAGGCCATCATATCAACACTACTAGATAAGCTATTAGCACTCTTTGTACTTCCGCTCGAATAACAGTAGAGTCGCGGCCGCGTCCAGTCAGCCCCCTCCTGGCGGCGCATCGCCGCAGCAGGTAGCCCTGCTCGATTCCTTTCCTCTCGGGCGGGGTCACCTGCTGCGGACCACACCCGCCTTCGCGTGATGGCGAGAAGAGAAGAGGCCCGGTGCCACCGGGCCTTTCGTCTGGCTGATGGACTCCCGCTCAGGAGCCAGGCACGGGAGTCGCCGTCGCATTCGTCGTGCAGTCGACGAGCCCCTGGGTGAACCTCGGTGACTGCCAGATCGCCTTGTCTTTGTCGTTCGGCAGGTGTTCGACGATCGACCCGGCGCCGAGGGACGCGCCGCCGGCGAAGAAGTGCAGCGCCTCCTGGCTGAAGCCCGCGTTGTACACCAAGGTCGACAGGCACTGGCCGGCCGCCGCGTAGGTCTTCTTCTGACCCTCGTCCCGGGCGTAGGAGGAGAACATCGAGACCAGGCCCTTGGTGAGCTCAATGGACGAGTTGACCGACTGATCCGCGCGGACCTGGTAAGCCGGCTTCAGGTTCGGCTTACCAGTTACAGGCTTCGCGGCTGCCTTCGGCGCCACGTAACTCTGAGTCTTGGGGCTGCTGCCGTTCGGAAGTACAGCCGCGTCGATGCACGCGTCGAAGTCCTCGCGCAGCGACCGCGAGGCCAGGAGCGCAGCGTCGTCCTCGCTCACCTTGTTCAGTCCGTCGATGACTGCACCCATGTTGTCGCCGCCGGCCTTGACGATGTAGGCCAGCGCCTCCTCCGGCATTCCCGCCTTCCGTGCTGCGCTGGCTAGGCAGGCTCCTCTGTCCTTACTGGAGCCTCCGGCGTCATGGAAGACGAGCTTGTCCAGTGCCTCACCGAGAGTCTTGTCGGTGACCTTGGCGGTGCTCACAGTCGGACTCGGGGCGGATGACGGCCGTACCTGGGTTGTGTCGCCGCCGGAACATCCAACGAGCGCAACCCCCGCGGCCACCGCCGACGTCACAGCAGGGAGCCCAGCCTTCCTCGTACTCCAGGTCTTCATCGCTTCTCGTCTTGCCTCTCCTGTCGCCGTCCAGTCCGATTGGATCGACTGGTCTTCGAGGGCATCTTATCTGAATGTCCATTGAATGACAGTCTGTGATGAGTCAGAATTCCACGAGATAGGGGGTGTAGAGGGCGGGCCGAGCGGGGCTCAGGCACGCAGGGTGCCTGCGGGTCTGTCTGACGCTTGGGATCAACGGAGTTGATCCGGAGGACTCTGTGGCACGTCATGCGCGTGTCGCCTGCGGGTGGCCCCCTGCCGGGCGGCTGTGCGCGGGCTTCTCATCTCATCCCGCGAAGGACCGCTCGCCATGACTGCTCTTGCTCCTGCCCCGGCCACCACCGACGCCGATCCGGTGACGCTCACGCTGCACGTGAGCGATGACCAGAAGACCTGGCACCCGATCGACTTCGACAGCGAGTTCCCCCAGGAGCTTCAACGAGGTGTTCGCGTCCATCGCCCGCGACCGGCAGCTCGTGCAGGTGCAGACGCTCTGACGCGCATCCCGCTTTCAGAACGAGAGGACCGACCATGACTCTGTCTGCTGTGCACGTCCCTGCGCCCATGAAGTCCGGGCCGGTCGTCTACACCGACCAGCAGCTCCTGCACGTGCTCATCCACCTGGCGCAGGGAGAGAACACCCTGGGACGTCGTACCTTCGAACAGCGCCGCAGGGGCACCGATCCATCGGCTCCGCTTTACGAGCGCCGCTTCGGCAGCTGGAACCGTGCGCTGGAGCTCGCGGGTCTCGCCGTGATCGAACAGCCCCGGCAGCTCCAGGCTGCGACGACGAAGTGGACCCAGGAGCAGCTCATTGCCGCGATCCGGCAGTGCCTGAGGGAGACGGGATCCGCGACGCTAGCGGCCTACGAGGCTTGGCGCACGGATCCGGCGGGCCTGAAGGGTGATGTCCCGCCGGCCACCACCATCCGCTTCCGGATGGGCAGTTGGTCGCGGGCCACAGAGCTGGCTTGCGGCTGAGATCCATCGGTATCTGCGACACCGTTCGGTCCCCGAATGGGGCGCTGAACCGCAAGGATCTGGAAAGGGAAACTGTTGTGTCAACCGAAAAGCGCCCTCTCACGGGTCTCCGCGTACGTGTCCATGTGAAGGGTGAGACCGTGTATGGGCTCGCCAGGGTCCGCTACAGCGATGGTCACAAGCACGCTGGCCATTACGAGGTGGAGCGTGTCTCGGCTCCCCCGGTTCTGGTTCCGTTCGGGGATGCCGAACCGGGACCGAACGCCGATCAGATTCCGCCTGGGGTGGAATTTCCGGATCATCGTGTGGCCTATCGCCCGCTGTTTGCTGAGCCGGGAGTCAAAGAGACATCCGCCAAGGTCTCTGGTGCAAACGTTATCTTCCCCGGAAACATGGAAAGCCTCCGGGAACTGATCGCGCTTGTCCAATCGGGCTGGACCGTGCACTGGACCAGTCACGAGGCCAACGAGTTCCGGGGGCAACTGAGCGTTGCCGAAGTCAGTGCATCCGAAGTGAGGGTGAATCCGACCAAGGGAGCGCCGAGCCGGTACACATGGCCACTGGAAGGTGACGATTTCACCATCGAGGGTACTGCCATCACCAAGTACAAGGCTGACCATGCGTACACCGGCGGTCGAGCGTCCACACTGACGCTGCGGTTCGAAGCACCGCGCTAACCAGCAGTCCTGGAGAGACATCAAGGTCTCCTAGTCCGGTGCGAGTCCGGCTAGGCAACTCAATCCCCCGATTTCCGGGGGCGGTTGGAAAGGGGAGGAACATGTCTGAGGAAGTTCTCGAAGAGTGGGGCAGGCAGCAGTTTGACTCCCTGCACGACGAGCCTCCGTACCACGATAATCCGGATGGCGTGCCGGAGCCTGAACCGAGTACGGCTCAGGTGTGCTGGACCGAGAAGACCCCAAAGGGGAACCTTATGTCCGAACGCGACATCATCGACGTCCGCAAGCTTCCGCCTTACTACAAGGCCGACCTCAACCATCTGCTGCCGGTGGAGCAGTCGTTGCTCGGTCGCCATGAACTGATCATCGGCGGCATCACCCGGTACCGCGCAGGCATTGAGTACTACGCACCGATTGCCCCCACCGAAGACGGAAGGCTCCGGGGCGGCACACTCACCCTGGGTGAGGCGCAGGCCCGCGATATCTACGCTCAGCTCGGCGAGCTGTTCAAGCGCTGGGACCTGGAGAACGAGCGTGAGGCCGCTTGGTCGAGCCGCCCACACTTCAGTGCCTGGATGACCTACGGCACCGGTCACCTCTCTCAGCCACACATGGATGTTTCGGTATGGCAGGACAAGCTGACCGGCGAGCACCCGGGGGACGAGCGGGCATGGTCGCCCGACTATGACACGCCTGCTGCGTTCAGCGAGCGCACCACGATCGCCGCCAAAGGCGGAGACCCCGAGGACGGCAGGCGCGAGGCTGAGCTGCTTCTGAGTGATGCCGGGTGGCGAGTGATCGGCGAATGGCGAGACGCCGACGACATGGCGCTGATCGTTAGCGTCGCCCGCACAGAGGACTGAATCGCCACTTCTGGGAGCTCGCAGCCTCTCTTCCAATCCGGTCGGGCATCCGAGCCATGGCAGGGCGACCAGCCTGCTCGGTGGGGCGCATCCGCCGCGCCTCCAGCGGCTGCACCCAGGAGGCGGCGCCGCCCCAGCCGATGCCGCCTAGAACGTTGTAGTCCCAGCCGGGCAGGAACATGTCCGGCCCCTTGGTGCCGACCTTCCGCAACGCCGAGAACCAGCAACTACGGACACGCTGTGTCACCACTCGCCGAGCCCGCGGACACCCCCGCGCTGCTCAACTATGAAGACCCCTCTTTTCACGCTGTGCGCTGTCCAGCCCTGCGCAAACCCCACTACGACCGAGCCGAGGACCCCATGACCGTCATCGCCGCACCGATCACTGACCTCCTCCTGACCGACGCCGCGTCGGCCGGGATGGCCCGTACAGTCACCGCACCTGAACTGCTCGGCGTCGCCGCGCAGCCGCCTGAGCTGGAGTGGTGCCCCTTCTGCTCCTACGACGAGACCAGCGAGCCGGGCCTGCCCCGCGACATCGTCAAACGCACCGTCGAACCCGCCCTGCCGCCCGAGGACTGGGACCCGGACTGGGGCCAGGGCCCGCTGTACGAGTTCACCTACCTCTCCTGCGGCCATACCCTCGCCGAGCTCTGCGAGTCGGCGGCTCCACGCTCCACTCACCGAGGACCTTCCCCATGTACCCCCTGACGCCATTACAGAGCCTGGCGCTCCTCTTCATCGTGCTGGCCATCGTCGCCTGCATCCTCTGGATCGCCCGTGAGATCAGCACCCAGACCCGGACACCGGCACCGGCCGCGCAGCGCCCGGAGATCGACGGGTCCACACCCATGGTGCGCATCGCGGTCCACCGGCCGGGCGAGCCCTACGACCACGAGAAGCACGGTCTCTGAAGACCAGCACTCTATTCGTGATATCGCCCTCAACTCCCGTGCCTGGGGCCGCCCTTGAAAGAGAGATCCACCATGACCCTGACCCGTGCCCGCCTCGAAAACCGCTACTTCCACCGCATGGCTGCTGCCGTTCGGACTAGCCGGAACTCCCGGTGCCCTGGAAGGCGAGCTTGCCCAGCGCCTCGCCGAGGATCTTGTCAGTGACCTTGGCGGTGCCCGTGGTCGGACTTGGCGCAGGCGACGGCTGTGCCTCCTGGGCTGTTCCGCCGTTGCCGCCGGAACACCCAACGAGCAAGGCGCCCGCGCCCGCAGCCGGCGCCGCAGCAGAGAGCCCAGCCTTCCTCGTCCTCCAGGTCTTCATCGCTTCTCGCCTTGCCTCTACTGTCGCCGACCAGTCCGATTGGATCGGCTGGTCTTCGAGGGCATCTTATTCGAATGCCTATTGAATGACGGTCGGCGATGAGTCAGAATGCCACATGATAGGGGGTGGAGAGGGCGCGACGAGCGGGGCTCGGGCGCGCGGCGTGCTTGCGGGTCTGTTCGGCGCTGGGTGATCAACGGAGTTGATCCGGAGGACTCTGTGGCACGTCGTGCGCGTGTCGGTCGCAGGTGGCCCCCTGCCGGGCGGCTGCTCGTGGGCTTCTCATCCCGCCCCACGAAGGGCTGCTCACCATGACTTCTCTTGTCTCGCGCCCTGCCGCTTCCGCCCATGCCGCTGTGCCCGATCTGGGCGCAGGCGGTTTGGCCGAGACCGCCACGAAGGTGCCGCCGTCCATCATCGGAAGGAAGGAATTCGCACCGCATGACCAATTCCCGACGGAATCGAATCAACACAGTCGAGGGTCGGCAAGGGGCCATGGCGCGCGGCCAGTCGCCGACCCGTCACGAGTCACATCTGGCGCCGGTGAATCTGACCAAGCCGTACGTCTACGGGCAGAGCGATCCGGCATCCCGGCCGGCGGTGCCGGAGGTCAGGCGGCGTAAACGGCGCAGCGTTCGGGACGTCGTCAAGTCCCTGCTGTCGCCGGCGACGCGCATGGTCGAGCGGCCCACCGAGCGCTCGGAGGATGAGCCGACGGTCCGGGATCAACTGGAGTGGGCACGCACCCTGGTCAACGACATGCTCATCGACTTGGACGCCGACGACGTCAAGGAGAACGACGCGCTCTCGCTGCTGCGGACGGTCGAGGACATCTACGCGCAGGTGTCCATGATCGAGGTTGTCGAGGTCGAGGAGCAGGACGCGTAGATGGCTTCCGGTCGGGCTCGGTGCGTAGGAGGTACCGACGCCGGCCGTGGCTGTGCGCGCCGTGCATGGTCGAGCTGTGGATCGGCCGGCCGACGGGCCGGCGGGGACGCATCGGTGAAATCCTGTGCCATCGCATGGGCTGCGAGAAACTCGCGGTCTGGTGGGAGGACTTGGAGCGCTGGCGGATCAAACGCTGGCTTTCGACAGCGTATTGCGAATAACGCCGGACCGGGCCGGATTACCCGGTCGAGCATAAGTGGGGGACGGCCGAGCCGGAGCAGTTCACGCGCGATCAAAGCATTGACCACGGCGGTGAGCACTTCAAGGGCTGGTACGACGTCACCCACGACGACCAGACATGGTGCAGGTTGAACGGCCATCGCATGTCGACGTACGACCCGATCCGCGCAATCCCCGACCCGCAGGCCAAGCCGAATTCCTGAGTGGAGAAATTCGATGACGCGTCCGCGTCTGCCGTACGAATGGGACGGCAAGAAAAGGATCAACCGTGCCGACATGGGAATCTCGATCAAGATCCAGGGCGATGAGCTGGTCTACCACCGCACGGCGACCGGAAGTACGCCCGCCAGCACGACGCATTACCTGATCCTCGGCACACGCCCCACCATGCCGCGCAGCGAAGCGAGCCTGGTCGACGACCACGGCAACCGCTGGCAGACAGGATGTGCCTACGTCAACCCGAAGAAGGTGTTCGGCGAGGGATTCGACCGGATGGTGTGCTGGCCGCTCGGTGAGGCGGACGCGCGTCAGGGCATATCCCTCTACATCATGCAGCAGCAGCGGCGCCCGGTCGGCTCGGACGGCGAGTGGGAGAACTGGAAGTCCGGGTTCTCGATCCGCGCCACCGGATTGGCAGGGCAGCCACACGAGTTCAAGGCTGAGGCGCTGGCGTTCCTGCGCTGGCTGCCGGAGGAGCAGCCGAAGTACGAGTGGCGCGGCCGGGTCTCGGTATGGGTGAGCGAGTTCGCCGGCCGACCGCACACGGTGTACCCGGACGGCAGGGTCGTGCCGGACAACTGACGTCCGGGCTGTATTTCTTCACGCTCCAGCAGTACGAGGGCCAGGGCGCGTGGACCGATACAGCGACCCGGTACGTGCAGCTCAAGCCCCGCCGAAGTTCCGGTGAGTTGGACCCGGTCGCAGCGTGGGCGGTCCGTCACATGAACAGCCGCAAGGGAGTCCCGTTCCGCGTCACGGTCCGGGAATATCTCGGCCGCGAATTCCGGCAGACTTTTCTCGTGCACAGCGATGGAACGCGCACAGTAATCCAGGATGCAGCAGCAACGGCGGCTACGTCGCAAGCGATGCTCGATTTCAGGGAGGAAATATGAGCTTGCACTACAAGAGGCCCGAGAATCATTACGTCAAGGCCGGAGACACCGTGCTCGTCAAGCTCGGCGCATCGGAATGCGTGACGAGCATGGGCCTGTACAACAAGTTCATGCCGGTCCGCATCATGGACGAGGAGAAGGGTTTTGGGCAGCTCCTGAATCCCGAGACCGGCCGCGATTTCTCCATGCCCAACCCGCTCGGCTGGATGAACTTCTACCAGGACGACAAGGGCTGGCACTCGTACGACGTCTACGAGATCGGCCTGGGCCACACCGTCACGCACACCACCGGCCGGTTCTACGTCTACGTCGGCGGCCAGCAGGTCTACGGCGTCCAGTCCCCGCGCTTCGAGGAGATGCGCGACGAGGCCCGTGCCATGCACGAGCGGGGCATCGAGACCGCTGAAGTCCGCTTCGTGGAGAACAGCCGCCACCTGTCGTTCTGTTGGTCCAGGTCCGTCGTCGTACCGCTGGACACCGAGTCGGCCTTCGAGAAGGTCTCCCGCACCTACCGGGACACCTGGATCGACCTGCCCACCCACAACAACCTGTTCGCCGGCCGCTACCACTTCCAGGAGATCTGACCATGGCCGTAGTCGGTTACACGTACTACGACGACAACCTGTGCCCGTCCTGCACGATCGGGCGGATGCGGGCCAATGGCATCAAGGTCGCCCACAGCAGTAACCACGAAGAGGCGATCCGGCGGGCCGCCGAGCGGGTCGGGGTCGACTTCAGCGACGAGGGTTCCTACGACTCCGGCGACTTCCCGAAGGTGATCACCAGCCAGATGACCAGCACAGAGCTGACCGAACTGCCGAACGGCGAGCGGGGACAGATCTCGGACGAGCGGTGCGACCGGTGCGGGAAGTGGATGAAGCTGGGTGAGAAGTCGCCCAGCCACACCGCGCTGACCCGGCACGTGCGCAACTCCTACGAGCTGCCGCAGGCCCTGTTCAAGCTGGTGGCCGCGACGCTGCGCGAGTGGGGGCTGTCGCACCCGGAGTTCATCACGGAGGACAACGTCCGCGAGGCCGCCGCGCAGCACCCGCACGAGTGGGCCAGCTACCAGTTCACCGGACCGGACAGTACCCAGACGGAGCTGATCCGCACCCCGCAGTACGACGACGAGAAGTGCGTGTACTGCGAGCAGCCCTGGGAAAAGCACACGGTCACTTGTGAGACGTGCGGTACCGACGTGCCTGCCAACGAGAAACACACCCACCAGCTCCAGGACAACGCCCAGATCTGTATGTGATCCGGGTCCGGTCGTGCGGGTCACCGAATACACCTCCCTCTCCAACGTATTCGCGGGTTCGAATTCCGGCCCGGGCGCCACTTCCATTATTCGAGCGAAAGGATTTCAGCATGGCTGAATTCGTGGCCGACACGATCGGACTGGAAACCGGACGGTACACGCTGCCGTGCGGCTGCGCTATCTTCGTCTACTTCCCCGGCGGCACGATCCACTTCGTCGGACTGCGTACCACGAAGTGCGCGGAGCTGAGCAAACTCTGGAACACGTACTGGTCGAGTTGCCAGAACGGGCAGACCTGGACCTCACTCAGCAACTACATAGCCTGCCTGCGCCACATCGGCGCCTGGGAGCGCCGCATCAAAAGTGTCGAGCACACGCGCTCGTTCCACCGTAAGCCTGTTGACGACGTGCCGGCCGAACCGACCGAAAAGGGGAATCCGCGTGAGCTGGCCTGAACTGAGCGTACGTATCAAACCGCAGAGCAAACCCACCGGTGCGTACCTCGATTCCCGGATGAACATCGAGGATCTGGAAGACGCGGACGCAGCAGAAATCCGCGCGGGCAAAGCGCTGATGCTGGAAGTCCAGCTCATCCGAAAGGTCGGCGCCAAAGCGCGTCCGGCCGTGCTGGACACGCTCTACAACCGGGTCGCCTCGCCCGAATCCGTCGGCAATTACAGCCATCCCGAACAAATCCTTGACCCGTACCTGCGCCGTGACGCCACGGACATGTGGGCCTCCGAATTCCGTGATCTAGTGCGTCATCGGGTCCGTTTCCGGGGCCGCGTGTACCAGGTCCTGCGCCTGGAGGACACCGACCGGGAGTACGCCGACGAGGGCTACCTGACCGGCTACGCGGTCTGCCAGCGCATCGACTACGCGCCGAGCGGCAACCCCTGCAATCCCAAACGGCTTCCGCTGCACGAGCTGAGCATCACCAAGAAGGGAACGGCATGAAGACCGTACAAGGCTGGACGCTCGTCCACTCGAAGCGCTCGCAGTGGCGCGACAAGTTCCAGGGTGTATTCCTCGGCGAACGCGACGGCAGCTGGGTCGCAGGCCGCCAGCTGCCCGGCAAGAGCATGCGCGACGGCTTCGGCCCCAAGGGTGAGTGGTGGTGCGTGTCCTACTACGACTCGCCGTCCGAGCACGAGGCCCATCGAGCGCACCGCGCGCTGAGCGAGTACATCCGGCTGGCGAAGGAGGCCGCGGACTGCTGGAACGGCATCTTCGACCAGCGGGCCGGTGAGGCGATCGACCGGCACTGGGCCAAGCGCGTACCGCTGGACGGCGTGCACGACATGTCGGCGGACTGGGTGCACCCGGGTCTGACCGGCGATGTGCGGGGCTACACCTACATGCTCCCGGCCGTCGAGGCGAAGTACGAGCTGCTCCAGTACATGCGCCGCAGCTACGCGGTGAGCGAGGCGTTCCGCGAAGAGGAGCAGTGGAAGGTCGACTCCGAGCTGCACCAGGCGTATGCGTCCGTGATCAGCACGGCCGGCCCGGTGCACGCCCGCGTGGCCGGCGACCGCTTCTCCCTGGTGTACGACGGCAACTACAACGCCGAGGAAGAGCGCTGGCGCAGCAGCTGGACCCGTAACCCGCACCCCGACCGGAAGGGCAACTGATCATGCGCTGTTCCACCCTGCGCAGCACCGACATGGATGACGAGTGCACCGGGACTGCGACACACCTGATGCTGTACTCGATGCCCAAGGTCCCCGGGGAGCCTGGGGACCGCGAGCACCACCAGGACCCCGTGTGCGAGCCCTGCGGCAAGGCGTACATGCGGCGCCCCGCCCTCAAGGCACGCATCGTGCCGCTCCGCATCTACAACCCGACCCCCGAGTTCAAGGACATCGCCGGAGGCCACCGGCTGGTCGACCACCCGTACCACGAGGCGGCCTGCCACGACTGCATGCTGCTCGGATCGGTGGAGTACTTCAGGCAGGGACGGGACAAACGCCTCCACGGCTGCCGCGCCCGGCCGGAGTCTGTGAACAGCCGCGAGCTGCCGCAGGCCAGCATCGGCCCGGACACCACGCTCGATGAGCTGGCCAACCTGTGGTGGACGTACACCACCCACCAGGTCGGCATGGGCATGGGGGACTGGCGTCCGATCACGGACCACCCCGACTTCGCCGCCACCTTCACCTTCCGCGACCGCGAGTACGGCCTACGGTATTCCCCGAACATCGTGTACGTCTGGGCCGAGAAGCTGGAAAACCGGGGCCGGCCCGAGCCGAAGACGATCAACCCCGAGTACCGCGAGAACTACAAGCAGGTCGTCTTCCACTTCCACGACGTGGTCAACAAGTACGGGAGCAGGTACTTCGCCGCCTACACCCCGGGCCGTGAGGACGTCATCCTCCATGCTCCCGAGGGCGCGATCAGTGCGGTGCTCCGTTTCACGGAACTGGATGGCACGCGCCATCGGCGCCTGGCCGTGGTGACCGACGCCGTGTGCGACACCTTCGGCGCCATCGCCGACCTCACGTTCAAGGACCGACTGTACGGCGAGACGGAATGACTCAGGCTCGCCAGTTCCGTCATCTTCAAGAGGGAGCCCCGGCCAATGAAGATCGCTATTGTCAGCTCAACCGCGCTGCTCACCGCGCCGTGGAGCAGCCTCCACCACATGCCGCTTCCCGCACCGAGCGACTTGGCCCAGGATCTCGTGCGGTCCTACCGCCTGCTCAAACGGATACAGCAGGCGCACCAGGCAGAAGGCAGCACAGAAGAGTGGCAGTCCGCAATGAGGATCATCACGGACGCAGCCGCAGCACGGGCCAGGACCAGCTCCAGCTATATCGAGAAGATCCGGCAGCTTGCAGCCGACAAGAGGTACCTGATCGACAACGGGCTCTGTCACGAAGAACAGTAGACCCAAGGACACCACAACAACTCAGCGGCTCACCATCCCGGTGGGCCGCCTTTGTTATGCCGGAAGGGAGCGAGCGGCAGCCCGAGCTGAGTGACTGGCTCGCCTGGGAGGAGGCCGGTCTGCCCTGGGACGAGGAGGACGAGAACTTCCTGGAGGCCGAAGCGAACGCGCACAGCGAGATCGCGCTCGCGGCCCGCGAGCTGTACGCGGCGAAGCGGCGCCTGCGCGGCTGACCGGACAGCTTCCGTCCGCCCCTTCGGGGGCGTGGCGGTGGCCGCCCGGCCAACCACCCCAGGAGGAACCCCGTGTCCGAGGACCCCGACAACAACTCCCACTACCTGGTCCGTACGAACATCAACCTGATTTTCTTCGACACCCTCACGCCCACCCTGGAGATCGCCTCCGTCGACCACGACCACCACCGCGTCGAGCACCGCGGCGGCCCCAAACGCTACGGGGTCGAGGAGAGCCTGCCGCGCCTGTTCACCCAGCTCGACACCAAGTTCAACCTCCCCAACGACCAAGACGGCCGCGGAGATTACAAGATCACCACCTACGTCTGGCTCGACCTCTTCCACGCCGGAACTGACACCGCATACCTCGCCTTCGAGGACTTCGACAACGAGGGCAGCGACGACAACGTTGCCGTCGAGACCATCCAGGGCGCACTGGCCGACGAGATCGAGGTGATGAACCGAGCCCAGGCCGCCTTCTACGACCTGATGGTCAAACACAACACGGACCTCATCAGCGCCGGGTTCTTCGGCCGCCCCACCTCCGTCGGCAAGAACGACGACAGCGCCGAGGTCGAGACCGCCCACAGCCTGAGCACGAAGGAGAGCTGACCGTGCAGGAGCCGAAGTTCAACCCGCCCTACGGTGGCGCCATCAACCACGTCACCGATCCCGCCGAGCATCACGGCTACCTGCACATGGTCGCCTGGGCCGTAGAGATCGGGTCCCACGCCGAGTACATCAAGGATCGGTGCGCGAAAGCCAAGGCCACAGGCGCCCCGCTGGACACCCTGTACGAGCGTTCGGGTCCCTGCGGGGTCGGTACCGGAGAGCGGGTGCGGTTCAGCGACATCGACACCACCAGCCACGATGCGGCCCGCGGGTTCGTACGCATCGAGCAGTACGTGCGGGAGCTGGTGCGCTACCAGCACGCCGTTGCTCAGTACCGTAAGTGGCGCAGGACGGCGCCGCCGCTGAAGACGTTCACGGTCACGATCACGGCTCCGATCACCACGACCGTCCGTGCGCTGGACGAGAAGGACGCGCGCCGGACGGCGATGGCCGGCTGGGCGCCGAGCCCGGACGGCACCGCAGCGGCCCGCCTGACCGGACCGCCCGGATCGTGGGTCGCGAAGTTCAACGGCACCCCGAGCGTCAAGGATGTCCGATGAACCCGATCGAGCTGCGCACGCTGATTCACAAGGACCTGAACGCGCAGGCGGCACGCAGTACAGAGAACATCCTGACCACCGAACTGATCCCGCCGGTGCCAGGCGAGCCGGTGCGCCTGCGGGTGCAGGCGCCGGACCCGATGGGCACGATCCGCACCTGATCGAGATCATCCGCCTGCTTCCGTCGCCACCGGGCCGGTCTCAGGAGCACCCGCCGGCCGTCCAGAGGCTCTTCCCACCACACCACGGAGAATCCATGCCCATCCCCCGCCTGTCCCCCGGCGACCGCGTACGCGTCACCGTCGAAGCCATCATCGAACGGCATGCGCCAGGACACCTCGAGCTCAGCCCCCGCACGTGCATCGACTACAAGTCCGAGGACGACCTGCAGGTCGAGGTTCTCCTCGGCCGGTTCCGCCGCGGCGACGTCGTCACCGACGGCACCCGCACCCTCATGCGCACGGTCGTCGTCCGGGACGGCGGCGCCGAGGCGTACTGGGCTACCCCGGACGGCGAAATCGTGCGTGACGACGAAGTCCGCCCCGAGGCGCTGCGGCTGCTGCTGCGCGGCGCCTGACGAAGCGGCGCGCGCCCGCCGGACTGCAGGGTCGGTACGCCGTGCCTCACGGAGCCGACGCCGACGTGGCCCCCCTCCGCCGGATCTGGCACGACCTCCAGGCGACGCCGTCACCCGCGGCCGGCCACCTGTTGGCGATCGAGACGGCGATGGCCACGCTGCCCGCCGACCGCTTCGCGCGGTCCGCGAAGAACTGCCGCACGACAGCCGCCCGGCTGGACACCGTCCGTACGGCGGCCGAGCAGACCGCGGCGAGGTCCTCGGACGGCGACCTGGCGGAAGGCCGCCCGCTGCTGCGGGAGTTGTCGGCCCTGGCCGCCGAGACCGTCGAACGTCTGGAAGCCACCGCACTGCTGCTCGACGACACCGGACGGCTCGGCACGGTCCCCGAGATCAACGACGCGCTCGCTCGGGCCTGCGTCAGTCCGCCCACCGGCGCCGGCGAACGGTCCGTGCGCGTGGACACCAGGGAGCTCGAGCCGGTACGCCGCACCGACGACGGGCGCTGGACGGGCCCGGGTATCACGGAGCCGTTCCTCTCCCCCGAGGGCGCGACCGCAGCGCTGGTGCACAGCCACCTCGCCCAGGCCGAGACCCTGTGCCGGGAGCGCGCCCTCTGAGCCGGCGCGCAATCCTCTCCGGGCCGCGAACATCGCGCTGCACACCATCGTGCTGGTCCGGATGCGCTTCGACGAACACACCCGCGCCTACGTCGAACGCCGCACCAAGAGAGGGCTGTCCAAGAAGGACATCATGCGCTGCCGCAAGCGAATCGTCGCCCGCGAGGTCCACCGCGCTCTGACCAGTACACCGGCCACGCACATCACTCAAAACGACCTTGCTCCAGCTGCTTGACAGCTATATGAGCGTCCCGAGAACGGAAAATCCGATGAGCGCCAAGCTGTACGACGGGCTGCGGCTGACCGCGCACGCGCCCGACCTCTTCGAACTCACCCGCGTGATCTCCAAGCGCATGCGCGAGGTCTTCCGCGAGCTGGCTGTACCCATCATCGCCAGGAACGTCGCCCGCGTCGTCGACGACGCCGAGGTGCGCGAACGCGACATGGGCGGCCCCCTGCACAACTACCTCGTCTACCGGGCTCGGAAGCTCTGGCTCGACGAGCAGGCCGGACTCGATGACCGCATGACGTTCCACGATCCGCTGCGCTTCAGCATCGTCTTCGGCCAGGTCGACGACGAGTGGGGCACACACCGGTTGGCGTACCCCTTCGCCGGGAAGCGCGCGTACACCGACGCACTCCTGGCCCTCGAAGCCGATGGCCACCCGATCTTCGTCGACTACCACTACCAGAACCAGGCTGACCGGCCGACGGAGGTCTCGGACGACGAGTGGAAGCATCGGCGCGACGACTGGAACTCTCTGCTCGACGCTGAAGACCCTGAGACCAACGGCACCTTCGGGCACCTGCCCGGCTGGCAGCTCCCAGACAGCATCGAGGGTGTCTTCGACACGGTTCTGCTCGGATACAAGGACACCGTCATCGATCTGAACGCGCACCGCACCATCGAGTACCGCATGCGCCAGACACTCAACCGGGCGGTGACCCTCGACCTGAACCTCGATCCGGTCGGTGGCATGAACAGAGTACTGACCCGCAACCGACGCATCGAGCGAGCGATCTCGCAGTACCTCGACACCGCCGAGGGCAAGGCCATGCCGCGACCCGCGCCACTGCCGGGTGTTCGGGAACTCGACGTCACGATCAGCGAGTTGCCGCCGGCCTACGAGCCTCCGACCGAAGCCGTCGCCCGGATCGGCCAGCTTTGTCGCGAGCAGGCGCTGGCTGGTGACTGATCTGGATCGACGCAGTCGATCCGGGAGTAGATCTGCGGAGGCATCTGCATCCCCTCGCCCACGGGCGCGATCGCTTCGTGGGTTCGAATCCCGCCGCTGTGCTGGAGCTCATGAGGCCGGTTGTGCGAAGCATCAGCTGATCGCGCCCTTGGGCGTGCCTAATCCACATCACGAGAAGAGCGAGACCACCATGGCTGAGTCCACGACCACCGTGAAGCACGACGTCACCATCGCCTTCGGCGGCATCGAGCTGACCGGAGCGCTCGTGCACGACGACGAGAACCGTGTGCTGGAACTCGAAAACGCAGAGGGCCCCGCCGAGCCCATCTCGATCAGCCTACAGGGCTACGGCTTCACACCCGAACCCGGGAACGTCTTCATCAAGGACTGGTCTGAACACTCGGGCTTGACGGCTCGCCTGGCGCAGGCAGGTCTGGTGACGCCCATGCACACACTCACCGTTGGGCCTTACCGCTCGACGGCCTACGAAGTGCAGGTGACGCTGTGAGTCTCGGGATCCTCATCGCCGTCGGGCTGGTCCTGCTGCTGTTCTGGTTCATCCTGGCGGTCGTCCGCCGAGGCAGGATCGCCGATCTCGAGTACTCCTATCGGCTGGCCTGCAAGAGGGGCGATACCGCCAGAGCAGACCAGGCGGAGGCCGAGCTACGAGACATCCGGGCATCACGTCGGGAGTCTGGTCGGGGGAGTGGCCGATAACTCAGCGAAGAGCGCGAGTTTGATCGGCGAAGCCGATTCGGGCCTCGGAGTGACAAGGCATTCGATCAGCACAGCTGATTCGGAAGAAGCACTGGAAGAGGACATCATCTGATCAGCGAAGCTGATCCGGATGGTGGCATGACAGACAACTGAACATCTCAACGACCCACCCAACTGCGCGCGGACGACGACGTCGATCCGGGCGCTGCGCTGTATTCAAGGAGAATCCATCATGTCGAACCCGAACAGCACCGCATCCGTCATCGGCCGCCTGGCGAACGACCCGAAGGTCTTCGAGAACAAGGACGGCTCCAAGAAGGTCATGCTCACCGCCTTCGTCGACCGCGGCTACACCGACCGTCAGGGCAACCGCATCTCCGACGCGCTGCCCTTCGAGGCCTTCGTCCGTGCCGAGACGCAGGGCACCGGGCCGTTCGCCCACGTGCACAAGGGTGACCTGGTGGGCCTCAGCTATGAGCCCCGCCTGAACCGCTACACCAAGAACGGTGCCGAGGTCTTCGAGGTCAAGCTCGAGATCCAGAACATCTCCTTCCTGGAGTCCCGCGCCACCACCCAGGCCCGCCTGGCCGAGCGCGTCACCAAGGCCGAGGCCCAGAACCAGAACCTGCAGGCCCAGGCTCCCGCCCCGGTCGCGGCTGCCGCTCCGGCCGTCGCGCACGCCAGCGCCGTGCAGGACGAGCAGCTGCCCTTTCAGACCGCTTGACGATCTATAGAACTTCGCCCCTCCCGGCGGTGGGCCTGGTCGAGCTCACAGAACGGACCCCATCGCCCTCACCACACGAAGGAGCAGCACATGCCCAAGTCCCGCGTCCGGATCAACCTCACCGGCAAGCGAGACAAGTAACCCACGCCGCGGGCCTGGCCGACGCCGACAACGGCCCAGCCTCTCACTCCAAGACCTCGATCGGTGCCCCCGGCCCGCCTTCTCGGCACCGATGCTGTTGGCTAGTTCAGGGGGCCTGCGTGGCGTCGGCCCTCAGGACCACCTGGTTGTGGTCTTGAAGGCCGACGTTGTCGGACGCGACACCCACGAACAGGAGTAGTCACCGTGATCCCACCCGACGGCCCACACGTGCTCCGTCCCCACGCCCGGCGTCGCGCCAGGCTCCTGCAGGGGCAGGGCCGGCACCTGCTGAACGCCGGCTACCTCAGCTTCGTCGTCTTCGGCATAGCCGCCCTTACGCTTACGGATTGGGCGCGCGGCGCCGACGAGTGGATCTGGCTGCCTGCGGCCGTGCCCGTGACCTTCGTAATCATCGGAGCAGCAGTCCAGAGCCGAGACGAACAGGCTGACTGACACCCTGGCAGAGGGCGTGGGGCCGTCAGCTCTTGTTTCGCGGGCCACCCTCACCGCCCGCACCGCCCTCACCACCCGCACCACCCTCACCACCCCTCCAGTCCACTCCCTACGACGCCACCGAAGCAGGCGAGATCACCTCCGGCACGGACCGCGACCACTCGGTAGAGGTCGGCTACCGCGTCCGCAATACGGACACCGTTCCGCGCACCTACACGGTGCAAGTCAACGGCGCGGCCCGTCACGGCATCGAGGCCGAGACCCCCTTGATCCCCGGCTCCGAATACCGAGGCACCATCGCCATCGTCATCGCCCCAAGGACTGTTCCATCACCTGGGGCCTCATCGGGGGCTGCCCCAGGTCCGCCGGGCCCCTCCCCCCGGCACCACCCACCCAACTCGTCTGGACAGGAGAACGCGTTGAGCAACACCACCCCGACCGTCCCCGCCCGCCGCTCCCACCAGCGGCCCGTAAACACCGAGATCGCCGCCCTGGACCTGGGCAGCGTCGGAGGCGTCCGCGAGGCCATCGACCTCTTCGCCCGCAGGATGCTGGAGGCCGCCGCGATCGGGCACGACCGCGACCAACGCACCCACGCCGCGACCGTCCAGGCCCTCAACGCGCTGCTGCTGGACATGCTCAACACCCGCTGTCCTGTCCGCCAGGGCAAGGGAACGCTCGACCACGCCGCGTGCCCCAACACCGCCGCCCACCACTCGTAAACCCGCCCCTCCGGGGGCGCCCGTTGGCGCGGCCTGCTCTTCGACGCCCTCAACCGGATCTGACCCCACTGCCGGCCAAACCTCGACTGTTCTCGAGTCATCAGCACAGCTGATCCGGGCGATCGACAACAGAGCCGCCACTGACTTCTGTACGGAGCGGTTCGAATCCGCAGTGCGCCGACTGATCCTCGGCGTGCGCCAGTGGGCACACCGTGCAGACCGACCGCGGAACAGGTTCGATTCCTGAGCGCTGCAGCTGATCCCTGCGGCGCGTCCCTGGAGATCTCCGCGGCTCCGGCTTCCCCAGCACCCCGGTGCGCGCTCTGCCTTTGGGCAGCAGCTGCGCCGGGGTGCTGTGTTTTTTCCTCTTCGTGGCTCGCCTTGCTCGTCCCGTGAAGGCAGTAAGCACAAGGGATCAGCGGAGCTGATCCGGATCTGGCGTTGAAGAACATCCTCGTCACGTCAGGAGCCGAGCCATGAACTGCCCGAACTGCGCCATCGACATGGAGTCGAACGCCCACGGCGTCCGCGCCAGCAAAAGGGCCGAGAAGGTCACGCACACGTGCTCCGAGTGCGGCTACAGCGAGACTCGCTGACCAGCGGCTTCTTCGCCCTGCCTTTCCTCTTCCCCTCCACTGCGGTCGCGAAGGAAACCACGCCGATGAACACGCTCCAGACGATGCCCGGCTTGCCCATCATCCTCATCGTCTTCGCTGCCGCCCTCGCGACGATGGGACTCGCCTTCCTCCTGCCGGACCTGATCGGACGGAAGCCGCGGGCCAAGAACCACGGCAGCAAGACCGAGCAGCGCGCCCGGCCCGCCGTCGGCAGCTACGTCCTCCTCGCCGAGCCCAGCGGATACCTCGAATACGGGTTCGGTGCAGTCCCCGGCAGCATCGGCATCATCGTCCGGCATTCCTGGAACCGCATTGACGACACCGGGGTGTTCGTCCACTGGCTGACGAAGCCGGACGACCTCGTGCACCAGGACCTCGCCGTCTTGGAGGACGCACGCATCTACGGCGTGCGCTGTGAGCTCGACGAGCTCGCCTTCTTCGAACCCATGCCAGCGGCCCACTCCCAGCACAAGCACTGACCAAGGAGCACTGACCATCATGAGTTTCCTCAGCCGCATCGGCTTCATCGAGACCGAAGAGCAGGAGCGGACCCGGCTGGCCCAGGCCCCCGAAGGCTCGCTGAACCACTACCTGTCCACCCGACCCGTGACCATCGAGGAGTGGCCCAAGGACCTGCTCGTCGAGCTGCCCTGGGAGCCGCCGCGCACGAACCAGTCCTACCGCGTCGTCGTGGTGCCGATGGAGTTCCGGAAGGAGGCTCTGCCCGACGGCGTTGAGGAAGAGCCCGTGCCACGTAAGCGCCACTCCGGTTCCTGGATGTGCGCCGTGGTGTTCTCGACCCACCCGAGCTACCCGGCCGGCGGCTTCCGCATCGACGTCCCGGCCGCCGAGCTGGCCCGCGGCCGGAGGATCGACCTCGCCGGGGTACCGGCCCAGGCCTGACCCCACGAGCGCAACGCATCCGCACCATCAGCCCCCGCAGGGATCACGCCGCGCGGGGGCTCCTCGTTCTCGCCCCACTCGACTGAAGCAGAAAGCAGACGCCATGTCCCGCACCAGAACCTCTTCCGTCCTCCTCGTCCTCGTGGCGCTGCGTTCTGTTCCCTGACCCCACGCTCCTCAACACCACCCAGCAGTAAGCGAGTTCCGCTATGTCCACCGTCAGTGAAGAGCAGAAGATCGACGCCGTCCACCGGCTGGGCGTGATGTCCGAGCGGCACCCCGAGCTGAAGCGCCGCGTGGCGGACGCCCGGCTCGAACTCGCTGCCGTCATTCTCGCCATGGACGCCGTCGACGAGCGCATCCAGGCGGGGGAGAAGATCCACTCCCTTCAGGAGCAGGCCGCCGTCGAACAAGCGAAGAACGCCCATGCTCAGGCCTTGGCGGACCTCCTGCGAGGCGAGCACTGAGCCGCACGCGCTCGTTCCTGCAATCACCACCGAACCACCCACAGGAGGCTCCGTCATGCCCGATGCACCCGAATACACGCCCCGCAGCATCTACATGCTGGAGCCGCACGCTGATCTTGTGACCGCTGAGAACAGATACATTCCGATCGAGGCCATCGCCGAGCGCGTCTATGGCAAGCCGTATAGCTCGCTGCGCGGATGCCAGCGGGACGACGAGCACATCGGCAATGACAGCGTGAAGCTCTACGAGCTCACCTCCGACGGGGACTACCTGCAGGCACTCGGCGACCTCGACGACGCCGAGATCTACCTGGGCTGGGACTCCCGCACCGGCGAGAGCGTCTTCAAGACCGGCATGACGGAGCTGGACTACTGGTTGAGCATCCGCGTCGCCGACGAAAACACACCAGCCACCGTCGAGGCGAACCCGCCGGCGACGCAAGACCTTGAGAACGCCGTGTTCGAGGACCGGTTCTTCGCCGATCGCGCCTTCTCGCCGTCGCTGCGGCTGGTCCTGACCGATCTGATCCGCCGCGGCGAACTGCCGCGCGGCGACTACCTGTTCCGGCACTGCTGGTGATCGAAGCGGAATGAAGGTTGGAACCATCGCTCAGTCTCAGACATCCGTCCTTGACGTCGCCAAGCACATCCTGCAGAAACACGCCGTGGCCGAGCCCGACCGGCCGGCGATGACGGCGATGAAGCTCCAGAAGCTTGTCTACTATCGCCAGGCCTGGCACCTCGCCTGGGAGGGCAGAGCCCTCTTCCCGGAAGCGATCCAGGCTTGGGCCTCCGGGCCCGTCTGCCCTGAGCTCTATGAGCTGCACTAGGGCTACTTCACCGTCCAGGCCGGCTTCTTCGCCAAACGGCTGCGCATGCGCAGCGACGTCGAAACCACCTGACCACGCCCAGAATGAGAGAGACCCAGCACCATGTACAACACCCCCTTACGTCAACGCCAACGCCTGCGTGACTGGGCGATCTCGATCGCGATCGTTGCCGCCCTGGTCGCAGGCGTGTTCCTCTGGCTCAACCACATCAAGGAGCAAGACGCCCAGGAGCGCGCTGCCATGGCGAACACGAAGATCGTCTACGTCGCGGACCCCGTGCAGAAGCTCGTCAAGCGCGCCGACGGCTCTTACTACAAGGCGACCCCCGAGGCGGAGACTCCGGACACCGGCACCTACGACTACACGACCATCGAAGACAAAGACGTCGTCGTACCCAGAAGAGTGTCGGTGAAAGAACAACGTGAGAAGCGTCAGTTCCCGTGGCACCACTCGACGTTCATCAACGACATCACAGTCCGAGTCATCTATCCACACGAAGCAGACCAGACGCCGCGCGTCGAGCGGCTGCGCTGCACGGTCGAGCCCGTCGATGCGTCGAAGCCGAGCTACACCGGCGACCCGCACGGCAGGAGTCGGCTGAAGATCGGGTCCGACCAGGAAGGCACGGACGCAGGAAGCCTGAGTGGTCTCTTCTCGAACGGCGGCCAGCAGCTGTGCCAGGACCGGATCACGATCCTCGTGCCGGACGGCAGCATCCAGCCGTAGCCGACTGCGGCTTGACCCTGGGCGTCGGCAGGTGAATTCCGCAGAGCCCCCGCCAGCTGAGCATCATGCTCGCCGGGCGGGGGTCTCTCTGACCTCCTGGCCCCACGACCTGACCAAGACCGCCCCCGCCGTCGCCGAGCGCACCGGCACGATCCTCAAGGCCGCGCTGACAACGCACGGCGTCACCTTCCGCGTGGTCAAGCCCTGGCGCTCCCTGCCCGGCGCCTCCCTGGTGACCACCGCCCCGGGCCAGCCGGACGTGTGGATCGACGCGTACTCCCACACCAACCGCTCCGCCGTGTCCGGCTACGACGTGCCACTGGCCGGACTGTTCGGCATCAGCGCTGTGATCACCGACAATTTCAACACCCATCACGTGCACTGCGACTTCACCGAGGCGCCCGCCAACATCACCGACCCGGCCGCCGCCGACGCCATGGCATCGGCCGTCGCCGCCCACCTGGCCGCCTATCCGTCCCTGATTGGCGCGCAGTGGGTCACCATCGCATCCCACCCGGCCAGCCGCACCGAATACCGGGAATTCGTCACCGCACACGGCACGTGGGCGCACGCATCCTCCCCCACCGGCTACACCACCGGCCCCAGCCTGGACACCGCCAAAGTCTGGGGCGCCTACCAGCGGCGCGTGGCCGACCTCACCGCCGAGACCCGCTGAACCCGCGACCGGCAGCCCCTTCCACTGGCGGCCGGCCCCCGCCGCGCGACCGACCGGCGTGCGGCCCAACCCCCGAAAGGACCACCGCAAATGAGCACCACCGCCGAGACCCGCACCTGTCTGCACTGCGCCCGCGAAATCGAGTACATCGAGGCCGACGGACAAGGCGCCTGGTACGACTCGTCCAACCGGACCGGGTGCGTGGACGGTGAGCAGCCGCACGCCCCGGAGCCGCTGTGCGGCTCGTGCCGGGACTACGGCCTGATCGAGATCCGCCACGCGTCCACGGACGGTCTGATCGGGCACCGGCCGTGCGACGATCCCGCGTGCACCGACCGACGCGAGAAGGCCGCAGCGCGGGCGGCCGAGCGGCACACCGGCGAAATGGTGATCGGGGATGAGGAGTTCGGCCCCCAGGTGTGCGCAAAGTGCGGCTTTGGCGGCTACACCCCCGTAACCGGCCTGTTCAGCCACGGTCAGCCGGTCTACGTGTGCACGGCGCGCGGCTGCGGCTACAAGGCCGGACACGACACTTTCACGCTGGAGGACGGCGAGCGCCTGGCCGTGCACGACGACGGCCGCCTGTACGTCGTCCGTCCCTACGACGGCCCCCCCGTTCTAAGACCCACAGCCCCCGACCGGATCACGACCGGCACCCCAAGCAAGACGGAGCGGGGACACCGGACCCGCTCCGACCGGCACAGGGTCCCCGACCACGGCAGCAATCCCGGAAGGAACCCCCAGCATGACCACGCAGGCTCGCAGCATCGTTCGAGAGATCGTCACCCGCTCGTACCGCCGGTACACCCCGACCAACGGCCGTGCGCCGGAGGGCACCGAGTACGGCGTCGACGGCTGGTTGTTCACGCTGCCCGGCGAGACGCTCAACGGGCGCCGGTTCCCACAGAGCACGTATGCCGCCTACCAGGTATCGGAACGCGGAATGCTGTTCTGGCAGGTGCGCGAAGTCGGCGGCGAGCGGCGGCAGGTCGGCAGCCACAGCACCACCCGTAAGGGCGCTCTCGCGCTCGCGGTCGGCGCGGTTGCCCACGAGCGGGAGAAGACGGCCGCGACCGTGACGGCCGCGCCGGCAACTCGCGACCAGGGTACCCGTGCACACGGCGCCGCGTGGCGCCTGGCCGCCGAGGGCGGCGAGTGTTCCCAGGTGTCGGCCACCATGACCGAGCGGCTGGAGCGGATGCGTGCGGGCCAACTCGCCGCCCTGCCGACCGTCGCGGAATCCGGATGGCGTACCCGCTCGCCGGTGGGGGAGCCACGCTGCGGCTGATGACCGCCGAGGGCAGCACGGCGGAACGCCACATGATCCCGCTCACGGAGCGGGGTGCGGCCGGGCGGGAGAACGACCCCGCCGGTATCTACCTGGACGCCATCACCGACGGCGCGAACACGGAGGGGCTGAAGATCGCGGCTGGGTGGCACCTGATGCGGCTCGGCTTCAACTACGCGCGCGGCGCGGCCTGGGTGCCGTACACCGGCTGCGCGAGCAGCGAGGCGCAGTGGAAGGAGTGGGCGCCGATGCTGCCCGAGGGGCACCGGTGGCCGCACACGGTGCGCGTCGCCATCACGGCGACGGCCGAACACCTCGCCTACATAGACCGCGCGTACGGTCCCGCGCCGGAACTGCCGGACCTTCCGGCCGGTGTGAGCGCGCACCCGTCCGGCCCGCGTTCCTGGCAGATCTGCTACGCCAACCGCCGGTTCTGGCAGCTCTCCTACTGGCCCCGGATGGGCGGCGACGTGTGGACCCTGTACGCCGACCCGGCCCGTACCAAGTCCCTCGCCAGGGCCGCGAGCCCCGGCGAACTCCTCGCCACCATCCCCGTCCGTGACGCCGAAGCGCAGGCCCGCGCGGCGGCCCGCAAGGGCTACTGAGACGGGATCCGACACGATGACGGTCACGATCACCGCGGTGCACGGCCGGTTGGTCCGGCGCCACACGGCCAGCATGCGGCGCGCGGTCAGCGCCGCCCGCTTCACCCGCGCCTGAACCGCGCGGTCCTGGCCAAGCTCCCCACCTGACACGCCATGCGGCCCCGGGACATGCACAACCGGAGCCGGTCCCTATTCCCCAGACGATTCGGGGGACACGCCCATCGAACGGTGTGCCTGACGAACAGGACAGCCAAGCCTCCCTTTCGAATGACATGGCCTCGAATCGACAGGCGATCCTGAATGGCCTGACAGGGGGACGAGTTGGGGAAGAGGGAATCGGATAAGACGCGGGCAGTGCGCTGCAAAGCAGCGCCGGGGGTCTCACTACCGAATCCATCACATCTTCCCGGGGGAGACCGCCATGCCCGAGCGCACCGAGCACGCCTTGCTCTACATCAAGTACGTCGACGACGCCCTTGCCGAGCAGGGTGTCGCCGCAGTCGAAGGCGCGATCTCCGGCATCAGTCTGAGGATCCTGGCGCGGGCTCTACCTGACGGCCGGACGTCCGTCGCCGTCTCGCTCTACAAGCGCGTGCACCGCATGCGCGCCTCGGGCAAGGCATTCCACTACTGGACCGCCGAGAAGCTCACGTCGATGGCCCGCACGAAGAAGGACCTCGTCGTCCTGCGCGAGATCGACCGCCGCACCGGCAAATCCACCACCTGCCATGTCTTCTCCGAGACCGTGGTCGAGTCCTGGATCCACGGGCTGTCCGGGACACTGCAGCGGTGGATGCACAGCAACCCGCAGGCCCGCCGGCTCGAAGGACCGGAGCCCGAGGGAGTCGACAACGCCGTGGACCAGGCGATCGCCGCGATCCGCGACCACATCGGCGAGCTGCCGAACTGGAACGACCGCTTCCCGCTGCTCAAGGACGACCGGCAGGGTCGTCCGGCCTCCGCCTACCTGCCTTATCTCGATGCCCACGACCATGCGCAGGTCGCGAAGAACCTCTTCGGCGTGCGCGCCTACCGCCGGCCGCTGGCCCGCGAGGTGGAGCGTCTGGACATCAGCACCCTGAGCTGGTTCGCCATGTTCCGCGGGCTGGTGCCCGTGGACTGGCTCATCGACGCAATGGGCACCACGAAAACAGCCAGCGGTCGCAGCCTGATGCGCGAGCTGTCGCTCACATCCCTGCAGCGGCGAGGCATCCGCTCGATCCTGCGCCGGACTCCGCAGCCGGTGCTGCGACGGATCCTCAAGGAGCCCGTCCACCAGGCGCGGCGCACGCTGGCCGATGCAGCCGACTGCACGGCTCACCGTTTGGCCGTCACCCGTGACCTCGACCTCCTTCCAGAGATCATCGCTGCCCGCGGGCAGCGCCGGGTCCGCGGCTCCCGTGACCTCGAGCACCTGGTCCGGGACCTGCCCGCAATCGAGCGCTGGCACGACCCCCGGGGCCGCATGGCCCAGCGTGTCATGCAGGAGGAGATCTACGCCCTTCGCGAGATGGAGCACTACAACCGCGAGATCCGGCTGCTTTCCGAGGGCACGGCCCAGGTCGCTGACTGGGACCTCTGGAAGGACGAGGCGTTCCGCGTGCAGGCGTTGGGTCTGATCGAGGAGCATCGGCGCGAGCTGATGGCTGCCCGCGATCGTGAGCGCTACGAACGCGAGGAGGCCCGCCGCCTCGAGCGGATCGCGAAGCAGGCCCAGCGCCACCAATGGGCACTGCAGACGGCCGCACTGCTGGATGGCCGGGAAGCAGCCCCCGGTCTGAGCCTCGTCGTCGCCCGTGATGCCGAGACGCTCTCCCGCTGGGGTGCGATGCTCAACAACTGCATCGGCGGGTACGCCAGAGAGCTGGAGCTGGATGTGTTCGCCGCGGTCTGCGAAGCGGACGGCCGCGTGCGTCTGAACCTGCAGATCACGCAGTCGCATGGCGTAGAGCAGATCCTCGGGAAGAACAACCGCGACGCCGTGCGTGAGCTCGGCGAAGCGGCCCAGCAGGTCGTCGACGGGCTGGGCGCCATGGAAGTCAGCTTCCACTCGGATGCTCTGGGCGTGGACGGGCTGCGACTGCCTCAGAGGACTCACTGACGCCAAATCTCTACGGGGACCCCGACCTGGTGCTCCGGCATCAGGCCGGGGTCCTTCTCTTGCTACCCGTAATGCCGGAGGAGCACGTGGACTGCAGGGACAAGGCGACCCCCGAGGCGACTCCGTACACCGACTCCTACGCGCGGCCCACATCCCCACATTGAGAGACGAGAGGATTCCGCGTGCAGACCACTGCTCTTGACCACGCCGGAAAGACGTTCGTTGACGTCACCGTGACCACCACCACCCGGCACCCGATGACCGAGCACCGTTGGGCAGTGCTCGGCGATCTGGCCCGCACGCCCTACCGCGCGCACCACACCAGGACGCTGACCACCTGCCGCGATCTCGTCAGGTTCGGGCTCGCCACGTACACAGAAGACGGGCACGGCTACACGATCACCGACGCGGGCCAGACTGCGTGGACCGTCCACGCCGCGACGGCGCAGACCCGCGACGCAATCAACCAGGGCGCCCACTCCTGACCGTGCCCAGACTCTCGAGCCCCGCCGGCAACTCGCCACCGGGGCGCGGGGGCCTGTGCACGGACAGAGGGGGGAGAGCACACGGTGAACACGACCACGATGGCCGCGCCGGTCGCGCGGCGGGACCTGGACGGGTCCTCGATCACCTCCTCGCCGAGCACAGCTTGGCCCAGACCGTCGCCGCCAATCTGGGCATGGGAGTCTTCCGCGGCATCGACATCCACTGCTTCAACGGCGTCCTTGTTCGCCTGACCATCCCGCCACTGTGGCTCGGCCTGCACGCTGACGCTGCTTCACCGTTCCTCGTCGAGATCGCCAGCGAGTTGGACGATCAGTACCCCGACACCGCCACCTGGCAGTTCTGGCACGGCGAGCAGTGGCGGGTGCTCGACCTCCCGGACATACCGAGCTGAACACCCCGGCGAACGTGGCCCACGCATTCCGTTCGGCTCAACAGCGCCCTGATGTACGACCAGGTCGCCGTGAACCTCACGCACGAGCCAGTCGTCGGCATCGGCTCCGCCGCCAGCGGACCGACGAGGCCGCCTGTGTGCCACACCCGGCATTCCTGGGTCTCCCGATCCTACGAGTGGCCGGAATCAACCCTCCTACAACATAAGGACGCCGATGGTCACCGTCGAATTCACCCCGAAGGACATCCCCGCCTTGCGCCGGGCCGCGAAGTTCCTGCGCCGCACGGAACTGAACCTGCCGGACACGGCCGACTCCAAGACCCACGACGCCATCCTCATCTCAGCTCTGCGGCTGGACGACCAGGCCGACGAGCTGGGCGGGCAGACTCCGGATCCGACCCTGAACGGGACCCGGCGCCCGATCTTCAACCAACTCGTCGCCCCCGAGGCCGGCGGGCCCATGTTCCACGAGGAGGCGAATGCGCTGCTCGACGCCCACGAGGACGCGGTCCGGGCCGCCGCCGCGGTGGGCGCGCTCTGTCTCCAGGGCGCGATGCTCGCCCTGCACCCGAAGACGGCCAACCCCCGGCACGGGTGCTGCGCGACGCCGAAGGTCTGCAAGGGGACGCACCGGCCGGAGTGCCGGAGCAGCGAGCACACGATCGGCGGTCAGGTGCCGTGGCCGTGCAAGTCGCTGCGCGCCGTCGGGATCCGCACCGACGCCGACGCCGACGCCGTACGCCAGGCCCTGGCCAAGCTGGAGCGGGATGCCGGGCGCGACGGCTACCCGAGCCGGAAGAAGGCGAACCGCGGCTACGCCGTACACGCCACCAGGCAGATGGACGGCGGCATCGGCGACACCGGCGCGTGCGGCACGTACTTCCCGCAGGACACGGAGAGCAGCCTCGAGGCCCCCGGCACCGACGTGTCGTGCCAGGCCTGTGTGAAGGCACTCCTCAGCAAGCGCGAGGAGTGCGAGGAGGCCGATGCCGCCACAGAGGCCATGCACCGCTGCATCCTGCCGCCGAACCGGTTCCTGCCCTGCGGCTGCTGCCCGCACCAGGTCTGCGAGGACTGTGAGCGCTGCGCCCACACGTGCGAGTGCGGCACCGGCGGAATCCCCGCCCAGCCCGCCGGGGCCGCCCGTGAGCTGTGCCCCAACGGCCAGCCCCGCCCGGAGTGCTCCGAGAGCGACCCATGCGAGCCCTGCTGGCAGGACCAGCAGGAGGAGGGCGACGCGATCGAGGCCAGCATGGGCCTGCGCTGAACCCCGCCCCCACGGCCTGCGCCGACCGGCGGGGGCGGGGCCGTTGGCCTGCTCTCGCAGGACGGGCTCGGTGCGCCACGCCGGGGCGCACCGCCTCAAGGACGGCGCCGGAACGCCCCCACCCCCGGTGCAGGCCGACCCGAACGGCCGACCGTCCCTTCCACTGGCGGCCGGTCCCCCCGCCGCGCGACCGACCGGCGTGCGGCCCAGCCCGCCCGAGAACCCCGACGATCACGCCGCTCTTCTGGCGATGAGCAGGGGCGATCGTCGGTGCTGGCCCTGAGCCACACCCCCTATCCCTATTCAAGGAGAGCCCCGTGATTGCGACACGCTTCAACCCGATGGACATCGAATGCCTCGTGAAGACGGCCGTGGAGCTGTGGGAGGACATCGATCCCAGCGACCTTTCCGAGCACCAGCAGGACACCCTCGACCGTGCACGCGATGCCATGCTCGCCGAGCATGCTGACCAGCAGCCTTCCTTCCCCGAGGTAGTGACTTTCATCAGTCCACGCCCGGCGAGCCAGGCCTGGGTGCTGCGCCGCTGGGATCGCCACCAGGACGAGATGACCCTCCACGTTGACGAGGACTGCGCACTGGCCGGTCTCGCTGAGTACGTACGCGGGGCCTGGGACAACCTCGTTGGTGAGGAAGACGTCCCCGACCAGCCGCCCACCGACGACTGCGAGGCCGTGCGGCTCTACTACGGCCCCGAGCGCAACAGCCGCCCGGACGAGGGATACAACCTCTACGCACAGGACATCGCCAGGCGCGGGCGGACCCGCATTGTGCCGCTCGACTACCGCTTCCCCGACGAGGAGGCGAGCGAGCAGGCGAACCGGGGCGCAATCTTCCACCCGCAGACCGACGACAACGACCTCCCCTGCGTCGAGGTCGATGGTGTCCTGGTGTTTGCCTACCTCGACCACGAGGCCGGCGCCGTCCGGGTCTCCGTGCACCTCGACTCCGCGGAAGACCGGCTGGTCCGTCCCGACGGCACCGTGCCGCTGCGCGTGGAAGTCGAAGACGCCGTGGTACTGGATGACAGTGCAGAGGGCAATCCCAGGCGGGATCTGCTGAACAAGCTGCTCGACGCAGCCGATGACCGCCAGAAGCAGGCAATCCGCGAGGCGGCGTTCGCGGCCGGCCTTCTCTGGCCCTGCCCGACCTGCCAGTGGGACAACCCCGGCGAAGCCGCCTGCTGTGAAGGCCCTGGCCCCTGCCGCGTCCCGAAACCGAAGAAGACCAGCTGACGAAGCAGCCTTGCTTGCCTCTGGGCGTCGGCAGGTGAACTCCGCAGAACTCCCGCCTGCTGAGCATCACGCTCGCTGGGCGGGGGTCTCTCTTTGCCTGATCAGCGGAGCTGATCCGGTCTGGTCTTCGAAAGATCACGTCCAGCGCCAGGAGCGCAGCCATGAGCCAGCCCCTCGAACACACTGATCTCTCGACGACGGAGCACATGTGTTGCGACTGCGTTCCGGACCGGGGGCCCGCGCGCTGCCACCTGTGCTCCGAGATGACGGGGCGAGACGAGGTCTACCCGGGACCGCACTGTCCGACGTGCGCCGTCGAGGCCGCCAAGGTCGCCTTTGAGGTGGCGGCGGGCTACGAGCACGCTGCGCCGGTGGTCCTGCACGCCAGCGAGTTCGCTGATGTTCACGGCGCAGTGAGCGCCGCGTTGCACGCACGCGCAGAGCAGATGCCGGAGCTGCCGCGACAGACGGCGCCCATTGCGGCGAGCTACAGCATCCGTGGCACACACGCGGAGCTCGACGACGTGACGTTCCCGTCTGCTGCCGGCCTCTCCACCGCCGTGATCACCATCCGCACCAAATGCCAGCTCGACCGGCTGACGCTGATCCCCGTGATCAGCCAGATCTCCCATGAAGTCGAGAGTGCAGCCGAGGAGCAGGACGACGCCTACGTCGCCGAGAAGATCTACATCATCGAGGAAGAGCACTGACATGAACGCCACCACCAGCACCGCGGGTTCGACGTGGCGCGACCGCGCCGCCAAGACGATCGGCCGGGTGCTCCTCACCCTCATGATCGCGACAAACGTGATCGTCCTCGCGCCGGCGGCAGTCTTCTGCGTCATGACCGGCCAGTACACGCCAATCATCGTCAGCATCGCCTTCAGTGGCGTGTGCTGGTGGATCCTCCTGCGTACCCTTCGGGCTCTTGCCGAGAAGCACCGCGCGAAGAAGGCACTCATGAGCGCAACCCAGAACTGAAACCGCAGTCCAGATCCGATCCGAAAGAAACACAGCGCCATGAGCACCAGCACCATCAGCACGAATGATCTCGCGAACCTTCAGGTCGGCGACAAGGTTGTCGTCAAGAGCCTCGACCAGAACACCGGGGAGACCATCTGCACGACCGCCGTCCTCGACCGACGCGACGTCCCCGCCATCCCCGGCTGGGGAGGTCGGGAGGAAAAGACCTTGGTCCGACTGAGCAGCGGCTTCTGGTACGACCTGGCCACCGGGCTTCAGGGCGACTCGGGGGCCACGCGCATTGAACGGTGTGCCTGACACCCACACTGAACGCCGAAGATCCCCGCGGAGACGTGTGCTCCACGGGGATCTTCTTTTCTCGCCGGCGGACGGCGGTGCTCCTACTCCTTCAGCTTCCCGGCGTGCTCGTACTCGGCAACGGCCATCATGAACTTCATCGAAAACAGCCCCTCGGCGGGGGACTCCGTGAGACTGCGCAGCGTCGCACCCTTCGTGGTGATCAGCTCAACGACTGCCTGCATCGCCTCGAAGGTCCGTCCGAGCCTGTCGTACTGCCAGACGACGACTTCGTCGCCGGCCTGCCCGGGGCGGTCAGTGCCTGCGGTGGTTCCTGAGACGCCCTCGTCCGAGAAGATCCGGATCGCGCCGACCGTCTTCACGATGTCGGCACGCTGCGAATCCGCGGATCCGTTCGCCGTCCGCACGTAGCCAAAGGTCCTCGTCGGCTGATGCGACTCCGTGACGCTGTGCAGCGTCGCGCCCTTCTCCTCGGTCGCCGCGGCAGCGTCGTCGCCAACGACCTCGCGGTTGAAGACGGTCACCTCGTCGCCCGGCTCCAGGTCTGCGATCATCTCGGCCAGGACCGGACTGCCGAAGCACTCGTCGCGCTCCAGGCCCAGCTCAAGGCCCTGCTGACGGACCGGACAAGCACCGCAGATCTTCTTCGCCTTGAGGGTGGACCCGCCGCCCTTGAAGAAGATCTCGGTGTCCTCGCCGATGCATCGCGAGTGCACGCGTCAGGCCGACGCGTCGTCGCTCTCGACGTCAGAGAGATCGGTTCGTTCTTGCGTGATCGTCATCGCTGCACCTCCAGAGCATCAGCGGGCTTTTCGGTGGTCTCCTGAGGCGGGGCGATGATCAACCGCCGTGATCCATTAATCGCCCGGACCACCCTGAGCTTCCGGCCCCAACCGCCCAGGACATGAGCGAGAGCGGGCCACGACTCGAAGGTCTCCAGCGTGAGGACGTTGCGACGGCGCACCACCGCGGGGATGTGCAGCAGCGTCAGTTGGACGTAGATCATGTGCATGGCCTGCGGTGCTATGTCCTCTGCCGTCACATGCAGCCGCGTCTGTGGGTTCAGGCCGTGCTCGAGCATCGCCTGCGACAGAGCAACCATGAACGCGCCCGCGCCGCAGCTGGGTTCATACACATCGGCGAAGCCGTCCCTCTGCACCTGCTCGACCACCGAGTCGATCTGCATCTCGGCCATCAGCTGGGCGATGTCGTAGGGCGTGTAGTACTGGCCGAGCCGCTCGTTGCCGAGCTCCAACTCCATGTAGAGGCGGCCGAGCACGTCGCAGGGCTCGCGCTCCATCTCCGTGGTCACCAGCGCCAGGGCGTGCGCGAAGCGGTCCAGCTCCGTTCTGCTGTAGCGGCCGGCGATCTGGAGGTACTGCCCTCCGCGCGCTTCCCAGGCCTCGCTCCCGCGGACGTCCACGGCGTTGCGCAGAGCCAGCGCCGCCATCTCGACGAAGTTGTCGAAGACTTCGCTCATCCGCTTCGCGCCGGTGTTCGCCGCCAGCAACTTCACGATCTCGTGGTAGCCGCTCATGCGCCCGGCTCGGGGCTGCTCTTCGAGCCGACCGTGAGGACCGCGGCGGAGCCCGGAAGCTCCTCATCCGACCCGAGCAGCTTCCGCAGGGCCTGCTCGCGAAGCAGAACCAGCGCCCCATCGCGGATGAACACGAGCACGATTTCGTCCGACAACTCGATGCGGCTGCTGATCTCTTCGACCTCGGCCTTCGAGGTCGCATCCAGTACCTCACACATCAGGCCACCTCCTTACTGCGCTTGCCCGCGGGCTTCGCGGCGAGGGCCTGCTGCTCGACGTGGCGAGCCGCGATGTACAGGCCCTCGCGGTTCAGGTGCCGCGAGTAGCTCGAGTCGAGGTAGAGCACGGGCACATCACCGGCGGCCTTCAGCAGCGCCGGGTGCAGCAGGTGCTTGATCGGGCCCGAGCCACCGCCGTAGACGTAGACGACCTCGGTCGTCGCGCCGGCCTGGGAGAGGACGTCACCGAAGGAGGAGACGATCTCGTCGACCAGGTAGCTGGCCTCGTCCTCGACGAAGCCGGCGGCGCGCTGGTGACGGTTCTTCACCAGCACCGACGGCTCCGCGTGGAGGAAGTCGGCCAGCTGCTTGCGCGAGGAGAACTGCAGCGTGGCGTCCGACTCGCTCATGCGCTCCATGGCGTTCATCAGCGCGGTGCCGTAGCCCTCGTCGAGGGTGTCGGCCGCCTCGGGGTTGAACCGGCCGTCGGTGAAGACCGGGAAGTTCACGGTGCCCTCGCCGACGTCGACGCCGATGGTGTTCTGCACCGCCACCAGATCGGAGGCAGAGACACCTTCCACGATGGACGCGTCACGGGCGCGCAGATCATCGAGCAGGGCCTGTGCGAGCGGCTCGCCCTTGTCGGTGATGGCGAACTGCGCGGAGGCACCCTCGGCCATCACCTGGACGTCGACGAACTGCAGACGCACCGAGACCGGGGTGCTGAAGTTCTTGATCGTCACCAGGTGCACCGTCGGATCCGCGCTGCCCAGCAGACCGATGAACTCGGCGGCGTAGGCGTGGCGACGCGCGACGAACTCAGAGATCGGCAACGCCAGGCCGGCGCGCACCTGCACGCGCAGCTCGTGATCGGGCAGCGCGCCGTTCTCGCGGACGTAGTCGCGCAGGGCCTTCGCGGCGAAGACACCCAGGACCAGAACCTTGCTCAGCTCCTGATCGGCCTTGGAGTGCTTGCCCAACACCTCGAACTCGGTGAACTTCGAGCCACGCACAGACAGGGCTGCGCGGCCGAAGATCCGGCGGTCCGACGCCGCCACCAGGGGAGTGGTGAGCGAGCAGTCAATCTGGTTGTAGAAGTCGCCGGCCAGCACGGAGGCCGCATCCGCGTCGGGGAGCGGCACCTTCGGCGAGGTGCGGGAAGTCGAGACGACCGCGCTGGGCAGATCGAGCTCGTCGAAAGTCCCCTGCTTCGTGTTCTGGATGACGCCCTTGACGTAGCCGTTGCCGACGTCGATGCCGCCGGTGAGAGTGATGATGTCGTTGCTGTTGGCGCTCATGAATTCGGTCCCTCGGTGTCTGCGTTGTCTGCCTGGAAAATGAAATTCACCGCGTCACTCAGCGCCGAGTACTCGCCATGATTTCGTCGATGGATGCCTGCTTCGGCGGCTCCGGCGATGCGCTGGGGGCGCTTGCCGCGGGCTCCTCGGCCGTCTCAACCCGTGCGGGAACCGGCTCAGGCTGGGCTACCGGCGCTGGTGCTGTCTTCTCGACGACGGCGTCGGCCTGGTCGGTTACCACGGGCTGCGGCTGCGGCTGAACCGGCCTGGCGGCCGGACTGCGATCGGTTGTGGCCTCGTCATCCTCGTGCTGCTCGGTGCTCTCCAGCGGCGGCCGACCACGACGCGGCAGCTGCTCGACGGGCTTGTAGTAGACGTCGACGTATCCGTCGCGCTGAATGGACTCCCGAATGAGCAGTCGCAGCGACTGCGAGATGTTCTCCTGCTGATCGAGCCACTCGATCACCGAGGTGTCGGCAGCGGGCACGGTCCAGCGGACCTTGCGAGGTTCACCCGACTGATTCGGCATTGAACTCACCTCGCCCTGCCACTCGCTCCTGCACTTCATCCGATCGTTCGCCGGATGCCTCTCTCTCTGTCACATGGACTCACCACCCTTCGCGTTTCCTCTCGAATGCGAATCAACGCGAGTCCACCCTAGTGTCCCTATCGAGTCCTATGCAAGTCCCATTCGATACACGAGTGAGGTGCCAATAATGTCCCTGTCGAGTGCTGGCAGGGACACCTACGAGACACCGCAGTGCCCCCGCCTGGGGCGGCCGCGCGCAAGCCGCCGGCATCATGCGCCTATGAGCCCCACCTGCGACGCAGCAGGTGCTCACCCGGGGCACCTGCGAGACACCTGCGGTACCGACACTGATCCAGAAGAGGCACAGCGAAGTACGAACGGCGTCCCTGTGGTGCCCCGGTCGTGTCTCCTGGGAGGCGCCACCCGACATCCCCGCACAGGTGAGTCCTCCGAAGGCTCTGTGCGCAACGCCAATGTGGTACTGCCGGGGCGCGCACGAGACACCGTGGGGACGTGCGCAGAACTCCAAGAGGTACACCGGCATCAGTCGGCGTCTTATCGGTGTCCCCGTCGAGTCTCGTTCGTGTACCGACGAGTCACCCCGGAGACGCGAGGGAGACGCTGTTTCATTGCTGTTTCATGGAGCCGAAAAGCCTGTCTGTGCCCCTTGCTGAAGCCCGTCGGCGGGCACGGCAGCGCAGCCACGGAACGCCGGCGGAGCGAGATCAGCACAGCCGCCGATGAGCCGTCGGCACGGTGCTGGCACAGCGCTGGTGCGACGGTCTGTCTAGGACGGCCTCAATTGGCCCCGGGGTAACGGGGGGAGTTCTGGCCCCGGGTGAGGAACGGGAAGTTTTGGCTCCACCCTGGGGTCGTTTGCGATGGTTACAGACGGTCGGTACAGGGGCGTCATCGGGCCGTCATGGTCGCGCAGAGGAGCGCAGAGGGAGAAGGGGCGAAGGGGGAGCAGTCCCCCGCACACAGCGAGCGTGCGAGGAACGACTTGCTTCCGCAGCAAAGGCCCGTGAGGTAGAGGAAGAGCAGAGGCATTTGCTGCGGAAGCAGCCCCTGGAAGATGACGACAACGGCCTGATGACGCTGGAGCTGCTCGCTGTGCCCGATGGGCAGCTGGTCGCAGCAGTCGGGCCTCTCTCCTTCTGATGCGTCCACGAAGGAACACCCCGGGCTCGCCGCGCAAGCGCGAAAAGGAGCACAGCCCGGGGCCGGAACGTGCGTCGTCGACACAGTGCAGAACACCCGCCTCGGACGCGGTGCATAAAGTGCTGGCACGCTGCCGCGGCAGCACCGGAGCGAGGTGAATCCACGTCGGTGCAGCCAGCACGACGCGACGGGGCCAGGCCGGCTGCGCCGCCGCGGCGAGCGGTGGAGCAGAGCGTTATCCACAGCCGAAGCGACGGTGTCGCGAGAGGACGGATCCGCTGCGCGGCGAAGACTGTGCCGCCGACGGCAGCAGAGCGATGAACCGGGGCTGCGCCCCGTCAGGAGCAGACCCGTACCCCCGGCCTCGCTCGTGCCTCACGAGGACGGATCAGCGTGGGGGTACGGCCGTATCACGGACGTCGAAACAGCAGTACACCCAAAAGGTGCGATGACCAGGCGAAACAGCCGAACCCGTACCCCCGCTACGCGGAAGAAAGGGAGGGGTACGGATCAAGAAGGTACGGACCGTTTCCCCTGATGTTCCAGGCTTCCGCTAACGCTCCAGCCGTGGAACAGCGAGGACGACGACAAGGAAGCAAAAGGGCATAAGGGAACCTGATAACACGTGTCCTGCGGACCCTCGCTCCGCTCGGCCTCTCCGCTGCGCTCCGAGGACGTGTTAGTCGGCATGGCCGACGGGTTCCACCGCTCGCAAGCTCGCCGGTCCGTCGGTCGCTGGCGCTCCCTCTGGCTATGCCCAGCGCTGCGCTTGAGAGAGGAATCCCCACTGCTGCCCCGCTGCAGTTGTCCACAGGTGTGGCCGCCGCAGCAGAGGGTGCAGCAGTGGTGGATCGCCGGGCGCTGCGCGCCTGGCTCAGGTGAGAAGTGACGACCCGTGCGACGGCTCGCTGCGCATCCATCCGGGAGCAGATCACGCCAGCAAGATCTTCCGGGTCGTCAGCCAGCGGAGCTGGCACGGGGGCTGGGCCGAACATCGAGATCACACGGACGCCACCGGAGTCCGCACTCGATGGTCGCCACCCGCACCCGAGTCCACGAAGAGGCACCACCATGACGCAGTCCCAGCCCGAAACCTCGCCCTACAACACCGGAGCCCGCTGCGAGCCGAAGTTGTGGCAACCGAAACAGCGAAGCCGTCGCCGAGGTGATGCGCTCCGGTGATCCCGAGGACATCGGCAACGTCGACTTCGACGACGAGAGCAGCCCGGTCGTCACCGTGCACGTCTCCCGCCGCGATGACGGGATGTACACCGTCCACCTCATGCCGATGTGTGATGACGACCAGATCCGCGTCGAGCTCCACCGGGAGATGGACCTGGCCATCATTGAGCCCGGTACCAGCCGGCCGGTATGAACCAGCGACATGCAGGCCGCCGCGCCTGCCCGGACAGCGTGGCCTCAGCTCTCGACTCCAGCTCCGGAGACCGCCGAGTCACAAGGAGAAGAGACTCGAATGATTGCTGAAATGATTCCAGAATCGTTCTCGCACGTCGTCCTCGTCACCGGTTCACGCAGCTGGAACGACGAGCGGAGCATGCGCTCGGCGTTCAACGACGCCTGGCGCGACTGGGGAGCGGAGAACGTCACCCGGCCGGTACTCATCTCGGGGCATTGCCCCGAGGGTGCCGACGCCATGGCCGAGCGCCTGTGGCGGGCCGCCGGCTTCGAGATCCGCCCCTTCCCCGCCGACTGGGCGACCCACGGGGGAACAGCCGGCTTCCAGCGCAACCAGGAGATGGTTGACGCCGCCCAGGTCTTCCGTGAGACCGGGGCTCAGGTGCTGTGCACGGCCTTCCTCGACCTCTGCCGGAAACCGGGGTGCCCGCAGCGAGGCCGGGAGCAGCTCTTGCCGCATACGCCGGGGCACTTCTCGCACGGCACCATGCACTGCAGGGCTCGCGCACGAGCTGCGGGGATCACGACGGCCGACGTGATCCATCCGTCGCTGCCGCCGCTCTGAAGACGCACGAAGGGCCTTGCAGACACTGCAGGGCCCTTCAGGGTCGGATGAGAGGAGTCTGCCAGGAGGCGAACACCAGGCTCAGCGCTACTTGCTCCGATCGATGCCGTGCGCCTCGTCGTAGGCCTTCATGACTGTCTTCGGGATGCGCCCCCGGTCCGCGAACTCGTGGCCCTCCTTCTTGGCCCACTCGCGGATCTTGTCGCGCTCCTCGGCAGTCGTCTCGGGCACGACTCGCTTCTTGGGTGCCGGCTGCCCGGCCTTCCGGCCAGCCTTCAGGTACGGCTTCAGCGCTTCCTCAAGCTTCTTCTGCTCGTCAGCGGTGAGATCGATTTCGTACCAGGTGTCACCGAAGCCAAACATCTGTGTAGCCGCATCCGGCTTACCACTGAGATCTGACTCGACAATGCTTCGAATGGCCATACCGGCGAGAGTAGCCGATACGCAAGGACCTTGGAAAGTCTGTTGCGGTCATTCGGGATAAGTGTGCCATTGAGAGCCCGAATAAGACTCAGAAGTACTGCTGAATGAGCAGAAAGAGGCAATGCCACTGCTAAAATCACAGTATCGACAAGGGGGTCTCGTACCCCGTTCCCCAACGACCCCGATCGAGAGGCCTCCACCATGTCCACGCTCCATACCGTCGACGGCCATTCGCTCACCGACGAGGACACTGACCTCTTCGAGCTGCTGTGCCAGCGCCGGGGGTGGTCGGATCAGTACCTGAAGGAGATCGAGGCCACCGAACACGACGAGCTCCTGGACCTGGCCGAGATGGTCGAGGCCCTTCATGACGCCCGGACCACGGGCAAGAAGATCACCATCGCCCCCGACTTCGACATGGACGGCATCTCCTCCGGTGTCCTCGGCTACGCCGGCCTGTCCGAGCTCGGCTTCGACGTCGAGCTGCACCTGCCCGACTACCGCCGCGGCCACGAGCTCGCGCCCGAGGACATCGCCGAGATCCACGCGAAGTGGCCCGACGCGCGGGTCCTGCTCACCTGCGACGGGGGAGTGAACTCCCACCGCGGTATCGCTGCCGCGCGTGCCCTGGGCTGGACGACGCTGGTGACCGATCACCACGAGGAGCTCGCGCCGGGCTCGACCGCGGACATCACCGTCGACCCGTGCCGGATCGACGAGACCTACGCCCACACCGGGATCTGCGGTGCCCACGTGCTCTACCAGGTGATCGAGGCCTACACCCGCGTGCACCGGCCCGAGAAGCTCTGGGAGATCCACCTGCTGCGCCTGTTCGCCGGCCTGGGCACCGTCTCCGACGTCATGCCCGTGCTGTACGAGAACCGCCAGCTGGTGCGCGATGCGATCTCGATCGCCCGCCTGCTGCGCGTCGCCGCGTCGAAGACGATCCCCAATCCCTGGGGTGGGTTCGACGCTGATCCCGATGCCATCGACGTCGAGCAGTCGATCCTGATGCAGCTGCTGCGCACCGAGCCGCACCACCCGGTCTTCCTCCGGGCCTTCGAGGGCTTCGCGATCGTGCTCAAGGCCTTCGCGCAGATCGGCAAGATCCGAGACGTCGACGACCTCGACGAGGGCTTCTTCGGCTTCTACCTCGCCCCGGCGATGAACAGCCCGCGCCGCACGGGGGCCTCGCTTGAGCCGTGCTTCGCGGTGTTCACGGCCGCCGGTGCCGACGTCAAGCTCAAGGCCGCCCACCAGGTGATCGAGAGCAACGAGCTGCGCAAGCAGCTGGTCATCGAACACATGGAAGAACTCACCACCGGGGACCAACCCTTGGCCCCGTGGGTGTACTTCTCGGACGCCTACCCGGGCATGTACGGGCTGCTGGCCAACCGGATGATGGAGCTCAACCGCCACCCGGTCGTCGTCATCAACCGTCCCGCCGGCCCCGACGATTTCGTCAGCGGCTCCGGTCGCGCGCCGGGCTGGTTCGACATCATCACCAGCCTGGAACCGCACGACGGACTCAGCGCCATCGGACACCAGCAGGCCTGCGGCGTCCGCGTCGCGAAAGCCGAGAAGCTCGGCGACCTCGTCGCCGTGCTGCAGGAAGCCACCCAGGTCGCCCTGCTCGCCGTCAGCACCGACGGACCGAACGGTGATCTCGTGCTCGGCCCGGACGCCGACTGCGACGCCGGCCTCGAGGACCTGCAGCCGTTGTTCGAGCTGGTGCGCCGGACCGAGGGACTCAAGCCCTTCGGGCACGGCTTCACCGCGCCGGTCGCCGAGATCGCGATCGAGCCCCTGGGCCTGCGCGTGGACCGGATCGGATCCCAATCGCAGCACCTGCGTCTGGTCACCCGGTCCGGCCTGTCCTGCCTGTGGTGGAACGTCGCCGAGGAGAAGTTCGACATGCTCCGGGGCTTCGTGCAGCGCGCCAGCCGCACAGAGCCCGGGACGCTGCGCTTCACGGCGACGCTGCAGCTGAACACCTTCCGCGGCGACACCCGCGTCCAGGCCGTCATCAACGAGCAGATCACCACGGCTGCTTGAGACCCGTAGAGGAGGAGACCTTGACGACGTCACCGATCACCTCGCGTCTGCTCGGCATCGGGTGGTGCGTCCTCGTGCCGTTCGCCGCCGTCGCGGTCTACCTCACCCTCGGCACCTTCGCAGTCCGCCTCATCGGAGAGCCGATCGTTGCGACCGCCGTCCTGGGCATGCTCGTCGTCGTCCTGGTCGGTTCGGTGAGGATTCAGCGGCCCCGGTGGCTCGCATATGCGCCGGCCCCGCTGCCGAGGAAAGAGACCCCGGGCTTCGGGTGGGCCGTCCTGGGCTGCGCAGTGCTGGCCTTCCTTGCCGGCCAGTCGCTGGCCCTGTGGATCTACGTCACCGCCGGGTCCGCCGGCTTCGACGCGTCGAACCAGACCAGGCACGCGGCCGGAGCGGTGGCAACTCTTCTGCTCACCCTGGTCGCGGCACCGGCGGGGGAGGAGTTCCTGTTCCGAGGACTGATCTACCCGCTGCTGCGCAAGCGGGTGGGCATCCTTGCCTCGACGCTGGTCACTGCCGTGGTGTTCGGCCTGCTGCACGGCAACGCCGTGCAGTTCGCCTCGACTCTGCCGCTGGCGGTGCTCCTGGCCCTGGTCTACGAACGCGCGCGTGTGCTGTGGCCCTGCGTGCTCCTGCACCTGGGCTTCAACCTCGCTGCCGCTCTTGTCCCAGCACAGGTGCTCGGCGCACTGGCGAACCCCGTCTCCGCGGTGCTCCTGTGCCTGGCCTTCGCTGGCTGTGCCATGGGGCTCCACCGGCGGGTCGCCGGCCGGACTGCGCCGAAGGCGACAGTCCGGGACGGGAAGGACGCGTCCACGACGCAATGAGTGAGGCCCTCAGTCTCTTCTGAAAGACGATGGTGCCCTCCGTCGAGGACCTGGCGGCCTTTCGGCCGCCGGTCCCTCGTGCGGAGGGCATGCTCGTGGTGACCGGGGTGATCCGGTCACCGGCGGTGTGACTGAAAGTAACTGTTCAGTCATACTCATCAGGAGAGGAGAGGATCTCACCATGGCCATCGTCAGCGCCTGCACGTACGACTCGCGCGGACAGCTCGTCCGTCCCGACACGCTCAACATCAGCCGTGCGAAGATCCGTCTGGACCTCGACACTGGTGAGAAGCCCACCTTCGATCGCGGTCACACGCATGTCTTCGTCGTCTCCGACATGGGCGTCACGGCCGAACGGGCCTGTGAGCGCGTGAACTCGAGGCTACGACGGTTCTTCGATCGCGCTGAGGCCGTTCGTGGCTTCCGCAAGATCACGATGGAGAAGAGCCAGAGCAAGAACCGGCTCAACCTCAACACCACGATTTCCTACGAGATCCTCTACGTCGTCGAAGCAGACGAGCGATCCCGTAGCCGCAGTTCCGAGTCCCCCAATGCGGGGTACCGGCGAGGCTGAAGCACGGTCACCCCTGGGTGATTCGCGCCATCCACGCCTCGCACTCATCAGCACATGCAAAGAGGCCGGAGAGCTCCCTTCCCACGGGGATGCTCTCCGGCCTCTCTGTTTTCACGTTCCAGTGCAACATCGATCACCTGGCGTCAACGATAGCAGCTGTAGTGGATCGCTCGCAATGAGCAGCGAATGTCAGTCAAATGCCCTCTCACTTCCAGTGGGGCCTTATGGGCGAACGACTCGGACGGGGTTCCGGCTCCCGCTCGGAGGACGCGTCAGGAGCCTTCTGTGAGCCTCAGGACGCCGAGGACGTTCCATGCGGCTTCCGGTCCCGCTGAGACTCGGCTGCGCCGTCTGGGAGCCGCACGGCGGCTCGGCGTGGAAGTCCGCCTCGACTTGGTCGCCAGGGGGCTGGGCGCATCGAGCTGCCAGCTGTACCACGAGACGTGGTACACCCCTGAAAACCCTGTGTGACCTGGGCAAACACCTGTACCGCGAGGCTCTTTCCCGCATCGGGTGTACCACGTGGGAGCGTCGACGTGGTACGACGTTTTGTCTGGTCAGCCAGTGTTTCCCGCCCATGTACCACGAGTACCACGTCTTTTTGACCGTTTACATAGGGGGCGCGTTCGGGAGCGATCCAGGCGGCTCCAGCACCAGCTCGCCAGTCTGCTCTCTTATCCCCCCGCGCGTGTATCTAGTCTGAATTTCCTGGTACAGGTGGTACGGGGGGTATGCAAATCCTGCCTGACCTGGGTAAACACCTGTACCACGTAGAAAATGCCACGTGGTACAACTTGCTCTTGAACTCCCGGAATTCTTGCTCTGACCTGGGAAAACAGGTGTACCACGTCAAGTGGTACACGCTCGGTTACCCCTAGAGGGTATGTGGGCATGCGGCTCTCGGGATCCTCCTGGAGAGCGTCCGGTCGATGCTCTGGTGGCAGCTGGCTCGGCCGGTCGGAAGAACTCCTCCGAACCTCGACCGCGGGCCGGGCGGCTCACGCCGCCCGCGGGTGCGTGGTCGAGCACGAGAAGCCAGTGAGTCCGTGGGGCATGTGCCTGACGGAGTCACTGGTTCTCACGTCCCACTCAGGCTCGCGGCGCGTGTGGCATGGCCGTGGCGGTCGCGCGCTCTCTCCGGTACCTGTCGGTGGCCCTTTCTGACCTCCATTTGTCATCATTCGTGACCTCAGTTGATTCCCTTATTGACTGGTGGCGCAATCGTTGCAAAAGAGCACTCGGATGACGTAGGGTCAAGATCACGTTCCATTCGATTACGAGTCCAATCGGCTTCCCACTCATCGCCGGCAGGAACTCGATCATGATCGAGAAAGCAGCAACATGACGCCTCCTGATGCCCCCGTATCCGTACCTGTCGCCGGTTCCGGCGCCGGACCGCGCACCAACCCCGTCGCCGACGTCCTGGCCAGCGTCATGGGGTACTTCTCGAACCGCGACGACATGGCTCCGCAGAACGAGATCGTCACCTACGTCACCGCCGCCTATCTCGACCAGATCGACCCGACCGATCCTCCGACGCCTCGCGTGCTGGAGAAGGAGCTGCTGGCGATCGTGGGCGGCGTCATCAAGGCCGAGAACTTCAAGGCGGCCGTGGCCGCCGAGAAGTACCCCCTGCCGAGATATCTGACGTACTGGCAGGTCGCGCAGATCCTCCTGCGCCTGCACCACGTCATCCGGATCGCGCCCAACGCCAAGGACACCGACCGCGAGTACGACCTGCTGGCGATGTACCAGGCCGCGGGCCGCGCGCGCGGGACGTACACCACCAGCGAGGACGACATCCGCACCACAGCGCGCATGTACAACACCCAGCTGACCCTCAAGGAGTTCGCCGAGGTCCTGGCCGTTTTGCGCGAGGACAGCCCGCGCCGGCACCAGAGCACGAACCGCGACTTCATCGCCGCGCGCAACGGCATCGTCTTCTACGGCACCGAGCCGCTGGACGTCACGATCTTCGGCAAGGACTTCCACTTCGAGCCCAAGCAGGTCCACCCCTTCGACCCCGCCATCGTGCTGCTGACCAAGAACGACGTCGACTACGTGGACGACGCCCCGCAGCAGGTCATCACGCACCCCGAGGACGGAGATTGGGAAGTCGTCGCCTGGATCGAAGAGCTCTTCGACCAGCCCGGTGACGAGGGCCTCGCCGACCTGATCTGGGAGATCATCGGCGCGATCATCCGGCCGCACGTGCGCTGGGGCAAGACCGCCTGGTTCTACTCCGAGCAGGGCAACAACGGTAAGGGCACGCTCTGCGCGCTCATGCGCAACCTCGTCGGCAGCGGCGCGCACACCTCGATCCCGCTCTCGGACTTCGGCAAGGACTTCGCGCTCGAACCGCTGGTGCGCGCCAACGCGATCATCGTCGACGAGAACGATGTCGGCACCTTCATCGACAAGGCGGCCAACCTGAAGGCGATCGTGACCAACGACGTCATCCAGATCAACCGCAAGTACCGGATGCCGATCGCCTACCAGTTCTTCGGCTTCATGGTCCAGTGCCTGAACGAGTTCCCGCGCGTGAAAGACAAGTCCGAGTCGTTCTACCGCCGGCAGCTCTTCGTGCCCTTCACCAAGAGCTTCACCGGAACCGAGAAGAAGTACATCAAGGACGACTACCTCCAGCGCCGCGAGGTCCTGGAGTACGTCTTCTGGTACGCGATCAACCGCGCCGGTGCGTCATCTCCAGGTGACTACTACCAGCTCTCAGAGCCGGTGGCCACCAAGGAAGTCCTGGCCGAGTACAAGGAGGCCAACGACCCCGTGCGCGCCTTCTGGGAAGAGTTCCGCGGGCGGCTGGTCTGGGACCTGGCACCGTTCACGTTCCTCTACGACCTGTACAAGGCCTGGTTCGCCGATGTCTCGCCGTCGGGCTCCCCGGTGAGCAACAAGCAGTTCATCACCGACCTCGTGGCGATCGTCCGGCCGGATGCCCTGTGGCACTGCCCGGACAAGAACCGCAAGATCCGGCCCGGCCAGATGATGCACACCCCGGAGGTGCTCATCGCCGAGTACGAGCTGAAGAAGTGGATGCACCCGGGCTACACCGGCAGCGACCCGAAGAAGAAATCCCAGCCGACGCTGCAGGCCAACTACCGCGGACTGCTCCGGCAGACGGGCGCATCCGCCCCGACTGGCGACACCACTGACGAACAGGACTGATGCGCCCATGGCTAAAACTGCTGGCGCACTCGGCGAACTCACCCGTGCCGTACTCGAACTCGCGCGCGGTCAGGGCCGCCTGATCACGGCGATGTCCGACGTCGCGCGCGAGCAGCGGATCACCACCTCATCGTCCGCTCGCAGATCACGGCAGACCCCCTGGAGAAGGCCCGGCTCATGAGTGAGGCGTCCCGGCGCATGGAAACCCCACGCCGGCGCTCTCTTCACGACTCCCTCTGAGGCCACGCGCGCCTCCTCCCCAGACACCGGCCGTGATGGTCGGACCGACGAAAGGAGATCCCCATCATGACCACACAGCGAACACCTGTCACGGCCTCGAAGGCGCGCTTCACCTTCTACGACATCGAGTCGTTGCCGGACGTCTTCACTCTGTGCGCCTACACCCCGCGGCCCGGCAGAGCCGTCGACGAACTGGAGATCTTCTTCCTCGCCGACGACCAGCAGCTCTCCGACGCCGTGGACCCGCAGGCACTCTATGAAGCCGTGGTGCGCTCCAACCCGGGCCTGCCCGCGGTGAGCGTCCAGCTGTGGAACCTGCGCGGCGAGCGGGGCAACCTCCGCCTCGCCGAGCTGATGGGCCTCTCGAACGCCGACCAGGTCAACGACCGCAGCGAGGTCTCGTCCTATCCGGCGAGCCTACGCCCGGTCTGCGACACGGATCCCGAGTACGACCCGCTGAAGCACCCGTTCCTGGCCGGGTACAACTCGCTGAACTACGACATGACCATGCTCGCGCTGTACCTGATGGAGACCTTCCCGGCTCCGCACTCCGGTCGTCTTGTCCAGCCGACCACCGCGCGCGAGATGCGCGAGCACAACGACAAGCTGTTCAACGAGCACATCGAGTACATGCCCGGCTACCTCGGCTGGGACGGCCCGGCCGCCAAGATCCGCCGCGCCATGATGCACTCGGGCCGGCACCTGGACGTCTCCCGTCTCAACGAGCTGCAGACCAAGGTGAGCCTCAAGCGCCTGCTCGGGATGCTCGGCCGCCAGATCAAGGAGTCCGAAAAGCTCAGCCACGACACCTCGATCGCCGCGATCGAGGATCTCTACGAGCTGCTGGCCTACAACGTCTCCGACTGCCTGGGCCTGGCCCAGCTCTTCCAGCACCCGGCCTACGCCAGCAACTTCGACCTCAAGGCCGGCCTGCTGGCGCAGTACTCCGAGACCGTCTACGCCAAGAACGGCTCGGTGCGCCGGGACCGCCTGACCATCGACTCGTCCTCGGCGAAGTTCGTCGGCCGCATCCTGGCGCCGTACACCTCGCTGAACGACATCGAGGCCGTGTCGTTCCTCTATCCGGCCAGGGAGGTGGCCGAGGAGCAGGGCATCTCCCAGGTCAACGTGCTCGACGAGTGCGTGCGCTTCTTCGAGGAGAACGTGGCCCCCGACCCTGCCAAGGACCCGGCCGCGACGCCGGCACAGGCGAAGGCGCACCGCCAGTTCATGCAGGTCGTCAACTACTACCGCTCGATCGAGGGGCAGAACTTCAACGACTCCGAGGAGTACCGCGACCTGTTCGACCTCCCGGCCAAGTCCTTGCGCGAGCTGCCGAAGACGCCGAACAACGTGCCCTACTTCCACCGTGACGCCTCTCCGTCATCGTGCTTCGCCACGTTCAGCACAGGCGGCATCCACGGAGCCGAGGCAGACATGACAGTCTTCGACGCCGACTCCTTCGAGCACCGAGAACAGGCAGCCATGATCGGCCTCGCCAAGCTCTTCTACCCGGACGCGAAGGACTTCGTCGCCGAGGCCAAGCGCCAGCACAACCTGCTCGCGCTGCCCGACGGCGCGGCCGTCGACAAGCGGCTCGTGCTGCTGGGCTCGGATCCGAAAAAGGTGAAGTACCGCAAGCCGAAGAAGGACGACCCGGACCAGGCCGAGCAGCTCGCGCGCGCGCAGGCCCAAGTACCGGATCCGGCCCAGCTGCTGGACACTCAGCGCCCGGACACCGAGGCGATGCACGTGCGCCTGGCCGACGGGACCGTGCTCGACGGCAAGATAGTCCTGGCCGTCACCTCGGCGGTCAAGGCCGTCTATCGCGATGAGCCGGCGAGGAAGGCCCCCACGCTGTTCACTGCGAAGGCCGACAAATCCACCAAGCTGCACCCGAAGTTCGCACGGACCTCGGCAGGCCTCGTCGTCCACGAGGACTTCACGAGCTACTACCCGAACCTGCTGCGCAACATGAGGGCGTTCTACAACCCCGAGCTGGGCGAGGACCGCTACACGACGATCTTCTTCGAGAAGGAGCGCCTGGGCTTCGAGATGAAGAGGCCGGGGATCTCCGCCGAGGAGAAGGCCCGGCTCACGACCCTGCGCAACGGCACGAAGCTGATCCTCAACTCGGCCTCTGGAGCTGCTGACGCCGCGCACCGGACCCCGATCAGGATGAACAACCGCACCATCTCGATGCGGATCATCGGCCAGCTGTTCAGCTGGCGGATCGGGCAGGCCCAGACGCTGGCCGGCGCGCGGATCATCTCGACGAACACCGACGGCCTCTACTCCGTCGTCGGCGGCGAGAACGGCTTCGATGAGACCACCAACAACCGGGTGCTCGCCGAGCAGCAGGCCGCCATCGGTATCGACATCGAACCGGACCTGATGTTCCTCATCAGCAAGGACTCGAACAACCGGCTCGAGCTGGAGTCGCCCAGTGAGGACCGGAGCGTCGCCGACAGCCCGATCATCACCGCCTCCGGCGGGACGCTGGCCTGCCACGCGGGTCCTACCCCGACGAAGTCGCTGGCCCACCCGGCCGTGATCGACTTCGCCCTGGCACGCTACCTGCAGACCGTCGCCAACAGGGGAGAGGGGGCTCTCGCCGAGCCGTTCGATCCCGTGCTGGGCCGGAAGATGATCGAGGAGGCGATCGACCCGGCCGATCCCGTGCGGACACTGCTGCTGTTCCAGAACGTCCTCGCCGCCTCGCGTGGATCAATCACCTACCCGTTCGCCGCCGACCCGGTCAGCGCCGGGCCCGACCATGACGACAACGAGGACGCCGATGCGCAGCTGGTGAACCCGCGGGCCCTGCAGATGGTCAACCGGGTCTTCATCGTCCACGACGGCACCGATGATGCCGTGAGCCTGCACAACGCCGGCGCATGGAAGGTGAACCCGGCCAGCCAGAGCAAGCGGCGCGAGTCCGGCAACGCCGGGGTGCGACGTGACCCGATCGCGCTGGAGATCCTGCGCCACCACGGGTGGGCGAAGAACCGCAGCGAGGCCAGCACCTCCGACGGCCTCACTCTGCTGCCCGATGACCAGGACGTCGTGATCCGCCGGATCAACGGCATCGACCCGTGCTGGTCGGTGCTCGTCGTCAACGACGACCTTCGTACGCTGCCGGCCTCCCGGGGCAAGCAGCTCATCGGGGTGCTCGACCTCGACATCTATACCCAGATGCTCAACGAGACGTTCACCAAGAACTGGAAGAACGCCGCCTGATCAGCGTCTGCATCACCAGCGGATTACAGGGTGCCGGGCCGTATCGACACAACGCAGCGCGGCACCCTGTAGTTTTCCATAGCCATTGGAGTGAATTCGCGTAAGTCATTCATTTTGAGCAATAATTGAGATTGAAGGCGAGTTCGGCTTGCCGTAAACAAGAGAGTTGAGGGGGGCAATGAACGCCCATTCCGTGAAGAAAGAATGTAAATTCAAGCAATGTCGACAGTTCTTCGTGACGGGTAGTCGATGGGACAACCAGAGAGCACAGAATCTGGGATGGTTTTTCCAACGCGACGGTGACGTGTGGTGTCCCAATCATATTCCTGACTGGGTTGCCGGTTGGCGATCCAAAAAAAAGGAGAAATGATGGCGTACGAAGAACTCGGCAAGGAAGGCCAGATCCGACTTCTCATGGCCGAAGGTGGTGTAGTCATCAGCGAATGCAAGTTGTCCAACGGTATTGCTCTGGCGCCCGAACAGATGCAGGCTCAACAGGAGGCTTATGATCAGTGGACGGCTCCGGCTACGGGAATTGTGGAATCCGAATCGTTCCTGAAGAAGTACGAGCTCGTGCCCGATGCCGCGCCGACCGACACCTCCGCTCAGGACGACGACGCCCAAGCCCAGCAGGAGAAGAACACGACCCGCGAGGGCATCCTGGTCCGCCGGGGCCAGATCTGGGAGGACCTCGACACCCGGCAGAACCAGCGCCGCGTCGTCGTCGAGTTCATCAAAAGCGGCAGAGCCAGGGTCCGGGCCCACTACGGCACGAGGCGCTCGACCATCAGCGTCTTCCGGATGCACAAGCACTCCAGGGGCTTCCGCCTCGTCGAGCCCGGTGAGCTGAAGTACGGCGTGCCGACGGCCTCCTCGGACGAGACGGCACAGCGCTGATGGCTCGCACGCGCGAGAGCACCATCGAGGACTACCTCCTCAGCCAGTGCCGGGCGCACGGCTTCCTGTGCCTGAAGTTCGTCTCTCCGGCCCGAGGAGGAGTGCCTGACCGGATCGTTGTCGCCCCAAGCCGCACCGTGTTCGTCGAGGTCAAGCGCCCCGGCGGTCGGCTGCGGAAGCTGCAACAGCTCACGCACGCCAAGTTGCGCCGGTACGGGGCCGAGGTCCACGTCGTCGACGACAATCCGAGCGTCGACGCGTTCATCGCGCACCTCTTCGAGTCCCCATCCGATCAGCGGATAACAGCACCATGATCCAGAGGTGGCCCGCCGGGGCCAACCGTCGCAATGCGAGACCAGGTTGATAGTCCGCTGGCGCCAGTCGGCGGATCTTCGAGATCGACGAGACGCACGCCACCGTCGAGCTGGTCATCGGCCGGGACTACGTCCTGGCCCAGCCTGGCCGCCGCACCCGCACCCGCATCTGCCTCGACCGGATCCGCCCGACCAGCACCGGCTACCTGTACATCGCCACGGAGGAGATCTGACTGTGATCCGTGAAGAGCGCATCCCGCTCGCCGACCTGACGGAAGACCAGCTCGAAGCCCTATACGTCCACATCGACTCCCTCACGAACACCCCAGTGTTCCGCACCTGCCTGGTGCCTGGGTGTCTGCGTCAATTCGACGCCATGGCGACGATGGCCGGCTCGCCCATGCGCCCCGAGTGGTCGGGGGAAGGCTGGTGCACGCTCGGCGCGGGCAGCATCTTCCCCGCGGGCGGCCACATCTGCCCCGACCATAAGGACCTCGTCACCAGCCACTGGCCGCGCCGCCTCAAACTGCCCTCCGGCCGCTGGTCCGTGGCCTGCCCGTGCGGCTGGTCCCCCGTCCCGCAGCGCTGGCACCGTCTCCTCGCCGCCCTATGGGAGCAGCACCTCCTCACGGAAACCGGTGCGCTGCCGGCCGCCCCGCCTGTCACTGACCCCGAACACCGACTCCCCCTGGCCGAGCACACTGAGGAGTCCCTCGCAGAGCTGTACGACCGGCTCTGGGACGCCGAAGCCGACGTCCCCGAACTCCGCAGCCTGGCCCGCGCCTACTCCGTGGGCTACAGCCTCACGGTGCCCGCCCTCCTCGGAGTGAAGACCGCCCTCGAAAACCTCCGCACTCGTATCACCCTTGACTCCCGTGACTGGGTTGCCGACAAGCTGGACGCCCTGCTCTGGGCCGTCCTCGTCGGCTGGAACTGCGAGAACCCCGACCCCGACCACGTCCACAACGACATCGACTGTGCCGGCGACCAGACCCTGTGGACCATCGCCGACCAGCACAACATCCCCACCGACCAGACCATGCAGGCCAGCCAGCACCGCTGGTGGATCGCCAACGCCATCAAGGCCGCCCAGCAGATCGAGGGCAACTACATCGCCACGGAGGATCAGTAACCGCCGCCGCGCGCTAGCCCCTGCCCTGCATGCGGCGACGGCGGAGAGCTGAGCCGCTGCTACAGCCACGAATCCCCGGGCGGCGGCCTGGCCCGCGCCCTGCGGCTCCTCGCCACCGCCGACGGGCACCTCGATCCGGCTGAGCGGATCGTCACCGGGCCCCTTCTCTAGGTCGGTGCGATCAATCCCCGGCGGGTGACCCCATTCAAGGGGCGGTATGCCCCCCCTCGGGGCACCAGAGCGACAAAAGTGTCGCGCTCACGCTTGCTCGACGTGGTCCGCATCGACCGTGGCCAGTTGCGGCCGGTGGACCGGGCGCATGACCAGACCAGCAAGGTCGTCGCCCGCGCCTGTCAGACCTTGATCTGGGAACGCACCCACACCTTCCAACGGATGTGCCGCCTTGCGTGCGGACTGTCTCGGCGGCCTCCAGGCCCGAGCTCTCTTAGCGCCTCGGAACCCTCACTCACTACGACTAAGCAACCGCATGGTCACACCACATCGATTCCCAGCCCGCTCGACATCCCAACAGCATGAGATGTCTGACCGCCACTGGAAGACCAGTCAGGACAAGCAACATGAACATGGCTACCGCTCCGTCCTCGATCTCGCTGTTGCCGCATCAGCAGCAGATCCACGACTTCCTCGTCGACCACCCCTTCGCCGGCGCGTGGCTCGACATCGGGGCCGGCAAGACGCTCACGACCCTCTGTGTCCTGCAGACGATCCGCCCGATGGGTCACATCCTCGTCATAGCGCCCGTAGCGATCGCCCGCTCCACCTGGATCGACGAGATCGAGAAGTGGGGATTCCCCATCCGGACGAAGTCGCTCATCGTCGACGAGAATGACAGGAAGCTCTCCAAGGCCAATCGCCTGAAACGCTTCCAGGAGGTCGCCACTGATCCGCCGACGATGTACTTCATCAACCAGGAGCTGCTGACTCAGCCGTCCCAGGAGACGAAGCTGATCACGCCAGTGCCGGCCGGAGTGCCTGCCCCGACCATCTCACCGGAGGCGACGGCGATCCTGGGTCTGCTCCAGGCACGGGGGCCACTGGGCCAAGACGACCTGATCGACGAGTACCGTGCTCTGGTCGCCGGCAACGCCAACAATCGGGTCCCCGCCAAAGCCAAGATCCGCTCCTGGATTCAGGAGTTGCTCAAGTCGCCCCTGGCGACGTGGCAAGCCTATGACTGCCGAACCTGTTCCGGCGCAGGCTGCGCTCAGTGCCGCTTCGGTCTGGTCGACCAGCTGCCGGTCCAGAACATCAACGGTCAGAACACCATCATCTGGCCCTTCCAGACGGTCATTATCGACGAGTCCCAGGGTTTCAAGTCGCACGACTCGCAGCGCTTCCTGGCCCTGGCGACGGTGCGGCCGGCCATGAACCGACTCATCGAGCTGACGGGAACACCCAGCCCTAACGGTCTCCACGACTTGTGGAGCCAGGTCTACCTGCTCGACCAGGGGCAGACGCTGGGGCAGAACATCACCGCGTACCGCAACCGCTGGTTCACGCCGAAGATGGCGCCCGGCACCACGACGGCGGCGAAATGGATCCCCACGGCGAACGCCGAGGCTGAGATCCATCAGGCCATCTCGCACCTGGTGATGAGCGCGCAGAACACGAGCCTGCAGCTCCCGGCGCTCAGCATCCAGGACGTCAATGTCACGCTCCCGCCGGACCTGCTCCAGGCCTACAAGGACTTCAAGCGCGACCTGGTCCTGGACATCGTGCAGACCTACACCGACGACGACGGGAAGCTGACGCAGAGCGTCGAATCGATCGTTGCCGCGAACCAGGCGGTGCTGACGAGCAAGCTGATGCAGTTCGCCTCGGGCACGCTCTACACCGCCGATCCTGACGACCCGGCCACGAAGGGCCGGTACGAGGTCATCCACGACAAGAAGATCGAGATGACCGAGTACCTGGTGCGGAACAACGGCGGCGAGCCCGTGCTCATCGCCTATCACTTCAAGTCCGACAAGGAGCAGTTGCTCAGGCGGCTTCGGAAGGCAGGCATCGACGCGCAGGCCTTCGACGGCTCGCGCGGCATGGTCCGCCGGTGGAATGCCAAGCAGATCCCAGTGATGCTGCTCCACCCGGCCGCCGCGGGGCACGGCCTGAACCTGCAGCACGGCGGCTCGACGATGATCTGGTACACCCTGCCGTTCTCGCTCGAGCACTACCTGCAGACCAACGGCCGGCTCTTCCGCACGGGGCAGACGAAGCCGGTGACCATCCATCGGCTCATCGCCAAGGGCACGCAGGACGAGCGGATGCCCTCGGTGCTCGCTGGCAAGCAGAAGGTCCAGGACGACCTCATCAAGGCCGTCTCCGGCGACTTCAACGCCGAGCAGGCGCTTCTCGCCGCCCTGGAGGAAGAGATCCGCGAGGACCTCAACGACCTCTGGGCTTCCGAGCGGGTCTAACCCACACCCATCCGACGACGGCCCGGTTGTGATCCCACAGCCGGGCCGTCACTGCGGCGACCGCTCACCGAACACGCATGATCGAGAAGAGGACTCCTTCATGAAGAAGATCACCGCCCTCCGGTGGAACAAGCACTCCGCGTCACGTTCCGATGGGTGAGAGCGTGACCCTCTCGGCTTCGCGCCCTACGGGCGCTGGCCTCGGGGGTCTGGGTCGGCATAGCCGACCCGGGAGCGGGATCGATACCGGAACGGGCCGGGTGTTTGGTGCACCCGCCCCGTTCCCTTGAAATCCATCAACGTCTCGTCAGAAGCATTCCTCGGCCCCGGTGATGCTCTGAGCAAGCCGCGCTGCAGCCACCGGCCAGACACGAAGGTGACGCTGATCGCCGAAGCCCCGAGTAAGACGCCGATGAGACCCGTCAGTGCCCGGGCCGAGACACGTCTCAGCCGCCAACCAGACCCCTGATGGCTCCTCACGAGCGCGCTCTGACGGCGCGTCTGGCCATCGATACGTAGGACGGCCCCATGACCCCCACCACGGGCAGTGATCTCCCGAGGACCACGCACGCGATGCCGACGATCACGATCTACGACCCACGTGAATGCCCGAACTGCGATGCCACCATGAAGCTGTTCGACCGCCGCGGCATCGCCTACTCGAAGATCGATCTGGGGCCCGGCGATGCGAACCACCGCCACGTCACCGACAAGCTCGGCTACCAGCAGGCCCCCGTGATCGTCGTCGACTTCCAGAGCCACCGCACCGTCCACTGGGGCGGGCACCGCATGGACATGCTCACTGCCCTCACCCGGCTCTGCGCCAACGGAGTCGTGCCCGAAGACGAAGGAGCCTCGCGATGACGGCCGCCGGGCCCACCATCAGCATCGAGCTGACAGAGCACCAGCAGGCCGTCGTCCTCGATGCGCTGTACGACAAGTCGATCGAGACCGATCGCTATCTCGGCTCCTACCGAGATGCCGAGGAGCCCGGACCGCTCGACAACTGCTGCGCAGGGCACCTCGCTCGCTTCAAGGAGCGCAGCTCCCAGCGGGCCGACTTGCTCGAGCGCAAGCAGAACATCCGCAGCGCCATCAACATCGTCGACAGCGCTGTGTCCCTCGCCTGGGACAACGCAGTGCCGCAGGCCCTCGCTGATGCTCTTCGAGACCGCGAGGACGCCGCGTCGCTGCGCGCAGCAGCCTGGCTCGCCGAGCACGAGAACGACGACTACGTCTGGCAGCTGATCGGGAAACTGCTCGACCGCTTCACCGAACTGGCGACCTAGAACCGATCATGACCGTCATCTTCAGCGGCACCCCGTACGACACCCCTGAGATCCTTGCGCTGCGCAACACGATCAACGAGAAGGACCAGGCGCACACCCAGGCCGTGCAGGCGCATCACCGCAAGCAGAGCGAGCTCTGCGACCGCTACGAGCATCTGCTGGCTGCCTGTGGGCCCGAGTACCCGACGTCAGAGCACCTTGCGGCGCTGGACCAGGTCGCTTTCCTCGTGCACAGCGACACGCCCTACGGCGACCACCTCGGCTACGCCACCGAGCAGGACAAGACCGCCGGCCGCGAGATCCCACCCAGCGTCGAGTTCAGCTCGACCGCCAGCCGGATCAACGTCTACGCCCGCGCACCGCTCGCCACGGGCTTCTCTCGCGGTCGGCTCTGGGAGTTCACCCCAGACGAACTCGATTCGTTCCGGGAACAGCTCTGCCAGCGGTCCCTGCGGATCGTCAGTGAGTGGGTGCACGAGGACGGCATCGCCTTCATCGTCGCCTCCTCGAAGGTCTGACATTCGATTCCATACCACTGACAAGGACCACCCATGTCCAAGAAGACTGAAACCCTGGACGCCACGATCCAGCTGTACGCCGACCTCCAGGAGATCGCCGGACTCGTCTCGCGCGTGCTCGCGAAGTTCCCCGCGGAGACGGTGCCCGAGCGGCTCAAGCCGTTCCTCGGCGCGCCGCGCGTCGCCTTCGCGCGTCCCTCCATGAGGGGCGACGGCGAGGTCGTGCTCCAGTTCAAGCGCGGGATGCTATCCCACGTCCAGGCCCGGATCCCCGGCGAGTGGCTGATGATGCACCAGTCTCAGCTAACCGCCGCCGTGCGCGAGATCTACTGGGGCGACAGAGAGCACAGTCTCCGCCGCGAGCTCACCCGACTTGAGAAGTCAATCGGGGACCACAACCGACAGGCTGAGTATCACCGTGTCAGAGCGAGCGAGGCACGTCGAGAGTACGACCGCCTCGCCGCCAGCATCCGCCGGCGCTCGGCCCGCAAGAGCCGCGCCGCCGAGGGAGACTCCGATAGCTGACTCGACGGACCCCGCAAGATGTCCCAGCGGGAGCTGGAGGAGTACCTCGACGCCCTGGTCCACGCAGAAGAAGAGGACTCTCCCGAGTTCCGGCGTGCCTTCAGGGTCTGGGAAAAGAGCCAGTGACCGCCGGCCACCTGAAGAAGAAACTCCCGTGTCATCGACGACGTGCTCGCGCTGGACCAGGTCGTGCCGCACGACATCCAATCCACATCACGCCTTTCGAGGAGGGACTGACGCATGGCCCGCATGCAAAAGATCACGCAATACCAGGTCAACCACTGGAAGATTGCGCTGGAACAGCTTCTGGAAGAGGGCGACTTCAGGCAGGACGGCCGGCCCCTGAGCCCCGCGGGTATCGCGCAGCGCAAGCGTGAAATCGCGATGCTGCGCGGACTGAACACCCTTCGAGTGGGCCAGGTCGTCGATCTGGACACCGTTCTGCCGATTGACGATCACCCCAAGGAGGGTTGACCGCAACCCCGGGAGCCGATGAGGCAGGGCGCGCCGTTGGCTCGCCATCTTCCACCCCGAGAAGAAGTACGCGGTCGCCATCCAGACGATCTGCGACTGCTTGCAGGGTGGCTGGCTCGACATATTCGCCGCAGTCCTCGACGACCACGGGACGCCCGAATCCCACATCGACCAGGTTCGCATGTGGGCCTTTGGCGACGCCTGGACCGTCGTCCCCGACCGCGGGGTCGGAGCCTCCGGCATCTGCGCCGACGACGCTGGCGCAGCGCTCGCGCACTTCCGCGAGAACTTCGAGGAGGATGAAGCGTCTGTGCCCGAAGGGCTCGATCGCGCGACAACACGTGGCGCGTGAGCTGGGAGATCGACGCTGAAGGAAGCACAGCTCTCGGGGCCGCTCGCCAGGTCTGGGCAGACCAGTTCGGCCGCGACGGTGCCACTGACAGGGATGCCCGTGTCTTCACCGTCACCGACAGCGCGACGGGCCAATCAGCGGTGATCGACCTCAGTGACCACGATGGGTAGTTCGAAGACCCGCTCCGAAGCGCAAGCGTTGGGCCGGCACAGCCGGCTCGGGAGCCAAAGAAACACCCGCCTGCCGGTGAGGCCGTGCTGGAACGACCAGCCCAGCTCCACCGGCAGTTTCGTTGCTGGCCCCAGCCAGCTGCCGTACCCAACAAGCTCAAGGAGCAGCGCTCTCATGACCGATCACGACTGGGACAACCCCAGCACCTGGGAGTTCGCCGGCGCGCAGCCACCCGAACACCTGAACGGGGAAAATATCGTGTCCAGTACCGCGCTTCCCGAGAAGCTCATACGCACCGTCACCGACGCCTACCTGATAGCCCTCAGGCAGGGGGATCTTCACGCAGCGCTCGGACTCATGACGCAACTGGCCAGCACGTACGGTCTGGTAGCCGTCCGCGGCCTCGCCGAGGAGCTCGCCATGGACCTTCACGCCCACTGCCCGTCACGCTTCCGTACTGCCTTCGGCGGCGCGAACCTCTCCGCTCTCGCCCCCGCGGCGGACGACGACGCGCTTGCCACCCTTGATGTCGCCTCCAAGACCAACCGCCTCATGGGGCGCGGGCAGGTCACTGCTGCCGACTTGGAGGACACCGAAGTCCAGATGCGCGTCACGGAAACCGTCCGCCATGCCGTTCAGGCGGCACTCAATGCCGCTGCTGGGCAAAGCAGTTCGGCTGCGGCCGCTCAGATGGGCGCGCTGACCACGCCCCGCGAGTTGTCTGCGGCCGTGGCCCTGCTCACCACCGGGCTTCGCGCCATACTGCTCGCCCAGTGGGAGGAGCACCTCGCGTCACGCTCCGATGGCTGACGGAGTGACCCCCTCGGCTCCCCTCGGCTTCGCGCCCTACGGGCGCTGGCCTCAGGGGTCTGGGTCGGCGTAGCCCGACCCAGGTGCGGGGCCGATGCCGGAACGGGCCGGGTGCGCGAACACCCGGCCCGATCCCTGCTTGTACGTCGACGTCTCGTCAGGAGTCCTCCCGGGTCCCGGTGACGTCCCTGACGAAACGTTTTGCGGCCACCGGCTAGACGCGAGGGCGACGCCGATGACCGATGCACCGAGCAAGACACCGATGAGACCCGTCGGTGCGCCGACCGGGACACGCATCAGTCGCCAACCAGACACCAAAGGGACTCGATTGCCTAACGCTCCATTCCGGCCATGCCCGCACCTCCACCACCACCCGCCCTGGCTGCACTCGTGCGACGGGCGCTGGTGCGAGGGGAAGAGCGACCGGCGCGACTACGGCTGGTACCACGACACGAGCCCCGATCACCAAGACCCCAACGACAAGGAGGCTCGCTGATGCAGGCCTACAGCAACACCACCCGCCAGACCTACCCCTCGTGGGAGAAGCTACTGGCGGCCGAGGCGAGCGGCTTCGCCGTCGTCATCCTCATGCGCCAGTCGAAGCCGAAGACCGGAAAGACCCGGACCTTCACACGGACCGTCGGCCCGTTCGCCGATCAGAAGAAGGCCCGCAGCAAGGCTGCGGCCCTGCGCCGGCGCTTCGCACGCGCAATCGAGGAGAGCCCGGGCACTGACATCGAACTTATCAGCGTCAGGGTCGAACCCCTCTGGAACGACCTGGTCCCTTCCGGCCTCTCGTGAACGCACTCTGACGGCGTGTCTGACTATCGATACGAACAAGGCGCTGAGCCTCAGGTCACCGAGAGCGCAGCTCAGCCGTCCGCTGACGACGCCTGCGTCCTCACCGTCATCGACCGGTCCACCGGTCAGAGCGCCGAGATCGACCTGAGCGACGAACAGCACGCCCATCTCTTCGGCTGATCCGGCACCGCAACAGCGTGAGATGCCGAGAAGCCCAACACACGACAGAGGAGTGACAGCACAATGCAGGACTTCACCGCCGGCAGGCCCCGCAAGATCCCCAAGCCGAACCCGGCGAATCAGAACGTCACGTTCACCGGGCTGGACGTCGATGACGACGACCCGAATGTGGCGGCCCTCAAGAAGTCCATCGCTGGGAATCGCGCCCCGATGGGCGTCAGCAGCATCACCTTCGCCGAACCCGGTGAGATCACCGATGCCCGCAATCGGATCCGGGGGCGAGAACACGCCTTCATGCACGTAAGCGACGGCACACCCCACGGTTGCCTATGCGGCTACACCGTGCAGCGCGCCGCGCCATCGGGAGCACCCGAGTGCCCCGTCTGCGCACTTCTCGACGCCTGAACGACGCAGGGTCGGAAAGGACATCATGACCAGCCACCTACCGCTGGCCGCCCGCATGCGGCCCACCTCGCTCGACCAGGTGGTGGGCCAGGCGCACCTCGTCTTCCCTGGCTCGCCGCTCGAACTGCTCGTGTCCGGCCGCGGCGCGACCTCAGTGCTCCTGTACGGCCCGCCCGGATGCGGCAAGACCACCATCGCCAGCGTCGTCGCGCACCAGACGAGCCGCCGCTTCGTCGAGCTCTCTGCCACGTCGGCGGGCGTCGCCGAGGTGCGCAAGGTGCTTGCCGCGGCCCGGAAGGAGCTCGACGCCGATGGCACCCGGACGCTCGTGTTCATCGACGAGATCCACCGCTTCTCCAAGGATCAGCAGGACGTGCTCCTGCCTGCCGTGGAGGACGGCGTCATCTCGCTGATCGGCGCGATGACCGAGAACCCGAGCTTCAGCGTGAGCGCTGCGCTGGTGTCGCGTTCGATCCTCATGGTGCTCAAGCCGATCAGTACCGCCGACATCGTGAAGCTCCTCGCCCGCGCGCTCAATGAGGACCCTGGCCTCGATGGCCACGTCAGCGCAGAGTCTCAAGTGCTCGAACTGATCGCGAACCTGTCCGCCGGCGACGTGCGCCAGGCGCTCAGCCGCCTTGAGACGGCTGCCGCCACGGCTATGGCTTCCCGCGAGACGGAGGTCACCGCCCAGACCGTCGAGCTCGTCACCGGCGCAGCACTCCGGCGCTACGACCGCGACCCCGCTCGCGTTGGGTGGAGGGCCTGATGAGCAGCAAGACGACGGCCGCCCTCTTCGGGGCGGCTCCCCGCCCCCGGCTGGCGCTGGTCGCTGGCCCCCAGGTCGCGGCCGGCTCACAGGGCCCGGATAGCGACGCCGCGCGGACCATGGCCGTTCTCGGCTGGTGCGCCGCGTTCGTGGACACGGTGCGGCTGGCTGTCGCCGGTGGCCTGAAGAGCGACGGTTCCGGGTTCCACGCGGTAGACGCGGACGGCCGTACAGGGCGGCGGGTCAAGGGTGAGCGGGTGCGGCTACTCGCCCGCTGCGGATACCTCGCGCGTCACGCCTCGGGCCTGGTCGTGGCGACGGAGGACGGACACGAGGCGCTCAGGCTCGCCGAGGCTGCCGGGCCGGGCGTGCTGCGCGATGAGGCCGACGTCATGGCGTCGGTTCGCAAGGCCCGCCGCGCCCGCCAGTGGGACAGCCACGCCGGCCAGGACGCGCACGCCTTGCCGGTGCTTCCCAGGGGCGGTGAGGAACGCCGCCGCCTGGCCGTCGTCTGGAAGGGCGCGGAGCGGGTGGGCGTCGAGGCGGAGAAGACCCGCAAGCGCATCGAGGCCCTGATGCGGCGGGCGCAGATCCGGGACCGCCGGGAGGCCCGCCGCGAGGCAGCACAGGAGGCCGAGCGCACCGCGCCGCGCCGGTGCTGCCGGGGGGTGTGGCCGCTGGACTGGCGGTGCGGGGAGTGCCGGGAACTGGCAGCGCGGGGCATCGAGGACTTCCCCGCCCTTCCTCCGGGCGACAGCGACAGACAGCAGGACCACGACAACGACACGGATGGACACACGGACATGGCGGGTAAGCGGCGAATCACGGTGAAGCGGATCACAGGGTTTCTGTGGCACGCGACCACGCGCGGGCAGGTGTATACGATCGTGCAGGAGGACGGCCGCGAGTGGCCGTGGATCGTGGTCTCCCCCGACGGTGAGCGCATCGCCCACCCGTCCGTGATCAACAACGAGCCGTTTACCGACGACATCCGCGACATCGTCAGGGCGCACGCCGACGGCAAGCCCGTTCCCGGTCTCTCCGCCGACGTCCCCGCCTCCGGCGACGCCTACAACACGCCGACCCCCGCGCGGGCGGTCGCGCTGGACGTCCGCGAGACCAAGTGGGTAGCCGAGTGCGACCGGCACAGCCCCGTTTCCATGGCCCTCAACAAGTACGGCGACCCGGTGGCCGACGTCTCCGCCGCGTACGTGTACACCTCCCGCGATGAGGCCGACGACGCCGCCCGCCTCCACCTGGACCGGCACGCCGCACAGGACGCCGACACCATGACCCCCGACGACATCGACGCCGCCCAGTCGCTGAACTTCAGCCGGGACCAGTGGCGCGCCCTCGGATGGATGCGTGAGGGCAAGGTGCGCGAGACCGCCGACGGGTTCACCGCCTTTGACGTCTCCCCCGACAAGGCCGACGTTTCCGCGAAGATCAACAAGCAGCGGGTACCGGGCCTGTGGCTGGCCGGGTTCGTGAAGGTGTACGCCGTCGCCCCCGGCGTGCGCGCGTTCGGTCTCACCGATGAGGGTGAGGCCGCGTTCCGCCTCTGGTCTCAGGCCGTGCGCATCGGCGCCGTGACCGAGCCGGAGAAGGATACCCGGCATACCGCAGTCAAGGACGGCCCCTATCACTGGCTCTCGGCCGGGGACACCTGGCCCGGGGAGCAGAAGGCCGCGCAGGCCGCCGCCGATGCGGAGGCCAAGGCGGAGGCGGAGGCGGCAGCGCTGCGCAAGGCCGAGGAAGAGCGCGCGGCACTGAAGGCCGCGACGCCGACTGATGACGAACTCGCCGTGATCGACGCGTTGGGGCGTGAGGGCTTGGACGAGAACGCGGCGGCGGTGCTGTCGGCCGCGTACATCGGGCACGTCATTACCCGGTACCGGCCCGGCGCTACCTCGGTCCGCCTCGATGAGGGCTCGAACGACGATGAGCGGCACGTGTCGCGTACGTACAACGTCAACGGCGTTGAGAAGCCGATCACGACCGAGGCGGACGACACGCTGTTGGCGATCCCCGCCAACCTCACCGACGCCACGGCCGACACCTGGCACGCGCTGTGCACGTCGGTGGATGAGCGGTACGGGGTGTACCGGCTCGACCTTCAGGCCGCCATGGACGCAGGCAGGGCCGCGCTCGCCGTGCTCGCCGCCGATGAGGAGCCGGAGGCGCAGGAGTCGCCGAAGCTGTGGGCGTCGCGTGAGTTCGTACAGACCGCCGAGCCGGGCACGGATGCCGAGGTGGTCGAGTGGGCCGGGGCGGGTCTGCTGTGGCAGCGCGGTGACGGGTTCGGGCACGCGGGCCGTAGGGTGCCCGCTGCCCGTGTGGTGCCGCTGATCGAGGCGGGGACGCTGTACCGGTCCGCCGACGGACGCGTTTACCCCGTCAAGGACGCGAAGGCCGAGACGGCCGCGCCGGTCATGGTGGGCGGGTGCTGCTCGTGTGGTGCGGCCGTCGAGTTTTCCCGGGGCGAAAGCCGCCCCGCCTGCACCCACAACGGGGAGCAGCGGGGTAACGGGGGCGTGGTCGCCGGGTACGTCGTGACGAAGCTGGACGGGTTCGGAACCTGCATGACGGACGTTCACACCCTGGAAGGCGTCACCCTGTGGGAGACCCGTAACACCGTGGGCCGGTGTGCGTTCTGCGTGGCCGCTGACCTGGGGTGCAAGACCGGTGATCTTCCCGGCTACTTCGACGGGCCGCGCACCATGGAGGCCGCCGAGGCCGAGAACGACGAGGCAGCCGAGGAGCAGGCCGAGGCGGCCGACGAGTCCCGCGCGGGCAGCGACGCCGACGAGGTCATAACGGAGGTGGACGACGAGGCGGCGGCGGACATCGTCATTCGCCACAGCCGCGCCTAGGGAACGAGCGTTGAAGGTGACACCCACCCGGCGGCGTGCGGGAGATCTTGAAGCGGAAGCGGTACGGGCGCCGGGGCGGTATGGGCATCCGCTGGTCCAAGACGGTCGGGGCGTGGATTCGGTACCACGCGCGCGCGACCACAAGGCCGACACGTGGAGCATTGACCGGCTGTCCCTCGCCCTGCGATTGGAACTCGGCCTGAAGGTGTGCCGGGTCATCGACAACGCCACGCGGCGCAGCTTCGCGTAGGCGGAGGCCGAGCGGTACGAGAAGGCGGAAGACCGCGCGGACCGGTTCGCCGAGTACGGCGCGAACGCAACGTCGACCCCGAGGCGTTCGCGGTCGGCACGACGTCCAGCACGACGACTCGAACCCTGCTGCTGAACAGCCACCAGATGTCGACGGTCGACCCGAACGACGGTCTGCAGATGCTCCGCAATCGGGTCACGTTCTAGGAGCGGCATGGAACTCATCAACCACCACCAGATACTTGGCTGCGGACACAAGCCGGACGAGCTGTTCTCCTTCCAGGAGCCGGGTGTCTTCACCGACCCGGAGAACGGGGAGAGCTGCTGCCGACGGTGCAGCGACAACCGGCATTACGACCGTGTGCGTAGGCGGCACGCGGAGATCGAGGCGAAGGCGGCGGCCGAGGGCTGGGCGTACGAGTACATCAGCACCTCTGACGAGGTGTACTGCCGTAGCAGGGAACTGATTGGCAAGCTGGTCTGCCGTGCGTACTGGCGCGACGACCCGCACGGGGTGGACGAGGCCCGAGGCGTCCTCCAGCCCGCGCACACGTACAACTTCTCCTTCCAGCGGCTCGCCGCAGTAGTGCCGAACTCGCCGGTGACCGGCTACGCGCTCGTCTTCGAGGACGGCAGCCGAGACCCGCTCTGCTACGACAAGGTGTGCGTGGTCACCCGTGAGCCGGCTGGCCTCGACAGGTGAGCTGTCGGAGCCGGTCTACTTCTTCAGGCTCCGACGGTATGAGGCCCCGGCTCAGTGAGCTTCTTCAGCCGCCCCTCCGGCGAGTGATGAACCCCCGGGGTGTTGACGATGTCGACGAGCAGGGCGCCTACGCCGTGCTGCCGCGAACCGTGGCCCACAACCTCAAGGTCAGGATGTGGGGAGTGGACTTGTTGCTGGTCCACTCCGATGTGCCGCTGTATGAGTCGTATCGGGCTATGGCCATCACCAACGGCGTCGACTCGGACGACCCCGCGCTTGCGCCGTGTCGGGAAGGGGCAGCTGCGTGGGGTCCACCCGAACCACGAGCTGGCCCCGGCCGTGGCGGGCCTGCTGAACATCCAGTTCGGCAAGGGCAGCATCGACCGCCATGAGCGCACCGACGTCCCGATGCTGGGCGACGGCGACCAGCCGTACGTGGTCGGTCACCACCTGGTCAACCCGGCCGACCTGACCGCCGACACGGACAACGGGGCCGCGCCGCTGATCAAGTTCCGCCGGACCATGCTCGCGGCGGCCTACCCGACCAACGCCCCCGCCGAGCGGGCGAGCAAGGAGACCTTCGAGAAGGTCCAGGACCTTGTCACCGGGCTGGTCACCACCTACCAGGCCGACAAGGCCACCCCGGCGCGGGAGGCCGCCTACGCCCAGTTCCTCGACACCAAGCGCGCCGAAGCCGTCCAGGACGCCATCGACAAGATCAACGGCAAGATCCAGGCCCTCAAGCTCGCCCGCGCCGAACTGACCGAGAAGCTGAACAGCTACAAGGCCGCCTAACTAACCCCTCCACCCGCCACCAAGGAGCAGCACCTGATATGGGCACAACTCTCGCCGACCTGTCGGCAGAGCACATCGGAAAGCTGATCGAGGTCGACGATTCGGTCATGGTCGACTCCCGAACCGTGCTCATCGCCGCCACCCGACGCGTGCGACTCCTCGACTACCAGCAGCAGAACGGCGCCACGCGCATCCTTGACGGGTCCGTTCCGCAATGGCCGACCTGGATCGAGTGGGCCGACTGGCGCACGTTCCGCGTACTGAACTGACCCCGCCGGGCCCCCACGTCCCCACCTCGGGCCCACCCCGGGCCCCCGGCGGCGCGCACCGGGCCCCGCCCGGCCGGCACCCCCGCAGGGCCCCGGCCCCGCGCCCCTCGTGCCCCGGCCTCCGCGCCGCAGAGCCCCGGGAACACCCAGACCAGGGCAGGACGGACCGGCCCCCAGGACCGGTCCGCGCCCACCCCACCCCAGCCCGGCCCCAGGCCCCCAAATCCCCCTCCACCGGGGCCGGGCCACCACACACCGACCACAGCCGGACTCGCCTCCCGGCCAGGGCTCCATGCGGACGTGGTGTCCGCAAGTAAACGAGAGGAGAACATGTGTCTCAGGACACCAGCTCAGTGAATCGTCAGGCGTTCATGGACAGGCTGCGCGAGCAGTGGGAGAAGCAGCCGACTGAGCAGTACGAGTTCGTCGGGCTGACCGGCATGGACTACAACGACTGGCTGGAGCACCGCCATGGCTGGCCGGTCGACGCGGCTGGCAACTGCCGCATCCACTCGGAGCTGGAGGAATTCCCGGCAACGGACTGCAAGGTCTGCTCGACCCTGATCAAGCTGTACGAGGAGCAGCACGGCAGCACCACCGACTTGGCTCCGAACAGCTTCGTCACCACCGGCGATGCGGCGCACCTGGCCGCCACCTCGGCCCGGCCCATGCGCGTGGGCCGTCTCAGCGCCTCGTTCTTGGCCGACCATGCTGCCCTTGAGCAGGCGACCGCCCACTGGTCGCTGGAACAGCTCACGGCCGCCGCCAGCTCCCTCACGGCCGCCAGCATCCGGCGCCGCGAGTCCATGTTCGTGGACGTTCTGCGCGCCCTGTTCTACATCCCCCCGAGCGCAGGCGAGCCCGTCGCCCGGGTCGAGTTCGTGACCGACTCCCCGGCGGAGAACGGCGTGTTCTGGAACGAGTCGAGGGTCTACCTCCACCACGCGGACGGGTCGGTGGACGAGTTCGAGGACTTCACCGAGGACGGTGACGAGAAGGAGCTGTACGCCGACCTGGACGACATGTTCCGGGACCTGCTGACAGACATCGCCGCCGACACCCCGCCGCAGCCCGGCGACCACCTGATCGTGGACCTCACGACCGGCGAGTTCGAACGGTCCGGAAAGTGGGCGGCCTAACGGATCACCAGCCCACCCCGACGCCGGTGACACTCCCGGCAGCCGGGACCGCTGAGCGGCAGCCACGCGTTCGTGGTGGGGCCCGTACCCGGCAACCCGGGTTCGGGCCCCACGTGCTGCCGTCTCCCGGACACCGCCCGCCCAGCCGGCCGGGCGCATCGATCGCAGTTGCCGAGCCCGCGCCGAACCGTCGACACTCCCACGGTCTGGCTGCCGGGTCCGCCACGGCCACCAGCGCGCAGCGGTGCGGCGGTGTTGTTCCTGGTCACCGCTCTGCCAGCAGGGGGAGCAGGACCGTAGCTTTCTGGGTGCGGCACAGCGCGGCAGGCGGCCAGGGCAGCAGCAAGTCCCGTGCTGCACAGCGCCGTTACAGATCACTGTCGCGCCGATTGTGGCCGCGCCGTATTCCCGCTCAGTCTGTGGCCAGTTGGAGGAACGCATGCCCCGGTACAAAGTCTTTCTTCATGCTCACGCCGGTGCCGAGGTCGAGGTGGACGCGCCGGACGCGCAGGAGGCCAACCGCCTGGCGCAGGAGGCTGTCAGGGAGCGCAGGGCCGTACGCCGCCCCATCGAGAAGTGGACGCCGACGATGACGGTGAACCTCGACCGCAAGCCCTGACCCCCGGTTGCCGCACACCTTGCCTGCCGTGCCGCACAGCTGCGGCGGGCTGTGCGTCCGGGCCGGCCAGAAGCAGTGGAAGCTCACCTTGAAAGTCCAGCCGGAGCGTTTCGCGTTCGCTGAGGCCCAGGAACAGGGCATACGAGACCTGTTGGGTAAGCCGGTCTCGATGCTCAGGCAGCGCCGTAACGGCGTTGCTTACCCACTGCCGCTGTCCGAGCTACGCCGACAGCATCACGCCGACACCACTGTCCTGACACCGGTATGAGGAGAAGGGACGCTATCTAGCTGCCCTGCCCTCGCCGGGAAGGGCAGCGGCGTCTTCGGCGAGTGCCCTGGTCAGGACGAGGCCTGGGTGCCTGCGTAGCGCACCGGCAGCTCGAGGAGTGAGCGGGCGCGCAGCGAAGGCCGCCACCGAGGTTCCTTCCCGGTGAGCTCGAGATCCGCGAACCGCTCCAGGAGCGCGGCCAGGGCGATCTCGGTCTCGGCTCGGGCCAGGGGTGCGCCCAGGCAGTAGTGGATGCCGTGGCCGAGCGCCAGGTGGCCGACGGCGTCGCGGCCGAGGTCCAGGCGGTCCGGGTCCGGGAAGCGGTCCGGGTCGCGGTTGGCGGCGGACAAGGACAGCAGTACCGTCTCGCCCGCCGGAATCCGGACGCCGCCGATCGTCACGTCCTCGATCGCGAAGCGCCGGATCGCAAGCAAGGCCGGGCCCTCGAATCGGGCGAACTCCTCGACGGCGGCAGTAATCCGGGACGGGTCCTGCCTCAGCAGCGCCATCTGGTCCGGATGCTGCAACAGGGCCAGGATCGCGTTGCCGATCAGCTGGACGGTGTTCTCGTAGCCGGCGAAGAGGATGAGGAAGGCCAAGGACATCAGCTCGTCCTCGGCGAGCCGGTCGCCCTCCGTGTCCCGTACGGCGATCAGGTCGCAAAGGAGATCGTCGGCCGGCTCGCGCCGCTTGTGGGCAACGAGCTCTGTGAAGAAGCCCAGCATGGCCACGATGGCTTTCTTGGCTTCGTGGGGGCGGGCCGGATCCGGGGCGATCAGCGCTGTCGTCCAGGAGCGGAAGTCCCTGCGGTGGCTTGCCGGGACGCCGAGGAGATCGCAGATCACGGTGATCGGCAGCGGGGCCGCATAGGCGGTGATCAGGTCTGTGGTACCGCCCGCGCCCAGAGCGTCCAGGAGTTGGTCGGCGGTGGAGCGGATCGGCGCGCGCAGCTGCTCGACCCGGCGCTGGGTGAAGGCCTTCCCGACGAGGCGACGCAGACGTGTGTGGTCGGGAGGATCCATATTCAGGAGGTTGGCGTCCAGAGCCGGAGGCAGGGACAGCCCCCGGTAATTGCCCTCACGCGCATGCGTCTTGTCCAGCGACAGCAGCGGATCGGCAAGGCCTGCGCGAACGTCGTCGAACCGGGTCACGAGCCAGGCAGGTTGCCCATCCGTTCCCGTGATGCGGTATGCCGGAGAGGTGGTCCGCAGCCTCTGATATACATCGTATGGGCGGGTTGTCAAATCGTCGGCAAGATCCATGCGCCCACCCTAAGGCGCCCGACGGAATGAGCGGTTCTCGGGCTCTGGCCCGGCCGCCCGATTGGCCCTCTCCGGGCCGCTATGCCCGGCATGATTCGCGATACATAGTCGGCTCCGCGCCGCATTTCGAGGACACAAGCAGCAATTTCGCATGATTTCTGCAGATCTGGAACACTGATGCGGCGGAGACAGTCCGGCTCACCCAGGGCTCGAGCACAGCAGGGTGTCGTCCGTGTAGATCTCGACTCGGCGGGCCTCCGAGCGGGACCGGTCGTCGATCTCCTGGAAGATCTGGAAGGGGTGCTGGTTCGGCCGGGTGAGACCGAGGAAAGTGATGCGGCGATAGGAGTGGCGAAGGATGCCGGTGAGGCTGGAGCGGATGTTCAGGAGGTGCTCGTCGAATTTGTCCGGTGTCCTGACACCGAAGCTCATCTTTCTGGCCGAAGTGGCGCCCGATGAACGTCTCGTCGATCTGCTGGACCGGCAACAGCGAGCCACCCTGGCGGGAGAGCAGCGGCTTGCCAGCCTCCTCGTAGAAGCCGAAGAAGGCCCTCGTCCTGCGCAGGCGAGGCCGGGGGCTTTTCTTCGTTTCAGGACTCGCGTCCCTCAGCCATCCCTGTCCTCCGGCTCCGTCCACTCCACACGGCCGCCGGCCGTCGCCAGGCGGGCCATCCATTCCCTAACCACGGCAGCTGGGCCTTCCCCGTTGATGTCCACATTCGGCTTCACTGCTAATTAGTCTCCGGTCAGTGCCTTCTTGTCGCGAAGGCGCTCACGCAGGGCACCGATCATGGGGAGCGTCAGGCCGCCGAAGAGGAACAGCACCGCCAGTCCGCTCAGCGTGGGGCTCACAACCTCCTCGGCTTTCAGCGGCCAGGGATTGTCGAGGGTGTAGAAGATGATGTACGAGCCCTTGGAGAACGCGTACGCCAGGCCGAGGGCCGCCGACACGGAGGACAAGGCGAAGCCGACGCCACTCCACGGTCTGATGCCCCAGTTACGGCGTGCCGTCCTGCCGCACATGAATGCGAGTTCAGTGCAGGTGACCAGGACGTAGGAGAGGTAGATCAGCAGGTAGGCGGCGACCTTCGGGTCATCGACGTACTCGGTTGTGAACTCGACATCGGGTCGGTTCGTGGCCAGGAAGAGCGGTACCAGGATCATCAGTTCCACCGCGGCGGCGAAGCCGCGCTGGAACATCGCGGCTTTCAGATACTCGGGCCGGTAGGCCAGGTCCACCATCGTGATCTGGAGGAAGGCGCACCACAGGACCGCGCAAATGTGAGCCACCAGCTTGCCGACGTTGTGCACGCCCGTGATGTGCTGCAGCGCATCGGCCACCGCGGGGACGGCGCACAGGACGCCCAGTGTGCACACCCCGAAGGCGAGGGCGATCGCCCAGGTGGAGACCCGCGGATTGCCCACGGCCCTCCGCGTGCAGAGCACCGTGACCACCAATCCGGCTACGGTGCACGTCCCGAAGACTATGCCGTCGACCACTTACAGCCCCTCCAATGAATCTGCCGCATACCGTGCGGCTTCGTCCATACTCCGGCGCCGTTGGCGCCTGCCCTGCGTCTGGGCCGTCTCGTCAGGCACCGGCTCCAGGCCAAGATCACCGCGGCGGCGTTCCAGGTCCGCGATGACGTTCTGCACCTCGTCAGGAGGAATGCCGTTCAGTAGTGCCAGTACGCGGCGCAGCAAAGGATCCTCGAAGGCCTCCAGGGCCTTGAGATCGCCGTAGCTGTCGTGCGGCAGAAGGTGCGCGGGTGGAACACCGCCCAAAGCTTCGCACAGCGCCAGGATGGTTCCCACGGTCGGGTTGTCCTGGGCTCCCTTGGCCAGCTTGGCGATGGCAGCGTGGGACACCGACGGGTGATCGCCGGGCAGTGCGTCCACGGCAGCAGACAAGGTGCGCGACGAGAACGCGCGGTCCTTGGCATCCCGACGGGAGGCCATCAGGGCGCTGAGTCTCTCCGCCAGTGGACGGCGGTTGCGCCTCAGCACAGGCAGGAGTTGCCGGACAGGGCCCGGGAGCTGTCCGGCTGAAGACTGCACACCACCACGTATCGATCTTTCGCTCACTCGGGGCTGGGTTCGTTGCTGTGTACTTTAGTTGACATGATCGGGGGCGCAAGGCAGGATCGCGATAGGGAGAATGAAACCCTGTGAAGCGGATTGATTACTGACCGTCACGTCCGTAGTACGGGAATGATCTCCCGGGCGCTGGGTCCCCAGTGACCCGAAGAGTGGGCGCGACGGCGGGGGATACGGCGTTGGTGTTTGCCGAACTACGGGCTCGCGCTTGCAGGTTGGCGCTGCACCGGCAGGGGGGGGAAGAGTTGACGATGGAACTGGCATCCAACAGCAGCGACCACGCTGGCCAGAGTGCGCGCGGCGGAGTGCCGACCATGCCGCGTGCGCTTCTTGACCGCCGCCGCTCTCGGTCTAGAAGGGCGGCCGCCGGGGGAGAACTGCCGGATCGTCCTCGCCGTCGCGTGGCCCTTCGCCGGGTATGCGTGCTCCGCGCCGGAAGAGGACTCCCGACCGGGATCCTCGCCCGCACGGCGGCACCCCAGACGCGGCGCCGCCTCAAGAGGACGGCTGCGCTACATCCCCGGCTTCCCCTTTCTCGGCGGACGGGTGTGTCAGGGTGCGACTCCACGGTCGGCAGCGCGGGTTGACGGGAGTGGAGCCATGAGGCCGTGATCGCCGCGCGCCCATGCCGGCCAGCCGGTGCCAGGGGCGCTACACCACCTCGTCCCAACTCCCGAGGAGCACGTCATGCCGAGCCTGGGCTCACTGCCCACCGATAAGCCTGAACTCGAACTGACATTCGTGGAAAGCGGTTCTCGGCGTGCCCAGACCACGGAAATCAACGGCGTGGTGACGATGACGCCGGAACAACTGCTGGAAGGCGGAGTCCCGTCGACTCTGCCCGATGGCTCGCTCGTCCTGATCACCGGCACATCGCCCTTCCGTCTCCGAGGCCGCATCACGACGGTGCTCGAGCTGTTGCTCCAGCGGATGAGCCGGGACGGCGGAGCAGGTCTGGCCGTGAGTGCTGCCCTCGGCGCAAGCCAGCCGTTCCCCCCGGACATCGTGGACCGGGCCGCCCGGTTTGGCATCGCCCTGCTCACCTCGTCCGCGCCCACCGAGTCCTGGGACGGGGTGCACGAGGAGATCCAGCAGTCCCGCCTGATCTTCGCCGAGCGCCGCGCTGCCCAACTCAGCTCGCTCGTACAGGAACTGCCGGCCCAGCTGGCAGATGCCCGGGCCATGCAGCGCATCGCGGACTGGCTCGCTCGGGCCCTCGACTGTCAGGTCCTGGTCAGCGAACCGGAGTGCGTCCTCGCCGCCTCACCGGCCACGGCCGCCGAGCAACTGGCCCAAGCCATCATCCGGCAGTCCGTCGACGGAATTCTCCCCGAGACGCTTTCCGGACCCCACACCCAGCTCATCTCGCTGGCCCCGGCCTCGGCCGCGGACACCGTCCTCGCGGTGGCCCGCAGAACCCCATTCGACGAGGCTGACCTGCGGCTGCTGCGGCATGCGGCAAAACTGCTGGGCCTCGTCGACCAGGCGCACCGCGAGTACCGGGCAGCCTCCGACGCGTCCCGCGCGGCGCACAGCGCGGCGTTCGAGCTTCTTCTGGACGGCGAGGTCGAAAAGGCGCGGCGCGTCATGGCCAATCTGGCGCCCGGACTTCTGGAAACGGAAACCGCACGCGTCTTCGTTGTGGAGACCCAGCAGGCACGCCGGGACCTGGCTGCACGCCGCTGCAACGCAGCAGTCGGCCAGCAGGCCCTTGTCGTCCCTGACCCGCGAGACAACCGGCGGATCCTGATCGTGCATCCGATCCGCTCCGACAAAGACACCAGGGCAGAGGTCTCTGCCGAACTTACCCGGCTGGTGGCCGCCCTGGGACCCCTTTCGTCACTGGGCGGCAGCGGGGTCTACTCCGTGACCCTGCTCGCCGACGCACTTCACGAGGCCATCACCGCCCAGAGGTTCGCCGCCTCCCAGCCGGACTCCGTGGCCCTCTCCGTGCACGGCTCCGACCTCGTCAGTCTCCTGCCGCAGGCTGAAGCGCAAAACTGGGCCCGCCGCCTGCTGCACCCGCTGATGTGCGACGAGACGCAGTGGGAGTCCATGCGCGAGACCCTTCCTGCCGCCCTCGCCTACCCCTACACGGTGGCCGCCCGCCGGCTGCGCCTGCACCGCAACACGGTCATGCGCCGCGCCTCACGAGCCGCTGAACTGTTACGCATGGACTTCGCGTCCATAAGCGACCGCATCGCCGTCGCCCTGGCCATGGAACTGGTCACGCAACGAGAGATTTCCGCTGCGCCGGTTCTGACCGGTTCGGAACCGCCCTCCTTGGGACGGCTGTTAAAAACCCCCCACGTGCACGCCTGGGCACAGACCTTGGTCAGACCGGTCCAGGCGGACCGGCGTGACCTCCAGTCCACGGCGCTCGCCTGGCTCACCTTCGACACACACGTCGAGCCCGCAGCCCGCGCGCTCGGTCTCTCCGAGGTCACGGTGCGTTCCCACCTGCGCGCCGTGGAGGACCACATGCAGCGCGATCTTGCCACCCTCGCGGGCGCACGCGATCTCCAGTTCTCGTTGCACGTCGTCACGGGCCAGCCTGATCTGCGCTCAGATCGTCCGGGCTTGTCCGTGGTCGCCTGCTGACCGTCGCCGCCAGCGCCCGGCGCGGGTCCCGGTCTTCATCTCCCTCTCCCCTCTGGCCTGCGGACCTCGAAGGGTGGCACGTCGGCGACGGCCATGTCCGCTCGTACCCGCACGAACCGAACAGGGTGGCGCAGACGGCCTCGAGCGTCCCGGGAGATATCCGCGCTGACCTCCACGACCGTCTCCGGAACGACCAGCGACACCTTCAGCTTCTGCTGTGATCCCCAACTGGCAGAGAAGGACCGCCCAGCCCACGGGTGATCCGTCTGCACCGGGCGTAGGAAGCCGCCCGCACTTCGGGCTTGGGCGGCTGGCAAGGCGCTTGTACGTCCCAGATATCGCAGTCGTCCCTCCGAGTCGTGCCGGCCGAGCAGCAGGATCCCGGGGCGGCGCGGCGCTCCGGTGACCGCACCGACGACCATCTCGAGGGTGTCGCGCACGCGGAACTTCCGCCAGGAGCGCGCCCCTGGCCTGTAGCTTTCGCCGCCGTCCTTGAACACACAGCCCTCCACGCCGGCCGCTGACCAGGCCAGCCACCCGCGGGCCACCTCCGCATCATTGGTTGACGGGCACAACGTCCAGGGCGCCGAGAGACCCTCCCGCCGGAACAAGTCCTCCAGCGCGCACCGCCTTTCGACGTAGGGACGCTCAAGCAGGCTCCGGCCGTCCAGATGGAGCAGGTCGAAGGCAACATAGTGAGCCGGCCAGACGGCCGCGGCACGTTGCGCGGCGGCACCCCGTCGGTGCAGCCGCTGTGTGAGCCGCTCGAACGCGAGCCTGGTCTCTTCCCACACGACCAGTTCGCCGTCGAAGACGACGGAGCAGTCCAGCCGGCCGATGGCATCGGTGATCTCCGGAAAGGCCGCGGCCAGCTCACCGCCCCTGCGCGAGCGCAGCACCGAGGAACCATCAGCAGCCCGCGCTGCGAAGGCCCGGAAGCCGTCCCACTTCGGTTCGGCAAACCAATTCAACGGGATGGCAAACGTCTCGACGGGTGTCGCCAGCATCGGCTCGGCGGGAAGCTCGATCACATCGGAGGGGCTACCACAAACCCCTCACCGACCCAAGGAGGACACGAGGAAAGCGGCTCGTCGAGAGGGGGTAAACTCACCCTGCCGAGGTCACAAAGGTCCACCGGTGAAATGGCGCTTTGTCGACCAACTGGCCGGTCGAGGCGTGGTGTTGTGAATGTGGTGCAAAGTTTGCCAAGTGCCGGATGAGTCATGCCGGGAACCGGGATGTGTGCACCCCCGACACGACCGTCATGAGGAAGGTGCACTTCCGTGCTGGCACGCGGCCGACTGGTGCAATGCCAACAGGTGTCAATGGTCAGTTTGTGCACTGGCGAAATGGCATCGCCCGCAGCATATGTCTAGCGTTGCCGATGCAAGCCCGACCCCACCACCAAACGAGTGAGGCACAAGCCGAACTCGCCCGCGGTGGAGCCGAACAGGCCAGCGGCGAGCTGGCCCGGTGAGCGGCAACGAATGCGCCGCATGCACCAGGAGGCGGGCACCAGAGGGTGGCTCCAACCACCGTCCCGGCACCCGCTCTCGACAGCGCAAAACCAGGCTCGTGCCAGGGCCTGTGCATAACGACTCTCAGCAGAGTCACCACCAGCAGATCTGAGGAACCACTGGGGCCTTCCACCGGCCTGTTCGAGCACGTCGGCGGTGCTTAGAGTAGACCAGTGCGCGGCGTGAGAACAGCGCGGCCGCTGGACTTTCATGAGAGAAGGCCCCCCGAGCCAGACGGGGCGAACTGCATGACCTCCAAGCACGCGACGGAGCAGCCGGCACCGCGCACCACAGTGACGGCTCACCGCCGATGCTCCTGGGCCCAGCCGGACCGTACGAAGGACCTCGGCGCAGCCGGGCTGAGTAGCTAGTACCCGACCACGCCCGACGGCGCGTCCGAGCCGGTCGCGGATTTACCAGATCCATGGCTGGCCCTTCCGCCCGGGGAAGATCTGCTTCCCCCGAGCGAGCGGCGCGCAGCAGGAGCGAGGCGAGCTCCCAGCAGCTGCTCCTGCCGCGCCGCAGTGAAGAACGACTGAGGCTCGCTGCTTCGAGGCATGTGTCGTAGCCAATACGCCCCCTGGCATCGCAAACCTCCCGGATCTCGCATATGAAGGAGCGCACCGATGAGCCACCCCCACCCAGAAGCGTCCAACTCCGACGAGTTCAAAGGCTTCAACGAAGCCCGGCGCATCATGTGGTGCCATGACGCTCGTGCTCGCGTGTACGAGCGGTTCGAGCAGACGAGCTTCATCGGTGACACGAACGTTGCAGCGGTCCACGTCGACAACACCACCAGGGCAGACCGTGTGTTCCTCGTGGCATTCGACAAGGCCGGCCGGCAGGTCGGCGTCGACACGCTCTACATCGACGAGCCGAATCAACACCTCGACATCGCGCCCGAGTTCGACCACGACTTCACCGGCATGGACATCGTGCCGGACTCTCAGCTTGACCAGGCCATCTCTCGCGAGAACGGCTGGGTCGTCAACCTGAAGGTATTGCGCGAATACGACTCCTTGGCCGATCGCCGGGCCACGCAGCGCGCGGTGTTCCTGGCGCATCTGCAGGACATGATGAAGAACGGTGACGTCCGCGGATTCCTGTTTGGCCGGGGTGAGTCCGATGACACTGATGCGGCGTGAGAGACCACGACCTCGTACCTCAGACGACCCCGCCGGCAGCCTGGCCGGCGGGGTTTTCTGATCTCTGACGCTGTTACAGTGCTGCATTTTCGCAACAGGGGAGGGGATTAGCACAGCTGATCCGGGCGTCGAACCCGGGCCGAGTGCTTTGCGGGGAGACATACCGTGGACCGGCTCACGCCGGTCCCGGGTGACGCCTCGCGGTGAGCCCTACGAGGCCACGCAGTTCGTCTTCGGCACCTTCGACGTCCAGGAGCAGCAACCATGAGCAAACCGCTGAGCATGGAGGACCTGACGGTCAAGTTCCACAGCAACCGCGCCGGCGTCTACCGCGGCGAGACCACGATCTGGCAGGCCCCTGAGGGAAGTCTCTACCGCGTCGTCCAGCGTCTGGACCCGGCCGAGTTCGAGATCGCGACCCTCGTCCCCACCGGGTGGATCACGCTTCTGGCCCTGCACAAAGAAGCAGACGGCGTCGCCGACCAGGATGAAGCGATGAACCGCTGGCTGGACATCCAGAACCTTCCCCCGACCTCGAGCAGCCACTGGGTGGCAGAGCCCAGGACCGAAGCATGACCGCCTCCGCCAATTCCGGGCTCACGCTGGACGACATCCTCGATCTGAGCACAGCGCTCGATCTCGTCGATGCGAAGATCGAGCTGCTCAGCGAGTACAAACTCGAATACCCGCAGGACTACGCTCCGGATGACATCCGGTCCATGAACGACGAGGTCGAGCAGCTGCACCAGCCGCACACGCGACTGATGGACCTGCAAGCCCGCCGGGAAGCAGAGTCCTCCGCCTGAGAAGACGACGATGTCCTGACCGCCTCACGGCGATCAGGGCATCGAATCAGGCTCGGTACGCGGCAGTGCCGCCCTGCCGGGTCGTCACACCAGCGGGATGAGCAGCGAGGCCCCCGCGTAGATGAGATCTGGATTCTGGATCTTGTTCGTCTCGACCAGGATGCCGATCGGCACCCCCGTCGTCCCTGAGATCGCGGTGAGCGTATCGCCTGGCTTGATGGTGTATGGCTTCGCCTTCGGCGCGGGCTTCGCCTCGGCCGGTGCACCCGATCCGTTGGGTTTGTCCTCGTCACCGCGACCTGGCGTCGGATCCTGACTCGCCCCGTTCTCGTCCTGCTTCCCCGTGCCGCCCTCGCTCGGCTGCTGGGCGCTGCCGCCTCCGGCGTTCTTCTCACCGGGATTGACCGGTGCCTCGACCGGGGCGTGATTGCCCTGCAGCGCCTGGATGATGCCGCCGTCGGACGTCGCGAGCTGCGTCAGGCCCCATCCGGCGAAGAGCGCCGCTCCGCCCACCATGACGCTGGCGGCGATGACGGGTCCGTTGCCGAAGCCCATCGGGCCGGCGCGACTCCCGGCAGCTGCTCTCGTCTGCGCCGACGGCTTCAACGCCGTCCCCACTGGCCTCTGAATCGTAGCCGTCATCCCTGTCCCAACTCCTCTTTGAATAGCGCGCACAACCATTCTTGTCCGGCATTGACATTCTATTCATAGCCGAACTGAAGTTGATAGAATAAGGGATTGGATGGCAGTCTGAATCCTGTCCGATAGCCCCCCAATGGACCCCCGAACCACCGACCGCCAGACCGAACGAAGGAACCGCACCACCATGGCCAACTACTCCATCTCCGCCAGCCAGATCACCGAGGGCAAGAACGTCTTCATCCGCGGGAAGCTCGGCTTCGCCGTACTCGCCCGCCTCATCGAGGGCGCGGAGCTCGTCGCCAGCGACCAGCGCAAGACGAAGAACGGCATGAGCCCCGTCGGCAAGCCGCACACCACCGCGACGATCATTCACGCCGAGGTCCAGTTCGCCGATCCGAACAACCCCACCCTCGAAGAGCAGTTCGTCTCCGAGCGCCGCTACGATTCCCCGAAGCGGCCCGAAACCGGACCCAACTACTCCATCGACTCCAAGGGCAGCACCCTGCCGGTCATCGCGATCCCTTCTCCGAAGGGCGACGGCACCTACGACCAGGACGAGTCCGGCCAGGAGCTCGCGCAGGGCCTCGACGTCACGCTCGTGCTGCGCACCTACAAGCCGAAGAACTTCAACAACCGCGGCCTGGCCCTCGAACAGGTGATCGTTCACGAGACGCCGCGTTACTACAGTGCCGGCGGCATCGACCAGGCTGAGCTGGCTGCGCGTGGCATCGTGCTCAACGGCACGCCGCGTCCCGTTCAGGCCACTCCTGCCAGTGCTGCCCCTGCCGCCGCCGTCCCGGTGGCGACCGAGGTGGAGGACGGCCTGTCCTTCCCGGCCCCGCAGCCGGCGTCCGCACCTGTGGCCGTGGCCGCGCAGGCTCCGGTTCAGGCTCAGGCCCCGGCGACCGCCGTGGCTGCGCCCGTCGCTGCTGCTCCTGCTCCGGTTGCCGTTGCGGCCGCAGCTCCGGCTCCGGCTCCTGCCCAGCAGGAGACCCTGGAGCAGAAGCTCGCGCGCCTTGAGGCCGAGAACGCCTCCCTCAAGGACGCCGGTTCGGCGGTGGGCTCGCCCGTGGCCACCGGCCCCTGGAACGGCTCCGGCCCGGCCCAGCAGGCGGGGATCACCTACCAGGGCTGATCCACGCTGACCATCGATGAGACCCCCGTACTCGCATCCGTGCAGTACGGGGGTCCTGTCTTTCTCTTCCCCTCCTGACGCCTCCGATCGAAAGCGTGCGTCCCACGATGACTCCAGCCGACCCCCATGCCTGGTTCCCGCAGTTCTACGGCAACCCCGCGATCCGCACTCTCGCCAGTGCCTGTCGGTGGACCATCTCCGGACAGATCGGGGAAGAGACCCCCGACGATCCCACCAGGCCGCCGAAGCGCAAGGCCCCGATCGACGTACGGCACCTGCTCGCCGGCTGCACGTCCAGCTGCAAGCACACCGGCCCACTACGCGGAGCCTTCGCCCTGGACGAGACCTGCCTGCTCACCCTCGACGAACTCACCGCGGCGATACCGAACGCCGCGAACACCGCTTTCTACCTCCAGGCCCAGACTGACGGGCTGCTCGTCCTCGACATCGAGGCCGACTGCCCGCCAGGTGTGGCCACAGACCTGCTGCGGCTGCCGGGCATCCTCTACTCGGAGCTGTCGATGTCCGGCCAGGGCTTCCATCTCGTCATGCCGCTGCCGACGAACTTCCACGACTTCCCCGTGGCCGCCGGTAAGCGCGTCCTGCGTGAGGAACACGGCTGGTACGAGCTGCTCCTGGACCACTGGTCGACCTTCACCCGTCAACCGGTGCCCGATCGCATCGTCGCTCACGTCAACGCAGCAACTATCGCACCGGCCTTCGCCTCTATCGAGGACCTCTACACGCAGCTGGCCGTGAACGCCAGCGAGAGCTCCGGTGCTTCAGCATCAGATGTCGACACCGCCGAGGACATGCCCGACATCCCGTACTCACAGGCGATCGTCGAGCAGACCCTGGTCAGTGCACGCCATCAGCTCCGGGATCCCGGCGACTTCAACCACGACATGTCCCGCTGGGAGTTCTCCATTCTCGCGTCGCTCTACGGCTGGATGCGGACGCAACTGCGCGCCTACAGCGCCCTCGGCGTCGAGTACTCGACGGGCGATACCGCGTGGTTGCTCTACAAGGCGGCGGTCGATGTCATCCCTGCGCGCCCCAAGCACAGCGAGCGGCGCAACGGCCGGCCCTTCCTCCTCGACCGAGCCGCCGCGCTCGTGGCCGACCGCGAGGCCCGTTCCTCGTCGACCAACTGACTGACGCTCTGTGCCTGTTCCTGCTGCTGCTTCTGCTCCTGGTTCATCTGCTGCCTCCGGCAGCGGGTGGGGTGGGTGACGGGTGCTGCGGCGGGGCCGAGCACAGGTGGGAGACAGTGCTGGATCGCGCGGAGCGCGATCGGGCGGCGATGTGCAGCGGGGCTCCATCGCCACCAATGGCGGGAGTACAGGTCTCCGCCAGGCTCCGACGGCGCGGCCCGCGCCACAGGACCGTTCACGGCCTATGCAGCCTCGGCGACGCCGAGAGCAGCAGCGCCGTCCTCCGACATCTCTTGTCTTTCTCTCTCTTCCTCGCCCACGCACAGAAAAGACATCGATATGAAGTTCAACGACACCCTGACGACCCTCATCAGGCAGTCACTTGAGGTCGGCGCGACGCCCGCTCTCATGGGCGAACCCGGCATCGGCAAGTCCAGCTTCGTCGAGGACCTGGCCTACTCCATGGGCACGCAGGCTTTCACGCTGCCGTGCAACCAGCTCGCCGACAAGGCCGACCTCACCGGTGCGCGCCTGGTGCCGTACACCAAGGACGACGGGACGCAGAGCTACAAGCAGGTCTTCTACCCGCACCAGGTGATCCAGGAGTGCATCGACTACGCCGAGAAGAACCCGCGTGAGTGGCCGATCCTCTTCCTCGACGAGATCAACCGCACCACCTCCGACGTCACCTCCGGCGCGCTGACCCTGGTCACGCTGCGCCGCATGGGGTACGTCGAGCTGCCCAAGAACGTCCGCATCATCGTGGCCGGCAACGACAGGGGCAACGTCACCTCGCTCGACGAGGCGAGCCTGTCCCGCTTCGCGATCTTCCACGTCGAGCCCGACGCCGCCACCCTCATGTCTGTCCTCGGCGACAACATGAACCCCTGGGTGAAGGCGGTGCTCACGCAGCACCCCGGGCTGATCTTCCAGAAGTCAACACCCGAGGCCATCGTCGCCGACGGCCAGGACGACGACGACAACGGCAACGTCACGATGGCCGATCTGTTCGACGGCGGCGAGGAGATGAACCAGCTCACCACGCCGCGCACCATCGACAACCTGTCGAAGTGGCTCAACGCGGCCGACCCGCAGCAGCTGGCACAGTACCTGGCCACCCCGATCCAGATCGGCGACCGCGACACCTCGCTGTTGAACGAGGCCATCGAGGCCTACGTCGGGGACACCATGTTCACCACGCAGCTCGTGGCCACCATCGCCCAGGACCTGGCGAGCAACGCCGGCGGCGTGCAGCACAACCGGGTGAACGTCCCGAAGCCGAACTGCTACCAGAGCCTGAAGGCCGCAGCGACGATGACCGACATGGCCGCGGTCATCGCGACGCTGACCGACAACGAGAAGTCCGGGTCGCTGCTGTACGCGCTCAAGGAGAGCAAGGACAACGCGCGCCTCATCGAGCAGCTGGCCCAGGCCATCACCCAGATCGAGCCGGAGCACACCCGCACGCTCATCGAGATGGTGACCAGCCAGCAGATCGACCGCCAGAACCTGGAGGCCTTCATGGAGATCGACGCTCCAATCGTCAACCAGGCCAAGCCGGTCCTCTCGGCCTTCCTCTGATCGCTCGCTCACTGGTGGTGGGGGACTGCTGCGGTGCAGTCCTTGCTGCAACTCCCCACCACCGGCGGCGTTCTGCCGCTGCCTTGTCCTCAGAAGGAGACCACGACCCATGACGATCACCGTCACGAACCAGAAGCCGGCCGTACTCGATGCACTGCACACCATCTCGTGCACCGGTGATTACGACCCGATGCCGGCGATCCAGCAGACCCTCATCGACCCGCTGCTGGAGCCGTTGAATCCCAACGCCCCGGCGAGCATCACCGACGCCCAGGGCGCTGATCTGACGGGGGACATCCCGGATCTGGTCCTGAGCTGCCTCGGCGAAACGCTGAACGTGGCCAGCGAGCAGACCGTCAAGGAGCTGCTCGGGCAGACCCTGATCAACTTCGACCAGGGCACACCGCTGCCGGTCGCCGAGCTCTTCGCCGTCCAGGCCGGGCAGCAGAACAAGATGCCCGCGCCCTCCCCGCGGGTGCTCTACACCGCGCAGGCTGATGTCCTCCCGGCCGCGAAGGCTTTGCTGGCGGGGACCGGCGACGAGAGCGCCTTCTTCGCCTCGATCGCCTACACCTTCCACCCCGACACCCTCGGGTTCTGGTTCCAGTCCTCCGCGGCCTTCGACGACTTCAAGATCTGGCTGTCCCAGCAGACGCAGACGATGGCCAGCGCGCTGCCGCCGGCCACCACCAAGCTGCTCAACGACTTCACGGCCCTGTCCCTGAAGGGGCTCACCGAGTCGCTGCTGGTGCGCAAGGACGACTCTGACGCCAACGATGAGCACTCCTTCGCCCGCGTGCTCGTGCACATGCTCATGAACTACGTCGAGCAGCAGCGGGCCCAGGCCAGCCAGCAGAACACCGCCCTGGACACCGGCGTCCTGCCGTTCACAGCCGGGGAGCTGTTCTGCCCGCGCTCCCTCGTCCTGGTCAACGTCGAGGCCCATGCCCGGGCCACCGCGGCGAAGATCACGGGGGAGTGGAACCTCATTAACCAGTCGCTGGCTTCGCCGGTGAAGGTCGTCTCGAACACGTCGCTGTCCAAGCTCACATCGCTGCCACGGGCAGCCGCCCGGGCCGCCGCCCTGGGAGCCAATCAGCAACCGGGCCAGCCTGGCAGCCGTAGTGCCCAGGTGGCGTTCCGCAAGCAGCCGCCGAGCAAGCTCGACCTGCTCAAGGACATCACCCGTGTGCTGCGCCGGATGGGCAAGGTCAACAAGTCGCAGAACATCTTCCGCACGACGAAGGCGACCTTCCTCAAGGCCAACCGCCGGAACCCGGACGACTTCAACAAGCCCGGCCGGATCACCTCGGTGCAGTACATGCCCGACCTGCACATCTACATCGACACCTCCGGTTCGATCTCCGAGGAGAACTACCAGGAGGCGGTCATGATGCTCATCCGGATCGCCAAGAAGCTCAACATCAACCTGTACTTCAACTCGTTCAGCCACTTCCTGTCCCAGGAGGTGATGCTGCGCACGGAGAACAAGTCGACGGCTCAGATCTGGAAGGAGTTCCGCAGGATCCCGAAGGTGTCGGGCGGAACGGAGTACACGCAGATCTGGCAGTACATCAACGCCAGCCGCATGCGTCAGCGCAGGCTCTCGCTCATGGTCACCGACTTCGACTGGCTGCCGCCGTCCACGCGTCAGGACCACCCGAAGAACCTGTACTACGCACCGTGCTCCGCCATGGACTGGTCGTTCATGGTTGACCTGGCAAAACGCTACGCCGACTCGATGCAGCACATCGATCCGAGCATCCGGCAGAGGCTCCTCGGCATGGTCGTCTGACCCTGCTGCCCCAAGAACCGCCAAGAGCGGTGCCGTGCAACCAACTCCACCGGCCGACACCGCTCTTGGCGACCCCTGACTTTCTCTCTCGTCCATCCAATCCCTGCTCGGCCGCACCAAAGGAACCTCCGATGCGAATCCCCACGGATGTGCTCGCAGCCCTGTCAGGCCGTACCAAGACTGATGGCCATCGCCTGATGCTCGTCGGCCCCCGCTTGGCTCCCACCCTGTACCAGCGCGTCAACGAGGTCCTCGAAGCGGTCGGCGGTCGATGGACGAAGACCGAGGGGGCGCACCTCTTCCCCGTCCACGCCGCCGAGGCGCTCGCCCCAGTGCTTGCCACCGGTGAGGTCGTGACCCTGGGGGAGAAACGCACCCTCGCTCAGTACTTCCCCACACCCGAACCCGTTGTCGACCAGCTCATCGCTCTGGCCGCCCTTGAGCCCGGCATGACCGTGTTGGAACCGTCTGCCGGCTCCGGTGCCATAGCCACAGCCGCAGCAGCCCGCGGTGCGATCGTGGACTGCATCGAACGGGACCCCGGATACGCCACCGTCCTGTCCGATACGCATGTGGCGCGCCGGGTGCAGGTCGCTGACTTCCTCACCATCCCTGCCGAACCTCGCTTCGACCGGGTGCTGATGAACCCACCGTTCACCCGTGGCACCGACATGACCCACGTCACCCACGCCCTACGGTTCCTGAAACCGAATGGGCTGCTGGTGTCGGTCATGTCGTGGACCGTCACTGAACAGACTGGCAGCACCACAGCCTTCCGAAAGCTCGTGGAACAGCGCGGTGGTCTCGTCGAAGCACTTCCGGCCCGGGCGTTCTCCCAGTCCGGGACGACCGTCGACACCGTCCTCGTCACCATTCCTGCCACCCGTCCGGCCGACGCCCGGCCCACGGTCTGGCCTGCGCGCGACATCCCCGCCCAGGACGCGGAAGAACTCGGAAACCCGGCCGACATCGCCGCGGAGATCGTCGCTGATCTTCGCAAGGCGGTCGCCGCTTTCGAAGAGGTTGCCGCCGCGCTCACCAAGCCTGCACCCACCACCGTGCCAGGCGATATCGAGGTCAGCTGACCATGCCGCTCCTCGAAAACCGTCAAGAGCAGTGCCGCTTTTGACGACCCCTGACTTTCTCTCTCACTCATCCATATCCCTGCTCGGGACACCGTGGCGCATCCGCCCAGCGCGCCACCACGCCGAGCGACCCGCACCGAAGGAGGACCCGGTGGGTCTCAGCAACTTCACACCCGGCGGCTCCGACGACGACAAGGGCAACGGCGGTGGCGGCAGCTTCCCTCCGCAGTTCCCGTCCGTGGGACTGCCGTCCAGCGGTGGCAGCGCCGACGACGTCAAGGAGCTCCTCGTCGACTACAACGAGAAGTTCAAGAACGCCGATCCGACCATGTTCCGTGACACGCTCATCGGGCAGGTCCTCTCGGTCATCATCAGCAAGACCAAGCCCAACGCTCTGCTGGTCGGTTCCGCCGGCGTCGGCAAGACGAAGATCATCGAGGACATCGCGCGGCGCATAGCGCTCGGCGACGCCCTCATTCCCGACCAGCTCAAGGACCACACGATCTACGAGCTGCCCATCACCAACATCATCGCCGGGACAGGCATCGTCGGCTCGCTGGAGGAGAAGGTCAAGGCGATCGTCGAGTTCGCCTCGGACCCCAAGAACAAGGCCATCCTGTTCATGGACGAGATCCACCAGATCACCGGAGGGTCCGGCAGCCATGGCGACGCCGTCGGCCGCAAGATCTCGCAGATCCTCAAGCCGGCCCTTGCCCGCGGCGACATGTCCGTCATCGGCGCGACCACCAGCACCGAGTCTCGGGCCTTCGACGAGGACCCGGCCTTCGCCCGCCGCTTCACCCGGCTCATCGTCGACGAGCTGAGCGTGGAGCAGACGCTGGTCGTGATGACCACGGTCCGTCCCGGCCTGATGGCGCACTACCGTCACCAGATCGGGGTCTCCGACGACGTCCTGGCCTCGGTGGTGCAGATCGCTGAAGCGAACTCCCGGGCTGGCCAGCACCGTCCGGACAACGCCATCACGCTGCTCGACCGCGCGATGGCTGACCGGGTCCTGGAGCAGAAGAAGCTCATCGTCCAGGCCGAGAACGCCGGCGACACGGCACTCGCGCAGACCTTGCGGTCCATCCCGCAGGTGCCGCTGACGAACACCCGTGTGCGCGATGTGGCCAAGCGACTGATGACCGGAAACGTCCAGCGCAAGGACCTCGACGTCGCCGCGCTGAGCGCCACGCTCACCAGCCGCCTGCAGGGCCAGGACGACGTGCTCGCCAAGCTCACGGACCGTCTGGCCCGCGAAGAGCTCCACCTGTTCCCGACGAAGACGCCCACGACATGGCTGTTCGCCGGGGCCTCGGGTGTGGGTAAGACCGAGGCGGTCAAGATCATCGCTGCGGAGACGACCGGCAGCGAGCCGATCATCCTCAACATGACCGAGTACCACGCTGCATGGTCGACGTCGAAGATCATCGGCTCACCTCCCGGCTATGTCGGATCGGACTCCAACCAGGAGCTCCCGTTCGACACGCTGGAGTCCAACCCCCACCGGGTGATCCTGCTCGACGAGTTCGAGAAGGCCGACAAGGCCGTGCAGCGCCTGTTCCTCTCGGCGTTCGACGAAGGCTACATCCGCAACGCCCATGGCAAGATGCTGGACTTCTCCAAGGCCCTGGTCATCTGCACGACCAACGCCGCCCGTGATTCGCTCGACGGCAAGATGATCGGCTTCGGCAACAACCCGAAGACCATCTCGAACCAGAGCCTCAACAAGGCACTGGAGCAGTTCTTCGACGCCGAACTGCTGGGCCGGTTCTCACTGGTCGTGGGGTTCAACCCCATCGACCGGCAGACCTACCGGCAGATCATGGCCGCCGACTACGAGCAGCAGCGTGAACGGATCGTCGAGGCCAAGCCGCGGCTGGCCCAGGCGCTGCCCGCGTCGATGCCCGACGACGAGCTGCGCGCCATCGAAAAGACCACCTACGTGGACTCCCAGGGTGCGCGGCCGGCGCACAAGGCTGTTCGCACCTGGATCGAGGACTACCTGCTCGCTGCCCAGACCGGCGGCACAGCCTCGGCATCCCCGTCGGACGACTGAGCAGCGGCCTGCTCTCCGCTTAGGTCCAGGGTGAGTACTGCCGAAGCTCCGCGGAGCCGGTCCGACGGCACGTTCTGAAAGGAGGGAGTGTCATGTTCACCGTCTGCATCCTCGAGCCCTGCTGCGCAAAGACGGAACCGGGCTACATACCGCAACCCAAGCCTTGCTACGTGCGTACGCCCGGCTGGTCGGACTCCTGCAACCATCGTGAGCACCGTAAGGCGACGCTCACCACGTACGAGACCCGTGAAGAGGCTGAGGCCGAGTACAACGGCAAGGCCAGGGGCTGGTATTCGACGGATGGGTGGCTCTTCGACGGGGAGTTGCCTCCCGCAGGACAGCGATTCCGCATCATGCCAATCGGGGGCACCCTCGCCACTCACTACTTCCACGGCGAGCCGGTCGAAATCCCATTCCCCACTGTGGAGTTGGCTCGCGAGTACGCCGAGGACTGGCACGAGTACCCGTCCGGAACGCGGAACAAGCAGATTCTGTACAACATCGTCGGCGACACGGACACGGTCGTGCGCTGGTCGTCGTACCGGGTCGAGCCCGGCGTCGAGCTGACACCCGGTGACTATGCCTGACCCCGGCCTGCTCTGGTTCTTTATGTTCTAGCAGTACGTACCTCCAGACTCCGGCGCCGACACGAAGCCGCCGCCGCATTCGCCCCCGGTTAGGGCACCCCACAGCCCCAAGCCCCCAGTCACGCGTTCGCGGCCGCTGCCCGTCCGACCAGCCGCTGGACCTGGGGCGGATTGCCGCCGCCTGGCGCAATGGCGGTCCGGCTAGAAGGACGCCCCTGCAGCTCCTGACCGTGCGATGGAGCGGTCGGGCCCTTGGCTGTCTGGCCTCCCCTGAGGGCGGCCAGGAACCCTCTGCGCGGAACGTCCCCAGCCATCCCGGCGCAGGACCCCGCTCCCCGTTCCGCGCCGACCCACCCCGAAAGACGCGGCTTGCTCGCCGGACGGCACGGGCGACCGGGCGTTGCCGGGCGAAAACGAACACCAATCAGAAGGAGGAGACACATGGCCACCGACCAGCGCAGCGCGTTCGCTGCGGAGATCGCCAGCCTTGCCAGGAAGTACAAGAACGCCGTCCGGGCCCAGGCCGTCACGAAGAACGGCTACGCCGTCCTCCTGACCGGCATGTGGGGTGAGGACGTCGGCGCCATCGTCATCACGGACCCGGACGGCCATCAGGTCCGCCGCGCCGACGGCTGGAAGGTCGGCAAGACCGCCAAGGTCGCCGAGTTCCTGTGGGATGTGCTGGAGAAGGACAAGGCCAGGGCAGTCGAGCGCGAGCGCCTCGCGGGTCTCAAGTCCGTGAGCATCACCTCGGTGGACGCCATCAGTTCGGCGTCCAGCAAGGAGACCAGCAGGTACCACCTCACCCCCGAGCAGCTCGCCCAGCTGCGTGCGCTGGCCGAGCAGATGGTCTCCGTGAACGTGACCGTCACCGCGGCAGAGTGAAGACAGGCTGCCCCCGCCCCACACTCGCCCCGGGCTGGGCGCCTGTTCACCGGGAGTTGCCGCCGGAACGGTACGTCACACCGCCGGCAGGCTGCGGTCGCGCAGGGCGCCTTCGAGACAGTTTGACCACGCCCTACCTGGACGGCCTGATCAAGCTGTTCCAGCGGGGCCGCAAAGAAGTAACCCCGCGTCACGCTACGCCGCGACAAGCCCTGACCCGACCCTGCCCGGGAGCGCGCCACCCTGCCCCCGGGCCTGGCTCCCCGTTGATCCGTCCCGTTCCACGCTGCCCCGCTCGCCATCGTCAGCTCAGCACATGTCGCAGCCTCTGCATCCCGACCCCCAGCCGGCACCCGGTGTGGGCGGGGCTAATCCGTGCAGGCCTGCTCGGCTAACCCGCCCTGCGCGACGGTGCATTCATTCCCTCGCATGCTCACGCCACTGGCCGCGCCACCAGCCCGCGCCCTCTCCACCCGGCTGTGCCCCCGGGCCTCCTTGCTGGCCTTGCTGCGCCCGGGTCCACAGTTCCGCGTCGTCACCCCCCCAATAAGGAAGAACAGCCATGTTCACCAAGCTCCCCGAACTCCAGCTCCTGGAGCTGCGGAAGCGAACCACGGATCTCTCCGCCGCGGCCCGAGCGAACCTCACCACCCATGTCCGAAGCACCGATGAACTCCGCGAACTGGGCCTCAAGCTCGGCCTGATCGAGGTCGATCCCGCAGGATCCCTCGTCACGGCCTGTCCCTGGGATCTCGATGCCGGCGATGCTGCCGTCGATGGTCCCGACCGGCGCTCGGACTCGACCTCGAAGTGAGGTGAGCTGCCGCTGATGAACGACCGCGCGTCTGGGTAGCGCGCGGTGTCCGGGGTATGTGGCTTCGCCACATACCCCGGACTCAGGGGCCTAACGGCCCCTGACGGGTGGGTTGAGCGGAACACGGGCGGGGCTCGTCGGCTGACAAGAGCCCCCCGTGTTCGTACCTGCGCCCATGACCCAGCTCCGTCGCTGCGTTTTTCGCTCGCCTTCGAGCATTCGATTGACTATTCACCTCTTGTTGGAATCGCCGTGCGACGCGATTCGTGCTTTCTTTCAATCCGCCTCTCGATCCACTGAAGAAAGGCAACGACATGCCTGTCCTGCTTGATGACCTCGACCTCTCGGCCAATGCCGTTGCTCAGAAGGCCGTCGACCCGAAGTTCTTCTCCTCGAAGCTCACCGGCAACGGCAAGAAGATTGGCCTGCTCAACGAGTCTCTGCTGCCGATCAACACTGCCACCAACACCGCCTACGCCATGGCCGCCGATATCGAGGTCAAGCAGAGCTCGACGCAGCACGACATCACCACGACGTCGATCCCGCTCGCGCCGATCACGCGCCGTGCCCTGAACGCAGGCGGGTCCTTCACCCTGCCGAGCCCGCGCGCCGACGACCGCTTCGCTGTGGACACTTCGTCCAGCCAGTTCGACGACTGGGACGTCGTCTTCGACATGACCCCGCAGGCGCTCGTGTTCTACGAGGACAAGTCCGGCGGCAAGTCCACGCGCGACCTTGTCATCCAGTACCGGATGGAGCTGTACTTCTTCAAGAAGGGGCTGCCCGAACCGGAGTGCGCGACCGCCGTCTCGCGCTCGGTCGGCTACGGCAACCACGCCGCCGTCTTCCTGCAGTGGGACACCAGCCCGCTGGAGAACGCCCGTGACTACGTCCAGGACGTGCTCACATCCGCCGGCCTGACGGCCTCCAGCCTCGGCGATGAGTTCGACGAGTGGATGCGCCAGTACTCGATCTACGAGCGCATCACGCGCCTGGCCCAGATCTGGGACTCCGAGGCGATTGCCGACGAGGTCTGCCGCTACATCCAGGACATGCCCGCGGGCCCGACGGAGCAGCAGCTGAACATGCTCGCCGTCCAGCTGCGCTACCTGGAGAACTACAACGTCCCGCTGGAGGCCTACCGCCAGATCCACAAGCAGGTGGATGCGACCTTCTCCGACCAGATCGCCACGAAGCTGTCGAAGCAGAACCTCAGCCTGCTGATGAACCACACGCTCGACCATCTGGAGCAGATGAAGCCTCAGCTGATCGTGCCTGCGCAGCCGGCCATGCCTCCGAATCTGCCGCCCTACCTGTCCAAGCAGCAGCTCGACGCGCTCACCACGCACGAGCCGCTGGTGATGACGCAGGCGGGAGCCGGCACCGGCAAGTCGACCGTGATCCTCGAACGGATCAAGTACCTCGAAGCCTGCGGCGTCCCCGCCTCGGACATCACGGTGCTCTCGTTCACCAACGCCGCTGCCGACAACATCACCGAGAAGAACCCGGACGTCGGCTCGATGACGATCGCCAAGATGATCATTGACATCTACTCGATGAACCACCCGAGGCACAAGGTCTCGGCGATCGACACGATCATCAACTCGATCGACATCTTCTACCCGAACAGCCAGTTCGCGGCGACGTTCCGCCACCGCCTGCTGGAGGTCGACCAGAACAGGACCGGCGCGTTCACGGCCCTGAACACCTTCGTCGAGAGCCACTTCGACGAGGTGATCGCCCTGCTCGACCGCATCGAGCAGACGTCGCTGGAGCTGCAGATCATCATCTGCTACCAGAAGATCGACGACATGGCCGAGCCGGCCCACGTACAGTCGAAGTACCTCATCATCGACGAGGTGCAGGACAACAGCGTGTTTGAGTTCATCTACGTGCTGAAGTACATCACCAAGCACGCTCAGTCCCTGTTCATCGTCGGCGATGCCTCGCAGACGCTGTACGAGTTCCGCTCGGCGAACCCGCGCGCGCTCAACACGCTGGAGGGCTCGGGGGTCTTCGCGACCTTCAGGCTCACGACGAACTACCGGAGCAACCAGGAGATCCTGGATTTCGCGAACGTCGTGCTCGGCGGACTGGAGACCAACCAGTTCGCCAACATCCAGCTGCAGGCGAACTCGCTCGCAATGCCCACGGCGGACTCGTTCCAGGAGAAGGTCACCCTGGAGTACCGCGAGGTGGCCAGACTCATCGGGTTCGTCACCCAGGACCTGCAGGCGATCGTGCGCAACACGGTCATCCCCGACTACGTGGACAAGTGCCTGGACCGGGGCGAGCAGGTGGCCTTCCTGGCCTACTCGCGCCGCGAGGTGTCCTTGATCCAGGATGTGCTCGAAAAGCGCTACCCGGACCGCCGCGTCGCCTCTCTGGTCAGCGATCGCGTCTACGCCACGGACATCTTCTCGAAGTACATCAAGTTCTTCTGGAACGACGTCCTGCAGGCACCGTCGGCCAACGCCGCGTTCGTGGTCTCCCAGGGGATCAAGGACAACATGGACAAGCTGACAAAGAACGCTGCCAACGCCAACGTTGAGAAGGCGATCCTGCGCACGATCTCCGAGTGGTGGATCGAGAACAGCGCGACCATCAACGGCTGGGTCACGCTCTGCCACCAGGGCACGCTCACACACAAGGCGTTCTTCGATCGGCTGCGCGACAACCTGCTCTCCTTCGAGATTCAGCGGAACCAGCAGAAGCTGAACATCAACAAGCAGAGGAACCAGGAGCGCAAGCGGAAGAACCTCGAGTCCAAGGCCGACATGGTCGTTTCGACGATCCACGGTGCCAAGGGTCTCGAATTCGACAACGCTGTCGTCCTCTACAGGGAGGACACGAAGATGACCCAGGACGTCAAGCGGATGTTCTACGTCGCCTTCACTCGTGCCATGAAGAGCCAGTACGTACTTGGCTACGGCACCGTGAAGAACCCGCCGATCCAGAGCAGTTACGAGCAGATCGTGACGGCTCTGACCGAGCGCGACAAGAGGAACGCCGCTCGCGCCCTCGGCATCGATCCGGACCTCCTGGACGACAATGACAGCGCTGCTCCCGGCAACACCGACGATCGCTCTGCGGTCACTGCGGCCGTCTGACCAACCGCCGCCATCCCATGCCGCAGGGGTGGGTGTTCTCGACGAACGAGACACCCGCCCCTGCGGTCTTCCACATTTCACACACCTGAATGCCCCAGGGCGCCCGGTACGAAGGCGTACGACGAACCGCTCGCCGAGAGCCACGCCGAAGCCTGGCACTACCTCTGGCAGAACGCCAGGCGTAGCAAGCCGCACCCGCCATGTCCCCCTCCCGCACAGCGACCTAGCTATAGCTAGGCGGCACGGCGGTGTTTGAGCAGCGCCGGGCCTTGCCTCCCGCCGCCCGCCTCCACCACGCTTTCCCGCCGAAGAACAGGAATCCACCCATGGACCTTCCCGGCCTGGAACTGAAGATCCGCATGACGCTCGTGGCCGGCCCGGACACGCGTGTCTTCGTCCCGGTGCGGCTGTATTACAAGGACACCGACCCCTACGCGGTGCAGTTCTCCTTTGACGTCACGCCCGACAAGGTGGTCCGGTGGACGTTCGCTCGGGAACTGCTCGACCAGGGCCTCACCGCACCCGCTGGCATCGGCGACGTGAAGATCACTCCGATCGGCCCTCACCAAAACCGCTGCCTCAGCATCGAACTGGAATCCCCCGACGGATACGCCCGCCTTGAAGGACCGGCAGCTTCCGTCAAGGCATGGCTCGCCAAGACCTTCGAGGTCGTCCCCGCAGGCCGGGAGTCTGAATCCGTCGACATCGACAGCTTCCTCGACGAGCTTCTGACCCACTGAGCCAAGCACCGCCCCGCACGCCCGCAACGGGCCCAGCACAAGAAGATCCGCGCCGCCATGTCACACGAGCGGCGCGCAGCAGCCTCCGCAAAAGCGATGGCCTCGGCGACCGCGCCGCCGTCTACCTCGTGATCGACCGCTCCTGCTTGATGAAGAACTGCTTCGCCGACGGCACCGTCCAGCGGTTGAGCGACCAGATCCTCAGCCCGTCGGCACACCTCGACGACGACGGCAAGGTCCTGGTCGGCGCGGCTTCTTCTCCGGCGGAATGCACACCCTCACGCGAGGCGGCCTGTTCCGCCGCTCCCAGACCTTCGTCGACGCCACACTCGGCGCCCACCAGGGCCGCATCGCCGAGCCGCACAACTCCCTGGGGCACCGCCATTACCCCCGTGTTCCCCGGGGACGCCGCCCCGGGGAACACGGCTGTTGCTCTCGTGGAGTAGTCCGGTCTATCTCGCCCCGCTCTCATCGGGGAGGTCGCGGGTTCAAATCCCGCCGAGGGTACGCAGCACCGCCCAACGCGGCCGCTGGCTCCTGTCGTTCAACGGAGAGGACGCCGGACTACGGATCCGGAGATCGAGGTTCGAATCCTCGTGGGAGCGCACCGACGCCGCGGCTCCGCCCGGCGGTGCGCCGTCAGGCCTCTGCCCACCATGAGCAGGTCGCCGGGCCCCGCGCCCCCTGAGATGTCCCATCAGCGAGAGTGAGGACGAACGCCCCATGGCCGACAGCACCGAGCAGCAGAACTTTGCGTACGATGTCGCGCGCGCCGCGGTGGAGCTGCTGGGTGACCAGTGGGGTGCCGAGCCGGGCACCGCCCCCGATACGGCACTCCTGAGCAACGGCGACCCCGTGTACTTCACCATCGCGCCCGACGAGGAGGTGGAGGGCGTGCTCCGCATCCGCAACATCGACGAGGCGTACACGCAGTACGGGGACACCGACACCAGGCTCCTGCCGTCGGGCACTGCGGCCGTCATCGCGCAGTACATCTTTGACGTGATCGGCGAGATCTTCTGACCAACTGCGCGGCGCGCAGCGCCCGTCGGGCACACACGCGCTGAACATCGAGAGCAGGCCAGCGCTCGTCCGCAGCCTCCTGCGAGCACTCGGCCCGCCCTGCCCGACGGCCCCGGCAAGGGTTGCCGGCCTGGTCCACCCGAATTTTTCCCGCGTCCGACCTTGGAGCTGTTGTGGCGTACCTGTATGTCCGTGTGAGTGGCGTTTTCGGCGTCAGTCAGGCCGATCAGCAAACCGCGGATCCCCTTTCTGAGAAAGACATCCGCAGCGCGTACGCGGAGCAGCCGGTCTACATCGACAGCGACGACACGAGCGTCACCGTGACCTTCGACGACGCGGGGCCGGTCATCACGTACTTCGCACAGCGCCCGGCTGACTGGAGCGACTAGCCAGCCCGACTGCCGCTGAACCCGTGAGCAGCCTCCACGCTCGCGCAGCATGCCACCGAGACCACCCGGACCGCGCCAGGCGCACGCCTACTTACCGCACTTGCGCCGGGCCCCGGTTGCCACCTGGCCCCAGCGCGACTGGCCTGCCCAGCTCCGGCGGGAGCGACTCCGGCGACTTCGCTGACACCAGCGGCACTCCTAGCCTCGACATCAACGACGCCGCCGAATCTGAGCAGCCGGGCTGAAAGCCATCGAGGCCAAGGCCCTGAACTGCTCAGCTTGAACTGGAGGTTGTCCATCATGCCGTTCCCCAAGCGGGAGCGAACCATCCGTGCCGTGGCCGGCAAGTTCGCAGCGTGGCGCCCGTCCGGCCAGCGTCGCCAGGCCGACGAGGGCAGCGGAGGCATCGGCTTCCCCGGCCATCCGATCGGCAGCTTCGACCATTGCTGGTGCGGCGCCGAACGCAACCATGACTGGGCTGGCAAGAACAGCGGCGTTCCGCACCCGCAGCCCCCGAGCGAGACGGAGAATCCGTCGTGACGCGCCAGGTGCGCCTCAGGCGGTGCATAAAGCCAGGAAGGGAGAAGAAGGTCCTCGTGACCGATCACCTCTATCAGGACGCGCTTTTCCAGCCGGACGACGTCGAATTCACCAAGCTGCCGCGCAAGGTCATCACCCTGTGGCGGATCGAGATCGTCACCTCGGCGGTCATCCTCACCGCCATCGTCGCGACCGTCCTCGGCCTGCTCATGCCCTGGTGGCTCGGCTGGAATCCACTCTGGGCCCTGACGACGGCCGTCTTCCCGCTGAAAGCCGCCTGGTCCTGGTCCCGGCTTCCGGCGCGGTGGCAGTTCACCGGCTACCGCCTCGACGAGGAGGAAGTACTGGTACGGCACGGTCTGCTGGAACGCTCCCTGGAGGGTTTCCCCTACGGCCGCATCCAACTGGTCGAGGTCTCCTCCGGCTTCTGGGCCCGCCGCCTCGGACTGGCACACGTCAGCATCTCCATCGGGGTGCACGAGCACTCCAGCATCGGCCCCGTCACCACCGACGAAAGCGCCCGGCTGCGCAGTGAACTGATGGAACTCACCCGGCAAAGGGCGGTCGAGCTGTGAGCGATGTGATCGAGTCCGGCCGCCTGCACCCCGTCACGGCCGTACGCAGGGCGTGGGTGCTGATCGGTGTCATCGGATGGTTCGTCTTTGACCACCGTGACATCTTCGCCAAGGTCGCGGACAAGTACGGACTCTGGGGGCCCGTAGCCCTGGCGGCAGTCATGGCGACGGTCTTCATCGCGCTCGTGTTCGCCTCCTGGCGCAACACGGCCTTCACTCTGACTGCCGATCACCTGGACTACCGCTACGGCCTGGTGTGGCAGGTGCAGCGTCGTATCCAGCTCAGCCAGATCCGTACCGTGGACATCGAGCATCCGCTGTTCGGCCGCCCCATCGGCGTCCGGGCCATGACGTTCAGCACGGCGAATGGTCCGACGAAGCTGGCCTACCTGGGGTCGCGTGCCGCAAACCGGCTGTTGGACGCAGTGGTGGTCCGGACCGGAGCTTCGTCGGCGAAGCGGAGCGACGAGGGTGTCGTCGCCCGGGTCAGCGCCACGGATCTGGCGCTCTCGATCCTGCTGGACGCCGAGGTGATCACAGGTCTCTGCGTTGGCGGAGCCACGAGCTTCGTCCCCTTCATCATCTCCGGGCACGCCCTCACGCTCGGTCTGGCCCTGCCCTGGCTGCGGTCGGCCTGGCACGCCACCGGCAAGCGATTCCCGCAGTACCACGGGTGGATCGTCCGAGAGGTAGAGGTGGGCTACCGAACCGAAAGCGGGCTGTTCAACAAGAGGCAGTACACCTGGCAGCGTGACCGGATCTCCTCGATCACCGTGCACCAGCCCTTGCTCTGGCGCTCACGGAACTGGGTGAAGGTCACCGGCGGCATCGTGGGCCACAAGGATCTTCTCCTTGTCCCGGTGACCACCCGGGCCCAGGCCGAGAAGATGCTCGTACGCATCTACGGGCCCGAGGTACTGAAGCTGCTGGACAACCCGGTGCGGGTTTCCCCACGGGCCCGCTGGTGCACTCTGTGGTGGCGCGGCTGCGCCGTCAGCTCCACGCAGGACTTCGCAGCCGGCTGGCGAGGGCTGTTCCTGAAGCAGACCGTCACCCTTGCCAGGATCACCCGGGTACTGGGTGTCCACACCACTCAGGGGCCCTGGCAGCGGTTCCACAACGTCGCCCACGTAACCCTGGAACTTCCCGGCGGATCGCACGTGAGGGCGGTCAACCGGAACACGGAAGAGGCCACGCAGATCGCTCGCACCGTACGCAGCTCTGCCGTTCGAACCGCTCTGGCTGGCGTCCCGATTGCCCGCCGAGCGGCGCGCTGAGCGGGGAGGAACGCGGCGCACCGTTCGCGGGCCGATACGCACCGAATGGTCACAGCGCGTGGCCTGCAGGGTGGTTGACCGCATCGAGCACCGCGCGGCTCGTCGAAGCGGCCAGCAGGGGTGCGCCCCCGTTACCCCGGACAACAGCGGGCTTCCGATCCGCTGAGTGCCGCTGCCCCGCCGACACTTCCTTCACTCAACTCCTGCGAAAGCGAGAAGCCTTCATGCCCGCATCCACGATCGTTGCTTCTGGCGGGGAGTTCCGCCTCTACGGGGACTCCGTACAGACCTTCGCTGATCTGCCCGTGGCCACCTACACGATCGCCTTCTCTCAGATGACCGGCTACAGCCTGCGCCAGACGGAGCCGCTGGCATCCGCCGAAGAGACCGTCTACGGCAGCCACGCCTCTCGCGTGCGGCGGATCGTCACCGGCTACTCGGCCATGGACCGTTCGCTCGGTGTCATCCTCTCCGGCGACAAGGGCATGGGGAAGAGCCTCATGCTCCGCCTGCTCGCCGAGCGGATGCGTGAGGAGCACAAGCTGCCCACCGTGCTCGTGCAGCACGACACGCCGGGGCTGGCCGCCTTCCTCGACGAGTTGGGTGAAGTCGTCGTCGTCTTCGACGAGTTCGAGAAGGTCTTCTCCAACGAGGACGACGAGTCGCAGAACCAGTTCCTGAGCCTGTTCGACGGGCTGAGCACGACGAAGCGCCTCTACGTCCTGTCGGTCAACGAGCTGCATCGCGTCAACGACTACATGCTCAACCGCCCCGGACGCTTCCACTACCACATGCGCTTCGCCTACCCCGGGCCCGAGACGGTCGCCACCTACCTGCGTGACCAGGTGCCCGGAGTGGCCGAGAAGCAGGTGGCCGAGATCGTCGACTTCTCCCGGAAGTACGACATCAACTTCGACCACCTGCGGGCGATCGCCTTCGAGTTGCGCCTGGGCGAGTCGTTCGCTGAGGTGATCGGGGACCTGAACATCAAGCGCAGCGAGCACGCCGGCTCGCAGATCGAGGCCCACATCACCTGGAAGAACGGCGACACCGACGTCTTCGATGGCCGTGTCGATCTGTTCAACAGCGACAGCCTGCAGACCATCAACGACTGGGCCGCCGGCACCGGGCTGCAGTTCCGCATGCGCGACGCCGTCCCGTCCGAGGACGGGTACCTGCTCCCGGATAGTGCCTTCACGCTCACCGACCTCCGCGACGAGGACGACAAGTCGCCCGACGACAAAAAGGACTTGAGCGCCGCCTCGGTGACCCTGCGCCGTCCCCCGAAGTACTCCATCGACTTCTGAGGACGCCCCCATCCGAACCGCCGAGGAGCCACTCCGGTCTCCTCGGCGGTTCGCTGTCCGGCTCACGCGTTCCTGTACAGAAAGCAGCCTTCGACCATGCCCAAGTACCGCATCGTCTCCGAGCCCGACCCCGGCGCAGAGCATCGTGAGCCCCGAAGGGCCAACCTTTGCCTCGGCAAAGCCCGTCTCGTCACGGTCATCGACTCCGAGGACCTGTTCTGGACGACCAGGCGTGAGCTGATCTCCTTCGGCAACGACCCGCACTGAGCGCCATGCAGCCAGATCCGACTGTGCTGCCCGCCTGCCTGGCCGTCGCTGCGCTCGGCATCCTGTGCCTCGCCATCGGCATTGGTCGTAAGCGGCGCTGGCGGGACCCTGCCCGGCTATTCAGCTGGTCCCAGAAGCGGCAGCTCATCCGCCAGGCCAACGGCCGGTGCGAGCACAAGCCGCCCCTGTGGTTGCGGTGCCAGGCACCGGGGACCGAGGCCGATCACATACACCCCTGGAGCCGTGGTGGGCCGACTGAACTGTGGAACGGCCAGTTGCTCTGCCGCCGGCACAACCGGAGGAAGTCCAACCGCGTGCCGAGCCCCCTCTACTGCTGGCGTCTCGCGCGCCGGCGCAAGAAGTACTGACCACCCCGACACACATCAGGAGCAAATTCATGGCCTGGATCATCCGCCTGAACTGCGGTGCAGAAGCACAACACTTCCGGTCGCTACACCTCCCCGGAGACTCAGGAACGCGACAACCGCGAGTTGTCCGAGGAGAGCAGAAAGGCGGCTACGCCTGATGGACCTGACCCCGAACGACTGGCAGCGCGCCAACCTGCCGCCGCTCGCCATCGCCTGCCCGGACTGCGGCTCGGCGGCCGGTGAACTGTGCACGAGCCACGGCGGCACCCGCGCCCGCAACTCCCAGGTGCACCAAGGACGTACCGTCGCATGGAACCAGGCCCGGATCGACGGCAACCCGGCCGTCCGCCTCATCCTCGACGTCGCCAAGACCCGGCGGGGCATGCACGGCAAGCACGCCGCCGCGCTGCTCGACGCCCACGGCCACACGGCCGAGGCCGAGCGGATCCGCCGCGCCGTGTCGGAGCGGAACGGGCTGCTGTCCGCCAAGCAGGCAGCCGCGCTCATCCTCGACGAAGCCGAGGGAGGTAAGACCCAGTGAGCGCCCGCGACACACTCATCGAGATCCTCCGACAGTGGGCCGAGCGGCACGACGCCGCTTCCCAGACGCCCGAAGCGCTGGTGGCGGCTTCCGACACAGAGTTGCTGCGCGAGTGGTCCGTGAAGATCCGCGAGGTCGGCACCGCGAGGGGCTGGTCGGTGTGGGCTGCCGCCTACATGGACCCCGACGTTGAGTTCGTCGATACCGGCATGCATTCGACAGCAATTCTCGAAGACTCATAAGCGCAAGGAGCGCTGACATGCCCTCAGCCCAACCCACCGAGATGCGCCCCCCGACCTGGCGCGAAGAACTGACCCACGACCTGGCCGACGCCACAGAGAAGACGCGGGCGGCCTGGCTGTCGCAGCGCAACGTCGTCGCCACCTACCTGCGGGCCGTCAGGCCCCACCTGGAGGCGGCGTTCCACCGGGGCAGGCTCGGCCACCTGCGCGACCTGGGGACGCTCCCGCCCTCACTGACGGACCCGCTCACCGACCGCGAGAAGCAGGTCATCGTCCGCGTGGCGCGCGGCATGTCCAACGCGAAGACTGGCGCGGACCTGTTCCTCTCCGAGGACACGATCAAGACCCACCTGCGGCGCATCTACAAAAAGGCCGGCACGCACGACCGGGCCCACGCTGTCGCCCTCCTGCTGATCCGGGGCGACATCACGGCGGCCGACGTCCTGGAGCCCCTGGACGACGACCGTTGACGCCCCTCTCCTGCACCGGGCGCCCGGTCCACCTCGTCGAAATCCGGCGGCGCAGCGACGAGTACCCACCCGCTGCGCTGGCAGGCATGGTGCGGCGGTTGCCAGTTTCGCAGAGCCACCGTGAACGTCTGGCTCCCGGACCGCTCGTATCCCATCGAGGCCATCACGCTCACCGGCACTGCGGAGTTCCAGGACTTCTCCTGGGGCCACGGGTACGAGCGCGAGATACCGCTCGACACCCCCGCGAAGGAAGTGGCCGACGCCGTCCTCGCGACGCTCCCGGCCCAGGAGAAGCAAGGCGTGCTGGTCAGCTGAGCCCCGCAGAACAAGCAGGGGTCTCCGTTCCACGGAGGCCCCTGCTTCGTCATGCCGTCGTGCTCGCCACCTCACCCACAACATCCCACCGCACGTCAGAGAAAGCGCAGCACACTCATCATGACCAAGCCGACCAACCCCTACGCCCACGCCTACGCGGACTTCCTGCGCGAAACCGCCGAGCACCAGCTCGTGGTGCCCCACGATGACGGTCTCTACCGCCATCTGCGGATCCAGAAGCCCGGCACCCGCATGTGGTCCTGGGACATCACCACCTGGCCGGGGCACCTGGCCACCTCCGGCGACATCGCCGACGGCTACATGTTCACCCGCGAACTGGACATGATCGACTTTCTTAGCATCGCAAGGAGGCGCCGCGACTACTACTCCGACGGCGCGCCGAGCATCGACGTGCGCTACTGGGCCCAGAAGCTCTGCGGCGGCCGTTCGCACGAGGTGAAGAAGTACGACGCTGACGTATTCCTGCAGCTGGTGCGTGAGCACCTGGCGGAGAACGAGGAGCTCGGCGACGAGGCACAGGCATTCCACGAGCGGCAGCTCACGCTGCTGAAGCAGTTCCATGAGCTGCGCGGGCTCGACGAGGCAGCACAGCTGGAGCTCCTGAAGACACACTGGGCGGCCGAGGCCAGAGCGAAGCACTTCGACTCGAGCTCCCACACGACGCTTGCGCGTCAGCGCCGCGCCGCCGCCGCGGCTGCCGTGGACCGCCTCTGGAGCGCCGACGACCTTTCGGACGAGCAGTTCGATCGGCTCGCCAAGGAGCACGACTGGAACGAACTTGCCGGTATTGCCATCGAGCGGGAGTCCCCGGCCGAACGCGCTGCCGAGATCCTCGCTGATGCGAAGTGGCATGCCGACAGCGAGTCCGAGGCACACAAGTGGCTCCAAGACCAGAGCGAGATCTTCGGCGAGGACACCTGGGAGTGGGACCTGTGCGACTACGACATCCACTTCCTGTTCACCTGCTACTGCATCGACCTGGCCGTGCGGCTCTACCGCGAGCACCAGTCCCAGCAGGCTGAGACCCCTGAGTCCACATGCCTCAGCAACCGCTTCCTCGGCTTCCTGGCGCGCAGCTTCCGCGCGCTCGGCCACCCACGACGGCGGGCCAACCACCCGGCGACCGAGGCGGTGCAGTCATGAGCCGCCGTCCGATCCAGGACCCAGCGTTCGACGCAGAAGGTGACAGCGAGATCCACCCCGCCTTCGGCGTCGCGGTCGTGACGCGAAGAAGTGGCTCAGGTCGTTCGCTGTTCCAGTCCGACCTGCTCCACAACGAGACCATCTCGCTCTCCGTCCACCAGGCCACGCGCAAACGCGACCTTAACCACGACTGGGTCCATCCAGGCCGAGAGCTCGTGGAGATCGAGATGAGCCTCGCGCAGTGGGGCTCGCTCGTGTCCTCCATGGGTCTCGGCAGCGGCGTGCCGGTGACCATCCGGCGTACCGAGCACAACGCCTTCGTACCCGAGATCCCTCATCAGCCCCGTACGGCCGAAAGCCTGAGGGAGGTCCGCGAGGTCACCGACCGGATGTACGCCGAAGTCAGAGCAGCCACCGCGGCGCTGCACGAGGCGATCCACGAGAAGAAGGGCGTGAGGGCCACCAAGGAAGCGCTCAACGCACTGGAGCGCGCCGTCGCCGGCGCAGGTAACAACGCCCAGTTCACCGTCGACTCGCTCGTGGAGGCCGGCGAGCAGGTCGTCGCCCAGGCCCGCGCCGACATCGAGGCCCACGTCCTGGAGGTCGTCCGGCTGACAGGTGCCGAGCCCTCCATCGAAACCTCGTCATTCGATGCCCCGGCGCTGCCGGGGCCCACTACCAGCCGAGGGGAGCCCACCGATGTCTGAACTCACCGTGCCTGACGAACTGTTCGACGCCGATTTCGTCGCCTCCGACGAGCACAGCCTGGCCGACCGCTTCGACTGGATCATCCAGGACGGCCAGATCATCCACGCTCCCGTCGTCGGCTGGACCTGGGCGTGCCCCAAGTGCGGCGAGTCCGGAACCCTGCCGGAGGACCCTGTCCGCCTCGCCTCCCCGCACGGAACACAGCACGCCGCAGGCCCGTTCAGCACCCTCGTGCCACTCCTGGTCTCCGTCGTGCGCAAGTTCCCTCCGACCACGCCGTCAAGCACGAGCTACCTCGCCGAACTGTTCGCCGAAGGACCGCCCGCCATGACCGTCCGGGAGCGGCTCGCCGCCCGGGGCCCTGCCCTTCTGGGAACAGAGGTCCACCTGGCTCTATGGCACATGGCGCGCCGCCGTACGGCGGAGGATCTCGTTCAGCGGTGGCGGCAGACGCGGGATGCCGCCGAGGCCGCGTGGGAAGAAGTCCTGGCCGACAAGATCCGCCGTCATCCGGCCTACCTGCACCCGGTGTACCCCATGGTGCCGGTTCTGGCACGGTTTTGGGCCGTGGACGGCAAGCGCGGGCCGTTCTGGGACGGCACGGGCGTCCGTCTCGTGGCCGAGGACGGCAGCGAGCTGTGCACCTTCGACCTCGGCGACAGCCCCGAGACGACTGCGGCCCTTGACGCCCTGACCGAACTCTGCCCGCCGCGCTGGGAGGAAGAAGAGCGGGACACGCTGCTGTGAGACCGCACCCGCCACCGGGTGGGGCGCGGCACCCATGCCGCGCCCCGCTCCTCCTCCCTGGCGGAGGACGACTTCGCCACTCCCGCCGGCTGGGCAGCAAACATCAGCACCCACCACACACCCGGAGCACACCGATGACCCAACGGACCAAGGTGTTCACCGCCGACATCGCCGAGCGCGCCGTGCGCGTCACCTGGCCTGACAACGACCGCGGCGGGGCCACGCCGCCACCGGACGGCTGGCAGGACCGAGCGTGGGCGCAGGAGCCGACATTGCATGAGATCGACGAAGGGTCGGTGTCCGGCTGCTCGATCCTGCGCTGGCGGGAGGACCCGCGCCCGGACCCCGAGTTGATCGGCGCGTCGCTGGCACTCGTCACCGGCAGGCCGCAAGCCGCCCCGCCTGCCGCCGCGCCGCCTACGGACCGGCCTCTGCCCCCGCTGCTGATCGGTGCGCAGGTCGAGGCGTACGCCCTCGTGGTCCGCCGCCAGACCTGCGATGACCTTGCGGGGGAGCTCCGCAATGAAGGCCAGGTTCTGGCCGCCGATCTCGTGGACGAGAACCGCGACTTCACCGAGATATCCCGCTCCCTGGCCGCCATCCCCGCCGCACCGAAGACGGAACACGGTGCCTACTGCCGCCCCTTCGACTGCCGGTGCGGCTGCGACCGGGCCCAGAACTGCCTCGACTGCCACCGCTGCGTGTGCTGGCGCGCGCAGTGCTGCGCCCAGGTCGCCACCGACTACGCCCGCGCACGGGCCCGCAAGACCGCCCTGCGGGCACTCCTGGACGCCGTGGGCCCGGTGATGCTGACCGAGCTGCGGGAGACCGTCGCCGAGGCCGAGGAAGCCGCCCTGCGTGACACGATCGCCCGCCGGGTCCGCTTGCTCACGCCGGCCGACGGCCCCCGCTACACGCATGCCGTCTTCACGGCCTATGACTCCAAGTTGGGCATGGGCCATGCCGACTACCGCCTCCACGACGTGGAGCTGCGCGAAGACGAAGACGAAGACGAGGACAAGCACGAGGCGGAGGACGAGGGCGGGCCTGCGACCGTCGACCTGGACGACGATGTCCTGTCCGCCGCGCTCGGCACTCTCGCCGGGCTGCTGCGCCCCGACGAAGGCGCGGACCTCGCCGTCGACCTCACCGACTGACCCCGAACACCGAAACGGCGGGGCGCGCGTGGCCTAGGAGGCCGCCCGAGGGCGCCTCGCCGCAGCGCTTCTGGCCCGCGCGCCACACGAACCATGCGCGCCCTGCACCCCTTTGCTTTCAGTACCCACTAGGAGAACCGCGCCATGTCCGCGATCACCACCGCCCCAGCCCAGGTCGGCAATGGCAAGGCCGTGCACTACGTCCGCAAGGACGCGTTCCACTCCCACACCATCGGCTGCGGTCGACTGGTGTCCCGGGAGCTGACTGCCCAGGAGGCCGCCGACCGCAAGGCGTGCGGCCCCTGCAAGCGCGCCGTGGAGGTCCTGGCTACCGAGCCGCCGGCCGAGACCGAGGCCCCCGCCGCCGACGCCGCCGAGCAGGCCCCGGCCGCCCCGGCGGAGGACGACCAGGCCGCCAAGGTCGCCGACATCGAGCGGCGCGTGCGCCCCCTGGATGCCGACACCGTCACGGCCGCGACCATGTTCGACCCGGAGCTGACCTACTACACGGACGGCACCCGGGTGGTCATGCGCGCCAAGGACACCGAGCGCACAGGCACCACGTTCGGCATGGCGGACGGCGCCGCCCCCTACGCCTACCAGGCCGTGCGCTGGGACGACGGTGGCGCCGACCTGGTCGCCCCCCACGTCCTTCACCGCGCCGACCAGAACGACCGGGCGCGCCGTCAGGAGCTGGTGACCGAGGTCGCCGCCCGCACCCTCGTCATGGCCAGCCACATCACCGCCCACAGCTTCCAGTCGGTCGACCAGGCGGACGGTGAGCGCATCGCCTGGACGTTCCGCACCGGAAACGGAGCCCGCGCCCGCTACCACTGGGTGTCCGTCCGCAACGTCGTCAGCCAGGGCGACGGCAGCGAGTACCGGTGGCAGGCCGAGCAGGCCGCTCTCCTCGCCCGCCGCGCCAGCTTGGACGAGGCGCCCATGGCCGAGCACATCGCCCTGGTGACCGCCGAGCCCACCGAGGCCATGAAGCGCATGCTGGCCGCCCTGGACCAGGACACCGTCCAACTCAAGGAGGACGGCCCGGGCCGCTGGGCGGTCGTCCGCGGCGGAACCTTCCTGGGCAACGTCCACGACGAGGGCGTCCGCATGCGCCGCGGCCGTTACGCCGCCTGGGCCCCCTACGCTGAGCGCCGCGACGGCAAGGTCGGGTTCCACCACGACCTGGACGCTGCCAAGGACGCCGTGGCCCAGGCGTGGCCCGTGGAGGTTGCCGAGATCGCTGGCGAACTGGGCGTGCCGGTCACCCAGGTGATGGAGGTCGCCGAGCAGGTCGACCAGGAATGGAAGGCCAAGGGACGCCGCGCCGTCCTGCGCGCCGAGGCGTACGCGGGCACGGACAGCCGGGTGACCCAGGCCGCTGCCGCCAAGGTGCGCCGCCGCCTGGAGGTGCCCTTCCACGGCCCGGCCGACTACGACGGCCCGACCGGCCTGTGCGGCTACGACGACCACACCGCGCCCCTGCTGTCCTCCGGCAAGCTCGCCCAGCACGACCGCCAGCAGGGCGTCATGTGGGGGTGCCCGGGGAGCTACCGCCCCGGCCGCGGCAGCCGCGAGGAGCTGACCATGCGCGACACCACGGCAGTCTTCTACAACCCGCCGCGCCCCTGGAGCCTGGCCTGCCACGCCAAGGACCGCGACCTGGTGGTGGTCGACGGCCAGGCGATGGAGGTCAAGGGCCTCCAGGTGGACACGAGCACCAACGCCCACGTGTGGCTGGTCCTGGACCGCGTCAGCGCCGGACCTCTCCGCTTCACGCTCATGGACCGGCTGGAGTATCGCCGGCGCGTGCGCCCCGTGGACGTGCCGTGCCGGGAGTGCTGCGTGTACGTGGTCATGGACGTGGACGAGGTGGTCGACGGCGTGCCCAACACCCGCCTGTGCGGTCTGTGCGACCGCCCGCAGCCGGGGGAGATGACCGAGGACCAGGCCCGGGCCCGCGTGGCCGGTAGGTACCCGCACGCAGAGGCGTTCCAGGCCGAGCGTACCGAGCACGGCCGCCTGACCGGCTACACGTTCCGGGCCGGCCGCCTGGACTCCGCCCGGTACGGCTGGATCACCGCGGCCGGGACGTACGCCCAGGCCCTGGAGGACTACCGGTCGCAGGCCGCCGCCATGCTGCCCATGGCCGTCCGCGACGAGCAGGCCGCCCGCCCCTGACTCCTACCCCCGGCCGGGACTGCCGACCTGGATGACGAGGTTCTGTCCGCGGCGCTCGTCGCGACCGTCCATCCATCAGGGCCCGTGCCCCGGCTCCGCACCACGCGGGACTGGGGCACGGGTCTCTTCTTTCTCCTAACCGCACCGCCTCTCAGAGGTGGAGTGATCTGCTATTCGATGCCCTTATTGACTCGGCGAACAAAGTTGTATGCGAGTCGATGACAAGCTATTCCCGGCTGATTAGGCTGAAGCTATGACTCACAACGATAACGCTCACGACAACCACACCCCCGGCGCCGAGCTCCCGAAGTTCTCCGTCAATGTCGTCCCGACCGACCAGCTCAGGTGCGAGGACCTCGGCACGATGCTGAACCTCTATCGCCGCGGCGAGATCACGCCGCTGATCTTCGGCGACGACAACAAGCCCGAGGTCGCGATCATCCCTTTCGCCGCGTTCGTGCGCCTCCTGAAGTACGACCACGCGGCCCGCGTCCACGCTGAGGCTGCTTTCCAGGCCGAGCTCTCCCGCCGCATCCAGGAGTCCGACGCCTCCGACGAGGCGAGCATGACCATCGAAGAGCTCGCCGAGAGCCTCGGCCCGCTCGGTCAGCAGTGGGCGGATGGGCATCGTGCTGCCCAGCAGGAGAAGCGTGATGAGTGAGCGTCAGCCTCCCATCCGCCTTCTGCCGACGACCGGTCTCAGGCAGGACCTCCAGACGCTCCACGACGCCGCGGTGATGCACCCTCATGGACCGGAGGACCGGCTCCTGCGCGTGGCTCTCAACCAGCTGGGCCGGATCCAGCAGGGCGCGCCGAGCACGCACCCGCTGGAGTACATGCCCAGTTATCCCGACCTCTCTGATTGCGAGACCACGTACGTCGGCGCGGACCCAAACGCGAAGCCCTCGCGCCGGATCGTCTGGCGGGAGCGCGCGCCCCAGCGCCCGGGCGAGCCCGTCACCCGCGAGATCATCGCCCCGGGTGAACGCGCGAACGGGCAGGCCTACTACATGGCCGGCCAGCGCCTCGGTCGCCCCGTGGGCTTCACTCTCGCCGAGCTGGCCGCGCAGCGCGAGCCGATCGCGAGTCCCTCACGACCCCGACAGCGCTTGATCGGCAGCTTCGACACGCCATCCATGAGCAAGCCTGACCTCCAGTTCGAGTGACCTATAATCCGCGATTCTGCTTACCATTGAAGGCTTCTCGTAGAATGGAAGCAATGGCGATTCGATAAGAGCGAGATGGTGGCGATGTACGACTACGAGCCAGTGACCCAGGCGGCAGCTCTGGATGCCGAACCCCAGTGCAGCGCAACCGCGGGACGCCGCCGGCGGATCAGTCCTCGTTCCGCCCTCTTCGTACGGCGCGGCACCGGACTGGCGATCGCCCTCGGCATGGCCTACGGAATCTTCCACGTCATCTTCCGCACTGAGGTGCTCGCCCCCGTGCTGGCCTACGTCGGACCCGTCAAGGACTTCATCGGCTGGGTGGTCGAGGACCCAGGTCGGGCCTGGATCGCACTGGCGGCCCTCGTCACCCCGCACATCGGGCTGCACTACCTGCTCTTCGAGGACCGGAAGTAGGGCGGGGCACCATTTTCAAGACCATGTTCAAGAGCGCCCGCCTCATCGTCGCCCTCATCCTGATCGGCGGCGTCAGCCTGGCAGTCATCGTCGGATGGGTGGCCGGCTTCTTCGGCTCGATCGCAGACACCGTCGCCGGCCTGTGGAACGACTTCATGGACTGGATCAACTCGCCGCTGGGGTGGGAGCATCTTCTCGCCGGAGCCGGCGTGCTCTTCGTCCCGGTCATCGTGCTCATTCTGATCTTCGCAATCGCCGACGACTAAGCCTCTCAACTGGGCCCGTCCCACCACGAAAGAACCCCCGTGATGCTTGTGCATTGCGGGGGTTCTCTTTTTCTGCTGGCTCCTCATCGCCTACGACGCGGCCCGCAGCTCACGATCCTCAATGGCGTTCTCGAACTCGTCGGCATCTTCGATCATCCCGTAGGTCTCCGGTGAGATCTCATCCTCGTTGCCCCCGAGCCGACGGTTGAAGCTGCTCGACGCGGAGAACTTCAGCACCACGTAGTCGTCGACATTGCTCTTGCCGAAGCGCACCTTGTGGCCCTTGTGATCCTGTCGGTAGAAGCGGCCGAAGCTCGTGAGCACAACCGTCTCTCCACAGCTGACCGCGCCCGTGAGTTCGCCGAGCAACGACTCGTACACCTTGCTCACTGTCCGGACCGGCAACCCGCTGCGAGTCGCGACCCGAGAGATGAACTCGCGCTTACTGACACGCGGATTCGTCGTCGTCTCCATACCCACACCCTGTCCTGTCGTCCTTCATACCTCGGTTTCGCTTAGAAACCAGTCTATCGAAGATAGTCACGAGTCTAAAAGGAGGGGATGGTTTATCGAGTGCGGCTCGCTACGCTTGTCGTGGTCCATTCGGCTAGAGCTCCAGATCCGACTCGATCTCCTCCCGGTCGTCCCTGGGCTCGTAGTCGACCGACTCGATGATGTTCCGCGTGTTCGGATCGCGGCGCTGGTTCACGACCTTGTCGTGGGACTCCTCGAACCGCCGCTGCGCCGCCACACGGTGGGCCGCATCGAGCTTCGCGCCGATGTTGCGCTCCCCGAACTCCATCATCGAGCCCAGCATTGACTTCGTGACCTGCTTGGTCGCGTTGACGTTCGGCTTGTTCTGGGCCCGCTGCTGCTTCCATCGGCTCCGGTCCTCCGGCGTGACGTAGCCGAACATCTGCGCGAAACGCGATCCGAACCTGACCTGCTGTCCCTCATTCTGTTCCTGGCTCATGTCCCGTCCTCCTGTTCCTTGTTCGTGTTCTCGGATCGCCCTCAGGCGGGCTGGTAGTCCTCGGCATCGGCCTCAGCGTTCGGGCCGTCGTTCTGCGGGCCGGCCTCTCGCTCGGACGACGGGCCCGTAGGGCGCGACCGCGGCTTGAGCCGCTGCTTCTCGAAGAAGCCGCCCGGGTCGTCGACCGCCGTCTGCAGCGTCTGCTGCCAGTTCTCCCCGAGGCTCCGCTTCAACTCGGCCTCAAGTTCCGGGTACTTTTCGTTCACTGCCTCCATCGCGTCGACGTAGGCGTTGGAGTAGACCCGCTGCTGTTCCTCGGGCGAAAGACCGTCGATGTCCATGCTCGCGATCATCACCTCGGACTGATCCAGGCGGTGCTGGAGCATGTCGGGCAGCCCGCTGGTGTCCAGGCCCTGTTTCTGCGCAGCGAAGCCGACCAGGTAGCCCAGCATGTTGCCCCCGTAGCCCTCCTGGTCGCCGCGGCCCAGCGCGTCGAGCATCGAGGTCTTCATCGTCTCGGCGAGCTGGACCTGGTGGGCGTCCGCGTCCATGGGCCGGCGCAGCGTGAACATCCCGTCCTCGGGCAGACGCTGGCCCAGCTGGTCGTCGAACTCCCCGCTCCAGACCGTGCGGACTCTGTCCGAGCCCGCGATCCGCTCCTCGTGCGCGGGGGCCTTGACGATCCGGCCGTGGGCCACGCCGTTGAACATCGTGCGCAGCTCGGGCTCGTACTCCATCCGCTCGCCGATGATCATCCGCGCGCGCTGGACGACCTCCTGGCGCTCCAGGCCGTCTTCGCTCATCTGCTCGTGCAGCCGCTTGCGCATCGCCCGGTAGCTGTCGCGGATCAGGCCGGCATCCGCGCCCGGCTCACGCATCTTCCAGAAGGCGTTCTCCATGAGCGCGACCTCGGTCATGGCCGCCGAGTCCGGAGTGAACATCTCCCGGTGACCGCGTTCGCGGTGCTGCATGGCGTCGAAGCGCTTGCGCCACTTCTTCGTCAGGTGATCACGCGGATCGGTGCTGCCGATGAGGCGCTCGCGCCGGGCGTCGCTCGGCACATTCTTGAAGATCCTCTGCCGGTGTGCGATGCCGCTCTCGGCAGAGGCGATCATGCCGCGGGTCCTGGTGTCGATGCGCTCCTGGATCTTGTCCTTGAAGGGCTGGAGGTAACTGTCCATCTCCTTCTTGAAGTCCGGGGCAAGCATCCGCATCGCCATCACCATGCCGACGGCCTGAACGATCGAGTTGGCATTCACCCCTCGCGAGAGCGGCTTGAGGCACGACTGCATCATCATCTGCATGTAGACGTGGTGCATGACGCCGAGCTCCTGCGCCCGCTCCTCGTCGTTGAAGCCGGGCACCAGCAGCTTCGAGTCCCTCAGCGAGGCCATGTACTTCTCGCCGGCCAGCCGCGTCTCCGCCCGGAGCTTGAGCAGCTGCTCGCGCTGGCTCAGGCCCTCGCTCTCGTCCTCTGCCCGGTCGACGTCGATCCAGTGCACGCGCTCGCGGTCGGCCATCCGCTCCCGGGTCTTCGCGCCGAAGCACCCGCGGGCACGGTCCCGGAGCCGCTCGCGCCAGACGCGCGAACCGTCTGCGCCTTCCGGTCCGGGCTCGTCGATCACCTCGGCGTCGATCGGCTCGTTCGAACGCGAGTCCCGGTAGGCGTACGCGTTGCCCTGAGGCTCGTCGCCCTGCTGCCGATCGGCGTCCACCGGAAGCTCCTTGGCCGCGCGCGGGCGGCCCGCAGGGCCCGTTCCCAGTTCCTTGCGCTGTGCCATCTCAGTACCCCATCCCGTAGTCGTCGTCGCTCTGCGGCTGATCGATCTCGATGCTCGGCGTGTAGAGCGGGCGCGACGCGCCCACGCCCACGGCATGCGCAGAGCGGCGGTGCGAGCCGCGGGTGCGGGAGGCCCCCGCGTCCTGAGAGATCACGTCTCGCTTGACCACCGAGTCATCGACGGCAATCGCAGCGCTGTCCAGGCTGTGCGCTTCAGCGGAGCTCAGCTGATCGAGCTGCCGGGACATCTCCGCCCGGGCCTTCCGGGTCCCCGAGGACGCGAACTGCTCGTTCTTCTCGCCGTCGTAGACGCTCTCGCGGTTCTTGGCCGCCTGCACGAGCGCCTCGAAGCCACCGCCGTAGGCCATCCGGTCCATCACGGTGCCGGCCAGCGACGGGTCCTCTTCGAGGTTGCGGATGAGCCCGGTCTTCGCGTCCTCCAGCGCGCTGGCCACGCGGGCCACGTAGTCCGGGTTGACCGTGACGCCGAAGCCTTCCTTGGACTCGTAGAACTCGATGAACTGCTTCTCCCACTCCTCGGCCGTGGCCTGGACGGGCTCACCGTCGAGGAACGCCGTGCGCCACTGACCGGGGCCGACGTGTTCGATGCTGCGGCCCCTCCAGAGCTCGCGGCCGGGGCCCTGGAGCATCGCGTACTTGTGCCGGGCCTCGGCGGCGTCGTGCTTGGCCTGAAGGATCGACTGGGTCACCGGGTAGGTGACCTCCAGGACGGCCTTGAGGTCTTCGCCGCGCAGCGCGCGTACGGCGCGCTGGCTGAACGAGCCGCCCAGGCCGGTGCCGTGGGCCTTGATCGCCGTGGCGAACATCGAGGCTTCCTGGTCGGCCTGCGTGATGCCGGGTGTGCCCTGCGCGTCGCCCAGGTTCCGGGCGTAGTCGGCGAGCTTCTTCTCGCTGCCCTTGGCCCCGGTCTCGACACAGACTTCGCGCACGCTCTGCAGGTGCGCCTCGCGATCCGAGAACGTCAGTGCCGCGCCGAACTCGCCACGCTGCGCATGGCGGTACAGCCCGCTCAGCTCCTCCGTCACGACCTGCTGGGCGAGCTTGATGTCCTTCGGCGACTCTGCGCCCGTGAGCGCTCGCAGCCGGAGCCGGTTCGCTTCGCTCCGCGAGCTCTCCAGCTCCTCGGCCAGCCCGGCGTCCTTGGAGAGCGCGACCTGGGTGTCCAGCGAGACCTGCATGGCCAGCGGGTGCGAGCCGTCGCTCTTGACCACGCCGGTGTCCAGCAGGTTGGCCGGCACCGAGAGCTTCGCCAGGGCTTCCCCCTTGGCGGCCTCGCTGTGCAGCTTCACGACGGCGACCGCGTCGCCGTCGAAGTCGCCGTCGAAGCAGGCGTCCATCACGGGGTTGATCGCGGCACCGGTGAGCCGGTTGTCGATCGCTACCCGCATGTAACGCACGCCGGCGTCACGGAGTACCGGGTCACGCCACACCAGCGCGTGGTCGCCCTCGACCAGCCCCAGCTGCTCGGCCTTGACCGAGCTGAGCGCGACCTGGTCGACGTCCAGCCGTGGGTCCGCGGTCCACACCATCGTTGCCGAGTCGGTGAGCCGCGAGGCCATCAGCCCGGTCTTGAAGATGTTGTTCTTGCCCGTGAGCACCCGGTTCTGCACGTCGGTCGTGATCGCCTCGAAGGCGCGCTGAGCGCGCGAGACCGATTCGCTCATGCCGCGACGCACCTCGGCGCGCTTCTCCGCGGACAGACCCTGGCCGTCCAGCTGCTCGGCCATGTAGCGGTAGCGGCAGGCCTCGACGAAGACGTCCTGGTAGCTGCGGGTGTAGTCGTGCGTGACGGAGGACCCGTCCTCGAACTCCTGGCCGCTGCGCAGATGCGAGGACATCACCGGCAGCTTCCACGAGCTCGCGCTCACCGTCTCGGTCTGCTCACCGGTCGGATACGTGAGCGGGAACGGGATCTCCATGTCGCCGCCGCGGTCGCCGATGAGATCGCCGAAGGACTTGCGCATCGCCGTGGTGTTCAGTCCCGGGAGCTGGCCCTCCTTGCGCGGCTGAGTGCGCAGCAGCTCGGGCATCGGGATGAACCGGCGCTCGGGGCGTTCGTCGAGGTCCTCGGCCTGGCCGATCACCCGCAGCGTGCCGTCGGCTTCCATGTCCATGCCGGTCACCAGCAGGTACTCGCGCAGGTTCGACTCGGCCCCGCTGTTGTGGCCGTAGAACTCGCGCATGATCGCCGGGCAGTCCTGAGACTGCAGCGCCCAGGCCAGCTGCGAGGAGGCCTTACGGCCCTTGCCAGCACGCACCTGCTCGTCGTCGTAGATCTTCGTCTTCTCGTCGACAGCCATGTGGGTGACCACGAAGCGCATCTCGCCCAGGGCACTCGGCCGCAGTTCTCCGTTGGGGGAGCGCAGGTCGGAGACGTTCCCGCTCATCAGCTCGCGCGCCGAGCCCGCGTTGCGCCGGGAGATCAGGCTGAACGGGCTCATCACCACGTCCAGGCCCGGGTTGGCCCGGAACCAGTTGACCTCTTCGGCGACATCCTGCTCCTGCGCGTCCTGCAGCGGCATGTCCCGGTCGACGATCAGCGAGATCACGCCCTTGTTGCCGTGCAGATCCGAGATCTTGTCGCCCACGACGAGATCGCGCTCCTGGCCGCCGGCCCCGCGGATGCGGTGGCGCTCGGCGAACTCCTTCGACACCACGATCGGGTCATCAGCCGTCCAGCCGCCGAAGGTCATCAGCGCCGTCTTCGCCGGCGCCGTGACCTCAGAAGACTGCATGATCGTCGAGGCCGTCATCTGCTGGCGGTCGAACGGGTCGTACCGCAGCGTCTCGAGCTCGGGGAGAGCCATGAGCGGCGCACGCTGTCCTGCCACGCTCTCGTCGCCCGGCACGATCCGGCCGTCGGCGTCGACCTGGGCCTGAGTGGTCAGGTACCGCACGATGCCCTGGTTGGTCGCGCCTCCGGTCATCACCGGGTCGAAGTAGCCGCTGGGCGCAGCGACGTTGTTCCGGTCCTTGCCGGTGAGCACTGTCATGTTCCGCCCGCCGGTGAGCCGCCAGGCGTCGAAGCGGTTGTCGTCAGCCGGGTCAGTCCGGTCGCGCTGGGCCCGGTACTCGGCGTAGATCGTCGAGCCGGCCTTGATCTCGTTGGAGTAGCGCACACGGCGCGCCTCGGTCTGCAGGATCGCGGCCGTCCACTCGTCCAGGTGCCTCTTGATCTCGCCGGTGGACTCGTCGAGCTGATACGTGGTGGCGCGCTCGATGAAGTCGATCGGGTGCTTCGTGCCGTACAGCTGCGAGTAGACCGCGTTGAGCGAGGAGGGCTCGCCGGTCTCGCTGCGCCCGGCGATGAGGTCGCCGGCGATCTGGTACTGGATGCGCTCGTGCATGAGCTGCTCGTAGCCGCGCAGGCGCGTGCGTTCCTCGACCGAGGTCGGAGCCTCGCCCGGCGTCTGGGCCGTGATCGTGGCCTCGTAGCCCGGCACGACCAGAGCGTTCTCCCCGCTGGCGAAGGCGGTGGTGATCTCGCCGTACTCGCCGACATCGAAGACCTGGCCGATCTCACCCGAGATCGGAGTCCCCTTGCCGTCACGGCGCAGCTTCTCGCCGCTCCAGCGGATGACGCCCTGCTCGTCGACCAGGATCTCGGAGACCGTCGCCGCATTGCGCTCGATGCTCTCGCGCACGGTGGCCCCGATGCGCCGCATGAACGCAGATTCGTGATCGGCGATCGGCACGGAGCGCTCGGCGTCGAAGCGGACGAGCCGGTCCTTGAACCGGGTCGTCTGGAAGGTCGAGCCCATCATCTCGTCGGGGGAGATCCCGCAACGACGAAGCGCCGAGGCAAGGTTGTCGAGGTTCGACCACTGCCCGGTGGGGCTGGTCATGTACCTCGCCACCCGGTCCGGGTCGAAGCGCTGATCGACCCACTCGCCGTCGACGTCGTGGGGCTCCGCCTCCCAAGTCCCGATGAGTTCGAAGGGGACGTCCTCGGCGTGCTGCCGGACCTTCTCTACGGCGATGCCGCCGTAGACGAGGTTGCCCATCTCGGGCACCTCCTCGGCCTGCAGTTCGCCGATCTCCTCCAGCCGTTCGTGGTACATCTCTTCGGTCGCACCCGGGCGCAGCAGATCGCTGTGCGCGCCGGTGAGCACGTCCCAGTAGGAGCGCTGGATCGCAGCGACCTCAGAGTCAGCCGAGTACTCCGGCGGCTCGATCGCATCCAGCTGTCCGCCGGTTCGCTCCAGCTCGGCCTCAGCACGGGCAATCAGGTCTTCGACGCCAAGAGCTGCCTGCAGGTTCTCCCGCGCGCTCTCGACGGCGGACTTCGCGTAGGCCTCAGCGGGCTGGGCGTCGACGAAGAAGGTCGGCAGGGAGCGGTTCTTCGCGTCCCGGCGCAGCATCACCTTCGACCCGGGCCGGGGACCGGACTCGCCCGGGGCCACGTAGTCGCCGACCACAAACATCGACTCCCGGTCGACGTGGTAGCTGTCGGGTACATCCACGACCGTGCGGCCACGGCCGCGCTCCTGGTGCGTCGTGCCGGTCTCGCCGGCGGCGTGCCCCGGAAGATCCGTGCGCTCGACGCGGTGGCCCTGGGCGAAGCGCAGCAGCTGAACGGCTTCCGCCGGCGAGGGGGAGCAGACCGCCATGCCGCCAGGGACCCGGTAGTTCGTCGAGTAGCGCAGCACGGTGCCGTTGTCGTAGATCCGGGCTCCGGCGTACTCCTCCTGGCGCGTGTCGGTGAGGCGGATCTCCATGCCGGTCTGGGCGATCTTCGCCTTGATCTGACCGGGCTCGCGGTCGCGCATCACCTCGTAGGACACGCCCTGGGCCTTCAGCTCTTCGAGCAGTGCTGCCGAGCGTGCCACGGCGCGCCGGGACATGAAGCGGTTGCGGTCGACACGGTTCGTCTGGGGATCCCGGCCGCCGTCGATGACCCACTCGCGGACCTGGTCGTACTCCTGCTGGCTCATCTTGTCCATCAGCGCGGTGAGTCCAGCGGCGTCGTCGTTCGTCATCGCTCGGCCGACCTCGAACGGCTTCCCTTCGTCGTCGATGCGCCAGAGCACCATGTTTCCGTGCCGGGGATCGGCCAGGGTCTCCACCTCGCCGCCGGCCACGCGTGCGATCGTCTCGTCCGGCAGGTACACCAGCGCGGTCCCGGCGCGCTTCACGGTCGCGCGTTCGGACCAGTCGGGGGCGTAGGGGCTGATCGGCAGCCGGGCCGACTTCGGGTCGGCCGGGGCACCGACGCCGGTGGCACGGGTGAACTCCCGCTGCGACTGCTGGTAGCGCTCGTTCTGCGGGGAATGGTCACCGAACTGCGGCTCGTAGTCGGACACCTTCTCCGCGAACGCCTGGTCGATGGCGGTGAGGCAGTCCGTGACGCCCAGCCGCGGGTCGGCCAGCGCGGTGCCCCGCTGGCCGAGGATCTCGTCGACCCGGGCGCGGATCGCCTTGGCCTGAGAGACCGGAATGACCTGTCCGGCCTGCACCCGGGCCTGCTCGACTGCCTTGTAGTAGACGTACTCGTAGAAGTACCTGCGCAGTCCGTATGCCTTCTTCATAGTCAATCAGCCTCCTGTGGAAGCTCGGGGTTGCATAAGTATGTATAGAGCTTACCTCGCCTATCGAAAGGGAGTGTGGGTCATACCGAAAGGCCAGTGCCGAGGTGGTCTCCCTTAGTCGAGAGACGACCTCGGCACTGGTCGTGATCCTTGGCGGGCCCCCAAGTGGCCGCCGGCTACTTCGAGTTCATCTCGATGGCCATGGCCCGGTCGAACCGACCGTCGGCCAGTACCTCCCAGCTCGGCAGTGAGGCCAGATACTGGTAGAAGGCCGAGTGGACCTTCACCGTCGCCAGCGACTTCAGGTCCTCCTCGGTGACGTCCTCCTCCGCGAACACCCGCGAGTCCTCGTCGTTCACGTGGCCGTTGATCCGGCGGGCCGCATTGGCGTACGCGTCCGAGCGGATCTGGCTGATGTACGTCTGGGACCCATCGGCGCTGCGCAGCTCGCCGTCGCCGCCGACCGAGAAGTGCTCGCGATCCTGCTCCAACTCGGTCCGTGCCGACTTGTAGGCCTCACCGATCTCGATGTCCAGGCTCTTGACCTTCGCCGAACCGTCGGGGTTGACCAGCATCTCCTTGCTGATCGCCCCCTCGGCGTAGAGCAGGCGCTGCCGCTCGGCGCTGACCGCCTGACTCTCGGCGACCGCAACCCCGACCTCGACGTTCTCGATGAACTGGTCCTCGTCGAACATGCTCATCCCCTCGTACTCGTCGGGGTCGACGACCACCGGGGCGTTGGGGTCCTGGCCCTCGTCGACCGTGGTCATCGTGGTGATGACCTCCATGACCTCGTCGGCGTAGACATCCGGGTCCAGGCGCTCGATGTCGACCTCCCGGTAGCCGTAGATCTCCTGGTACTGCGCCTTCGCGTCCGCGGCCTTGACCGCCTGCCGCATGCGCTTCTCCAGCATCTTCACGAAGTCCGGCTGGTTCATCCGCACGTCGAAGTCCATGGCACTGGACAGGGTCGGGATCGTCTGCAGCGAGTACGTGTGCCCCGGGTGCTTGATCGTGTTCCCCAGCAGCCGGAACGACATCGGCAGGATCGTCTGGTTGCGGTTCCAGATCGGCGCGTCGCCGGCCCGGAAGACGATCGAGTTGCGCGGCGAGAGGAATGCCATGTCGTTGTAGCTGATCAGCGGCTCCTCCTTGGTGTTCATCGTGTAGGAGACCCGGCCCTCGGTCTTGCCGCCGATGACCTTGTCGAGATCCTGGCTGATCTGCTTGCTGTCCCTGTACGACCGGTGCGTTTTGCCGCTCATCTTCTCCAGCGTCTCGATCATCGAGTCGTCCGTGGACTTCAAGAAGACGATGTTCGAGGTGTTGTGCGTCGGGATGAAGTCGTCGGTGAGGTAGAGATGCCGCTCGTCGGCGACCCGGATGCACTGCACCTCCTCGTCTCGCACGTACTCGACGCTGACGACACGATTGAACCCGCGTGTACGGTCGCGCCAGCGCTCCGCCTTGCGTGAGAGCAGGAAGGGGTTGATCTCGGGCAGCCGGATGTTCTGCACGCGGTAGGCGTCCCTGGCCTCCTTCGGCGTCGGCTGGTTCGGCGAGGTGTACTTGACGTTCGTCTTGACGTTGATCGCCACACGACCGCCCAAGGAGCGCACGAGCTTCTGGACGTCCTCAGCCAGCTCGCGGCTCGCGGAGGTGAACTCCATCTCGCCCTTGCGGCTGATCGTGCCGTCGGTGTCCATGAGACCGCGCAGCAGGTCGGTCCGCTGCTGCACCGAACCGAACAGGTAAGCCGCCGGGATCGACTTCTCCCACGAGCGCTTACCCGCGATGCCGAGCTCGCGCAGGTGCTTGCTGACTCCAAGGACGCTGTACGTCGAGCAGTGTCCGTCCTTGACCTTGTACTCCGAGACCGTGTGGCCGCGACGACGAATCTCCTCCACGATCTCCTCGTCGTTGCACGAGAGCCAGAAGAAACCAGCCTTGCCGATACGCCCGTCCCCGATGAGAGCACCCAGAACGTATGGGTCGATCGGAAGGTCGGCCTCCCGGTAGGCCACCGGCATGATTCGAGGCAGGTCGACCTGACGACCCTTGTCGACGCGCGACTTCAGCTCATCGGTGGTGACGATCTCGGTGACACGCTCGGCGGTCTTGCCGTCATTGCCGCCGACGTACGCCCTCGTGCCGTCCTCGGTCTTCCCTCCCAGATACTTCACGCTGGACTTCCAGCGCTCGATCGGCCACAGATGCTCGTTGCACGACTCGGCCGAAGAGCCGTCACGCAGGGTGAGCCGGTAGACCGGGCGCACACCTCGCGGATAGACCCCGGTCACCGTGGTGACCGTGCCGAACGGCGTGAGCACCTCGTCGCCGACCTTGATGTCGCCCATGCGCTTCCATCCCGTAGGGACGGCGATGAGAGAGCGAAGCGGGGCAGCATTGCCCTGCACGATCTTGTCGACACTCTCGCCGTAGACGTCGCGCAGCTGCTGCAGGGTCTGCAGGATGAGCGTGAACTGCTGCTCCTGGCCCAAGCCGATGGAGAGCATCGTCTCGAAGCCGTCGATGCCCTTGCCCTCCGACTGCAGGTTGCCGAGCTCGTCGAGCATGAACCGCGTGCGGTAGAGCGGCTTCTGGTTCGACTTCGTCATGTACGCCTGGTCGGCGCTCACGTCAAACAGCTGCTTGACCAGGATCAAGATCAGCTTCGCGTACTTCATCAGGTGCGGCGGAGTCACCAGGAACAGCGCCTTCGGGGACTCCGAGTAGCGCGACAGCGTCTGCGTGATCGCCCGTGCCTGATACGAGACCTTCTCCGGGTTGCCGCCGCCGGAGAAGTCGAGTCGCGTGTCCGGGTACAGCGTGTCCCCGGGCTGGAAAGACAGGATCTTCCCGTCCCGGGTGCCGCCCTCACGCACCGGCTTGAGCTCACGCATCACGCCGTTCTTCACGATCTTCTCGCCCGTCACCGGCTCGACCACGTAGTGCCGGCCGTTGAGCGAGACCTGGTAGTTCTTCGTGAAGCTGAAGTAGAAGGTCCGCACCAGCATCTTCGTCTGCGGATTGACCAGCTCCAGCTTGAGCCAGGCCTCGTCGCCAGGGAACTTGCCCTTGAAGTTGTACCGGGCCCAACCCTCGCGGCCGACGATCTCCTCGTGCTCGAAGTCCTCACCCAGGTTCTCGGTGAACATCGGGTCCGCGTAAGCCGACCACACGGCCTGCTGACCGACGAGGTGGTCGCGCTTGACGTAGTTCGGCGCGAAGCGCACGCCGAGGCGACGCGGGAAGCTCAAGCCGGCCAGATCGGTGTTCTGCGAGGGCTTGCCCGAGGTCAGCGTCGAGATCGTGGGGTCGGTGAAGAACGACATGGCGGTGATCGCGATGCCGTACACCGAGGCCAGCATCTTCTCCGCGCCGGCCATCGAGCGCAGCGCGTTGTGGGCGTTGCCCACCAGCGTGCGCATATTGTTGCGGGGCAGCTCCTCGCTCGCATTGAAGTACAGGCTGAGCATGTCCTGATCGGCCTTGCCCTCCCACATGAAGGCCTGGGCCGCCGCCTTCTCCTGCTCCTCAGCCAGGGCGTCCTCGTTGTTCTCGAACTCGCCGGCCTTGACCCGCTTCTCCAACTCGGCCTCAGGGTTCTTGATCTTCTTCGAGCTCATCTGCACGAAGAGCTGGTAGCAGTTGTAGAGCGTGACCTTGCCCCAGAGGTCATCGAGCTTCTGCTCCAGCAGCGCCGGGTCCATATTCAGCACGGCTGCGGCGCTGCGCAGCTCCCGCTCCTCCTCCAGATAGAAGTCGATGAGTCCGTAGGCCGCGCGCTTGAAGGCGTTGTTGGCGGCATTGGGCCAGACCGGGTCCTCGCCGCCGTCGAGCGGAAAGAAGATCCCGGCGATGTTCTCCACGTACAGCGCACACTTGGTGAAGTTGCCCTCACGCGCCGCGTCGGCCGCCAGCCCCAGGGGGCTGTAGATGTCGGTCTTCATGGAGTTGATCAGATTGAACTGCACCGGCTCGAACCCGCGTGTGACCAGGGGCACGTAGTTCTTCACCAACAACTCGCCCTTGGGGTCGTTGATGACCATGTTCGAGGGCTTCTTCTCCCGCGACCACATGTCGATGACCGGCTCGATGTACGTCTGGCCCTTACCAGCTCGGGTGATAGCCAGCACCATGGTGTTCACCGGCGCGGTATCGACCACGTACGCCCCGGCCGGGCGCTGGACCTCGTACGCCGGGAACGTCCAGTCCTCCTTGATCAGGTCAGCGACGGTCTTGTACGTATCCGACCCGAAGCCGAGCTTGTCCCGGTTCTTGCCGTCAGGGTTGTACGGGATCCGCGTCGTGTCGTACTTCTGACGCAGCGTCTTGTCATCGGGGAGCCCGGATGCCTCGAACAGCTCGTCGCCGAAGTCCTCGTCGATGATCGGCAGGGTCTGCGTCAGCGGATCGCCCTCGTCGTCGTCCATGACCTCGCCGGCGTAATAGACGAGGTTCCCCTCCTCGTCGATGACGTCCTTCTTGGCGCGCTGGGCGACCTCGACGGTGCCCAGACCCTTCTTCTTGAGCATCATGTGGCTGAGCATCGAGCTGACCTGCACGCTCGAGTGAGCACCGGCGTCGGGGAACCAGTCGTAGTTCTGCTGGATCTCTTCCGGTAGAGCGATGTGCTGGTCGTTCTGGTACTGGTTGATGTCGCTCGTGGTGTTCATCAGGTTTGCCGCGGCGACCTTCCGCGAGAACCACGTACCGATGATGAGGGCGACCATCAGACCCGAGCCGAGCGTGATGAAAAGCTTGAACCCCGAGACGTCGGCCAGCTGCTCGCCGACCGTCGTCGCGCTCTTCTTGGGCTCAGCCGGCCTCTTGGCGCTGGGCTTGCCGTCCTTCGCCGCGGTGTACCAGCTGGGGACCGGAACAGCCTCAGCGCTGGGGTAGCACTTCGCCTTCACGTCCTGGTTGCCGTCCTTGGTCAGGGGCCGGTAGCACTTCACGACCGAGCCGCCCGCACCCGTCGTGGTGTCCTGGACGTAGTACACGCTCGGCTTGCCGGTGCCGTTGCCGGACACACCCGAACCCACGGACACGCCCACCGAGAGCACTACCGTGGCGATGAGCGAGTAGAAGACCCAGGCGACGATCGTCACCAGCACGCCGGTAATCACCGCGACGACGATGCCCGGTCTGGTCGACCTCAGGGTCAGGAACGTGCTGCGGTCCAGCTGCTGGTTGTCGTAGACGTCTCGGTTCGTCAGCGTCTCGCCGGGCGTCCGCGCCGAGATCTTGTCCCAGCTGCTCGCCTTCGGCCGTGCCGCCTTCCGCCTGTTCGTGGCCATCGTGATTCCTTACTCTCGAGCCTCGCTCGTTCTGCTGTCCTGCTGTCCAGTGCGCCTGCCTGCGCAGACGACGACGGCGCATGGGGAACGCGCCCCATGCGCCGTCAGATCACCCTGCCGGTCATGACCGGATCGCTCAACGGGCCAAGACCACCCCGACGATGAAGCCGGCCGCGCCCATCAGGAGCGAGAGCGTGACGATCATGACGACGAGGATCTTGTTCGAGCGGCTCTGCATCTCGGAGGCCCGCGCCAGCTCGTTGGCGTAGGACTCCTTGTCGGCCTGCATCTCCGCCAGGCGCACCTCATACCGCCTGGCCACTGAATCCTCGACCGTCGACAGCTGCTGGAGCAGGTCGGTGACCCGTGCCACCTGGGAGTTGGTCTTCTCCTTCTCCAGGTCGAGGTTGTGCTGCCACTCGACGTCCCGAGCCGTCATCTGCGTGATGGCGTCCTTGCGGTTGCGTTCGAGTTCGTCCTCCATCCGGCGGATCCGGTCGGCGTGCTCAGAGCGCACCGACTCCAGGAGGTCCTGCTGCTCCCGGCGCAGGGCGCCGATCTCGTCCGTGGTCCGCAGGTGCTCGGACAGCGCCTCGGACTGGGCGATGTCGGCCTTGCGGTTGTCGTCGACGATCCGCTGGATCTCGGACTTCCACTGGTTCAGGCGCTCTTCCTCGGCCGCCAGGTACTCCGACTGCTGTTCGGCCAGCACCTCGAAGATCCGCGTCTGCCCGGTCTGCATCTTCAGCGTCGCGTCCGAACGCCGGACCCGCAGGATCTCCTGCTGGTTGTGCGCGTGGGTGTCCTCGATGTCCCGCTCGATCTCGGCGACGGAGTCGATCTGCTCGCGCTCCATCTTCGAACGGTTGCGCTCCTTGTACTGCAGTTCCGCCGAGAGCGCCGCCTGCTGGGCCACCTTGGAGGCCTGCGACTCGTAGTCCTTGGCGATCTCCGCCCGGCGGGCCCGGATCTTCTCATCCTTCTCTGTCTGCCGCTGCTGGTGCTCGGCCTCGGCGGCGTCCTTCAGCAGCTTGTACCGTGAACCTGCGCGGTCGGTGGCCACATCGCGGATGACCTGCTCGGTGTGCGCCGACATGAGGTTGACGTAGAGCGCGCGCAGCTCATCCTCGTGCGCGGAACGGAGCTGCATCAGGTCTGCGTTGGCCTGCCGGTTGAGCTGGGCGACCTGGTCCCCGAGCCACTCCGTCGCGCCCTCGGGCACAGCGATCTGCACGACCGGCGCGCCGATGGCGAAGGTCGCGTTGAACTCGTCGAGCCGGACGTCCAGGTCCAGCTCCTCGGAGAGGAACCGGCGGGCGATGACGTCGCGCACCTGGGCCTGATCGGCCAGCAGCACAGCGTCGCCGGCCTCCTGGTAGTCGCCCTCGATGCCGTAGCCGGCATCGGTCTCGTCGAAGCCCTCGTAGCCGGCCACCTCGTCGCCGTCGTAGTCCGGCGCCGACTCGACCGGGACGGTGCCCGCGTCGTCGATACCTGCGGCGTCCTCGTCGAACATGGGTGCGTCCGCCCCTTCGTCCTCGTCGACGACGTCGCTGAAGAGCGGCTCGTCGTACAGGCCCTCGTCACCGGGGAGCCCGTCAAAGATCGCATCGCCCTCGTCCTCCCCGAGGACCGCGGGGCCAGTGGCTCCAGCCTCGGCGACCAGGCCGCTGTGCTCTTCCCACGCCTTCTTGCCCACGGCTTCTTCGAGGCTCGTGGTCCCTGCAGCGACATAGCGCGCCTGCGCGAAGGTCGCATCGTTCACCAGATCGACGAGCAGGTCGCCGCTGGGCTTCTGCCACACGACGGCCCAGGCGTAGGTGGCACTGGTGAGCAGCGAGTACTCCTCCATGCGCGCAAGAGTCCCGTCGGTGGGGATGATGCCGAAGACCTCCTCTTCGAGCATCTCCGCCGTGGCCACCGTGCGGATCTGGTCGGAGCCGATGAGCTCGATGATCGAGCCCTTCGCCTCGTCCCGGCCGTGCCGCTTGCTCAAGCCGCCGATCGAGTCGGCTGCGAGCACGAGCATCACCCAGGCCGTACCGCTGGGAAAGACGAACCGCGTGTTCGACCGCAGCAGCTCGACCGCCGCCGGGATCGCCGTCTCTCTCACCACGGAGGCCAGAAGCTCGTCGGGCTTCTTCTTCCGCTCCTTCCTGTGGCTTCCCGTTGCCGTACCCAGAATGCCCATTGATACGCGATCCCTCCGCTAACAAAACACAGTTCGCCTGGTTTATGAGTATCCTATCGTCGAGCTATCGAGGTAGGCAATCATAGGACATGAATGGGCTATTGACTCATGAGTCGACTGGTTCCCGCTGTCCTCGACCGGTTCATCGCGCCGCGCTGACCTCGACGTAGGCGTCGGAACTCAGCAGGTTCTTGTCGTCGCTGACCAGGTCGCCGACGACGTCGATGCGGATCCGTCGTTCCAAGGGGTGCTCGTTGAGGAAGGTCGCCACCGCGGTGGTGACCTCGTCGGTCAGCTTCGCCACAGCCGCACGCGCACCGCCGGCATCAGAGTCGGTGTCGCCCTTGTCCTCGATGAGGTACTGCAGGACCCTCGCATCGACGTCGACCCGCACGTTGTGCTTGACGAACACCTCCTGCACCATCTGGCGCAGCTTCTTTCGCACGATCTTTTGCTGTGTCGGCAGCGACAGCGGCTGGAAAGGCACGATCGCGTCGATACGACCCAGCAGCTCGGGTGGAAACCGGTTGTCGCCCGTCGTCGAGGAGATGGAGCGACGGATGAGCTTCTCGTACTCCATCAGCTGCTTGCCCGAACCGGTGTCGTCGGCGGCATACTGCGCGATGTCCTTGTAGATCTCCGAGCCCGCGTTCGTCGTCAGCACGATGTAGGTGTTGAGGAAGTTCACCTCTCGACTGTTGTCGTCGTTGAGCCGGCCGTCGTCGAGCACCTGCAGCAGCACGCGTGTCACCATCGCCGAGGCCTTCTCGACCTCGTCGAAAAGCAGCACAGCGTGAGAGAGATCCCACACGCGCTTGGTGAGCTCAGAACGGAACGCCGCGAACGACGAGTCCTCGGCGTACTCCGTCATGTCGAACCGGATCAGGTGCCGCTGGTCGTCACCGAACAGCAGTCGCGCCAGCTGCTTCGTGAGCTCCGTGTTGTGCGTGACCACGAACTGACCAGCCTGGTAGAGGTGCTCCTCGTCATTGACGTAGATGCACGACGAGCTCTGCTGCTCCGGCAGCTTCTCGATCGACGCGATGCCGACCATGTCGAACTTCTTCACGCGCTTACGACCCGAGGTCTCGATGACCGCCCGCCGTGCGATCTCGTGCTTGCGGGGGAGGGAGAAGAACCGGGCCTTATCCTCGTTGCCGACCTTCACGTGCACGTCGTACTCGGCCAGTTCGCGCCTGCCCTCCTTCGTGCGTATCCACGATTTGATCGTGTTCGAGACGCCGAGCGAGAACAGCACCTCCCTAAGATCCTCCGTGAGCCCCTTGGAGAACGTCGAGTACGAGACGTTGAAGCGGTCATTCGAGCCGCCGATCGATCCGTCCGTGTCGAAAAGACCCCGCACCAGCGCCCACCGCTGCTGTACCGATCCGTGTTTGTACCTCTCCGGGATACGGCGCTCCGCCGAGCGCGCACCGATCAGATCGGGAACCGAGGCAAGCACATCCTTCGTCTGGTACAGCGAATCGCGGCGGTCCTCCACCGGGCCAACGCCGACAGGGAAGACCCAGCTGTAGTTGTGCCCGTACGACTTCGGTGCCGATCCCAGCCATTCGCCCACCGTCCACACGGTGTGGTCGGCGTCGTCCCCGTCAGACGAGAGCGTCAGCTGCGTCTCAGTGAGGCACCCGTTGCCGATGAGGACGCCCAAGACGTACGGGTCGACGTCGAAGTCCTGCTCCGGCCAGTGCACCGGTCCGTTCGCCGGGATGAAGAACTTCAGATGCTCCCGAGAGTCGCCGGGGTAGGTCCGCACGACGCCACGCTCGACCATTTCCTGAGTGCTCAGGACCATCGGCGCGACGTCCTTGCCTGCATGCTTCTTCGACCGCTGCTTGGCTGTGTAGACCGTCCACAAGTGCGGTCCTCCAACGTCGAGAGTCCGGCCGTCCCAGAGCGTGACCCGGTAGACGTCCTGCATACCCTGCGGGAAGTGTCCGAGCACCTCGACCGGGCGACCTTGGCGATCGAACACTCTGTCGCCCGGGACCAGGTCGCCGTGCAGCTTCCAGGTGGTCTCGCCGTCGCTCGAGTAGACAGGAACCTGCGTCGAGTCGACGCAGAATTTCCCCGTTCCCGTCGATCCCGTGAAGAGCATGGACGCCATCGGCTTTCCCTTGTCGTTGAGGTCCGCCACCGACAACTGCAGACGACGCGCCACCGCGCTGGTCGCCCAGTCCTGGCTGAACACCTTGGCGTCCAGCTGCTTCTTGATCTTCGCGCCGTCGACCCGGAATGCGACGTTCACGTTCAGGGACTCCATGAGCACGTCCGAGAGCAGGTCCCGGTCCATCGGCCGGTGCGTCAGGCGATGCCAGCCGACCATGGAGTCGAGCACGAGGATCGACTTGCGCGGCTGGGCGCTGGCCGGCATGTAGCGCTGGGTGTACTCGTAGATCTGCCGGAAGATGTGGTCGTCGTAGAACTCGTCGGCCACCCCGTACCGTTCGGCCATGCCATGCAGGATCTTGATGGTCGTCGCCTGGTCCGGCGGGTTGAGGTTGATGCGCTGCAGGCGCTCGACGAGCGGCTGGTTCGGCGAGATGTGCTTGTGGAACTCCTCGTAGGTCGTCGCCGCGATGATCCTGATGCCCCGGGTTCCCGAAGCCGCGAGGACCGGCTTGATCGCCTCGACGGCGGCGTCGGAGAGCTGGATGATCTGGTGGAACTCGTCGATGAAGAGCACCAGTTCGCGCTTCTCGTCCTTGACGAAGTCCTCGGCCTCGTCGAAGAATCCCTTGAGCTTCGCGGCCATGTTCTCGGCGTTGCCCGCCTCGGAGATCATGCGCGCCGGGTCCACTTCGAGATAGAGGCGATCCGGATCCACGAGCATCGTGGCCTGGACCAATGTGGTGTTGTGGGTCGGAACCAGGCCCGCACCGGCGAGGTACATGTGCTCGTCGTTGTCGACCTGGATGCACTTGCCGGGCCGAGCCTCGGCGGGCGTGATGTCCACGACGTAGAGGTAGTCCTGAGTGCTGCGCACCGAGTCAGAGATCCGCTCAGCCTTGCGGGGGAGTCGGAACACCTGCTGGTCGGTGGTGAAAACCATGCGATGGCGCGGCTGACCCTCGATCCACTCACCCTCGAGGTTCGTGTAGCCGGCAGCCGAAATCAGACGATTGACCTTGATCCCCAGGGAACGGATCAGCTCGAGTGCGTCGGTCGCCAACCGCTCGTCGGAGAGAGCCAGCGCGCAAGTGCCCCGAGCGTCAATCGTCCCATCGGTGTCCATCAGGCCCTGCAGGAGCGCAAGACGCTGCTCGATCGAGGAGCGCAGGTAGGTCATCGGGATGTGCTTGGCCTCCAGCACGCCGACCTCACGCAGCACGGTCTTCAAACCGCGGGTGTCGATCGTGTTGTCGCTGTATCCCGCCTTGCTCGCCTCGAACCCAGCTGCCGAGATCTGTCCGATCAGGTGCTGCATGTCCGAGACTTCATCTGGAACTGAGACCGCATCGGACTGAGTCAGACGACCGCTGCCGCGCGAACCATCGCCGAGCCAGGCACCGAGCACGTACGGATCTACCGGCAGATCGACCTGCGGCAGGTCCAGGGCGTGGGTGAGACGGATCGAGAATCGACTACGCCCAGAACTCGCGAGCCGTACACCCGCATCGACCATCTGCTGAGTTGTCTGGACGGTCTCGCCGACCACACCGCTGGTACCCCAGGACGTACGCCGGAAGACTTGCTCGGACAGAGCCTTGATCGCGATCTCGGTGTTGAACTCGTGCACATGGACGGTTGTAGTCCGCACGCCGCCCTTCCACGCCTGCTCGCCGGTGCGGGGCACCTTGCGATATTCGACGCCCCGACGCATCAGGTAGGTGTGCAGCCCACTGGGCTTCAACCAGGTAACACCTTCGATGCCACTGATCAGCTCGATCAGCTCGGCAGCCGTCGCGTACTCCTGCACCTCGGTCTCGAGCACGGCCAGCAGGGCGGCGCGGCGTGCCTCGACCCGGTCACGACGAGCCTGGGTGGTGGCCACGTTCGTGTCGTATGCCGCGGCCCGATCCGTCACCGAGGTCACCAACCACTGGTGATCAGCGCAGGCGGTGATCGTCTGCCCGTCACTGAAGCGTAGGTCGTAGAGAACCGGAGTCTGCTCGACGTCGGAGATGTAGGAGACCCGCGTCGGTTTGCCGTCGCGGCCCAGAACAAGATCACCCGGCTGTAGATCGCCCATCGTCGACCACCCGGTGGGCGTCGGAATCGGCGTATCCAGAGGAAGCAGCTTGCCCGTTCCGGCCTCGGCCAGCAGAAGCGCATTGCACAGCTCGGGACGGCTCATCGAGGCCAGCAGCTGCATCGTCTCGTGCTCACGGCCGACGATGTCGCGCTCAGCCTTCTTCAGCGGCTCCGAGAGCTTGGACAGGAGTGGGTAGCGCTCGTTGAGCTGTGCCTCGTGGAACATGCCGCGCAAGACCTCTCGACTGGACTGAAGATTCCACTGGAAAATCAGTCGAAATCCTATCATGAGTCGCATTCAATAGTGCATTGAATGGGTGAAGTGAAAGACTTTTGAGTGCCACTCCGGGGTCTTTTGGTCCGCGCCTATGCGTCTGACCAGGTCCGCGCCGAACGAGGGCCGAAGGTTCGACGAGCAGCGAGCCAAGGCCCGTGCGCTGTCCAGCCGGGTACCGGCGGACAGGTAGAGCCCGGCGATCGGCCAGAGGTTCACGGCAACCTCGTTCTGCGTGGGCGGGGCCTCGGCGATCGGCTCGTATGCCCCGCTCGCGGCGTCAGCGCAGTCACCGATCAATGGGTGAGAGCGGCGATGAGACGCGTGTGCCGGCGGCGACGCGCAGGCGGCGGCAGATGGTCTTGTGCGGTCATGGCAGCACTGTGACGCGGACGGGAATTCCTCTGGAGTGGAACACCAAGATGTTGCTGCCCGAAGTCGTGAACGGCACCTCTCATGTGCTGACCTCGAATGTGAGCGTCTGGGACCAGGTCGGGTTGTACAAGCCCTTGTACGCGCGTTGCGCGGGGGTGGTCCGGCCCAGGACCAGAGCCTCATGCCCATCGCTCCCGAGTTCGTCGAGCAGGAGCTGAAGCAGGACATGTCCCGGCGCCCAGGCCTGGTAGGCCGGATCCATAGCGGTGAGAGCGGAGTACACATGCCGATCGCGGGTCAGGCAGAGCTGGGCGGCGACCATCCGGGAGTCCACATGCAGCGAGGCGATGCACACGGCACCGGCGCACCGCTCGATCACCTCTGTCCATCCGGCTCCCGGCTGGGCGACAAGGTGAGGATCGCCCGCCGGACGCACTGCATTGCGTAGACGGTGCAGGCGGGTGAGCGACTCGTAGTCCTTCAGAAGCTGCGTGGGATAGCAGGACCGTCGGAAGTACAGATGGCGGCCCTGGGCTGCCAGTCTGTTCCAGGCGTTGAGGCGTCGGCGATGGTCCCGGCGGGTCGACCGCGACAGGCCGGCCGACGACCAGGGCAGTGCGATCGTGGCGTACGGGTTGTGGCCCGACGGCTCCCAGCGGGCTCGGAGCTGTGTGCCCAGGGCGCTGCTCATCGGGACGTCCGGCACCCGGACAAGAGCGCCGTCCTCGTTGAGGACGGCGAAGTGGTTGACGGCGGCCGCCGCGACAGCGGGGTCCTCGGCGCCCGGGCCCGTGAGGCGAATGCTCTCCGCGGCCGGGGAAGACAGAGGAACCACTCGCGTTCTCCCGTCCCCTGTATCGCTGCGCACGAGAGCGAGCGCCGCCTGGATCCCCTCGGCGTCTCGCACGGTCAGGATGTACGGCTCCTCACCAGGGCCGAGCTGGTCGAGCCATGTACCGAGCCACCCGGGATGCTGATAGGGCGTCGCCTGTTCGGTGAGGCCGTACAGCCCCGGCCATGTCGTGTCGAGGTACCGCGCGACGGCGGCAGCGCCGATGTGCTGGACCCCTGGGGTCATCGCGCGGCTCGGTGTGAGAGACGGTGTCATTGCAGCTTCCAACCTGGTGATGAAGGGTTGTTCAGACGCAGGCCGCCGCGGCGCACGCACGGAGTGTCTGCCGGCGGGGGCGGGCTGGGTTCGGGGCGGCGGGTACTGACCACCGGGTCGGAGGGCCAGTACCGGCCGCGTGTGCCGTGCGGCGCCTGCGAGGGCCGGGGGGAGTGCCGCGAGGCCTACGTGGACCACAGCGTGATCATGACGGTGGCCCAGATCAGGGGGACGAGCGCCACGTACGCGAGTGGGCGGTGGAGTACAGGCCTGCCCAAGGGCGCCTGCGGCCAGCCCGGAAGGGGCGCCGTCGGCTGGAGCCGCCGAAGCCTCAGGAAATCGAACAGGTTCGACAGCAATGCAAAGGGCGCGCCGAGCACCAGAGACAGCGGACTCCACCAGCCCTGCCAGAGGGTGGCGGTGGTCATCCTCCGCACGACGGCGATGCCACATACACCGCAGAAGGGACCGGTCTCAGACTTCCAGCGCATCGCCAGCAGCAGGCCTTGGTGCGCTCGCACCACGACCTCCGCGGCGGGGGCGGCGAAGCAGATCCTGCAACTGATCTCCTCGGTGAACGGCGTGAACGCGGGGCTGTCCGGTGGTGGTGCGTCCTTGGGGGCGTCGTTCCGCGACTGCGGGAGCGGGCGGTACCAGTCGGGCATCGTGTAGACGGGCTCGAAGTCGTCGTCCTTGTTCCAGGCAGGTTGGCACGAGGGGGTCACGCCATTGCCTCCGAGGCGGTCGAGGCGGTGTGTGGGTTCACGGCCTGCGGGTGGAAGCCGGGCTCCCAGCCGGGCGCGCTGCGCCATGCGCTGTGCGCTACGCAGCGCAGGACCCAGCCCAGGACGCTGATTTGCATGCTGAACATGTCGTTGCCGGCGACGGCTGCCAGCTTGCGCTTGCTGTCCCATTCGGCGAAGACCTCACGGATGTCGGCGGCCCATCGGCGCTCTTCGGCGCAGCCGGTCGCCTCGGCATAGGCCAGGCCCGCGCGGACGAACTCGGCGAGGCGCCGGTCGCGGGCCAACTCCCATGTGGTGTCGGGAGTTTGTGGGGTGAAGTGCAAGGGTTCTGGTTGCACAGTTGTGTTCCTCCTCCTGGAACGCTGCGGGTGTGCGGCTTGGGGGTCAGGCCGCGTGGCGTTGGGCGCGGTGGACCGCGGCGGCGAAGTCCCGGGCTGCGGCGGCCGCCGCGGTGGCCGCTGTGCCGGACCGGGTTTGCATGCGGCGGATGACGGCGGAGCCGACCACTACCGCGTCGGCGAAGGCGCTGATGCGCTCGGCCTGGACGGGGGTGCTCACGCCGATGCCGACGGCGACGGGCAGGCGTGTTGCGGTGCGCAGGCGTCGGACCAGGCGCGGCAGGTAGGGACTGAGCAGGCCCTGGCCTCCGGTTGGGCCCGCGGTCGCCGGAGCGTAGACCATGCCCGTGGTGGCCGCGCCGATCCCCGCGAGGCTGGCGGCGGAGGCATGCGGCGGGATCAGGGCGATGGTGTGCAGCCCTGCCGCGTGCGCCGCCTTCTGCCAGGCGGAGGCCGCAGCCTGGGGCAGGTCCGGGACCAGCACCGCCGCCCCGCCCGTGGCGGCCAGGTCATCGATGAACGACCGGGGTCCGTAGCGCGCGATGGGATTCCAGTACGACATGGCCACGAGCGCGGCGGAAGTGGAGGCGGTCAGCTCCGCCGCCGCCACGAACAGGTCATGCATCCGGAAGCCCCCGGCCAGGGCTTGGGCCGTGGCCTGCTGGATCACCGGGCCGTCCAGGACTGGGTGCGTGTGCGGCACGCCCAGCTCCAGCACATCGGCGGACTGTGCCATCAGGTGCAGGGCGTCCAGGCTGGTTGTCCGCGTGGGGTACCCGACCGGCAGATACAGGCCGAGTGCAGCACGCTGCTGTGCGCGGCTGGCCGCCAGGGCCTGGTCGAGGCGGAGAGCGGCGGGCCAGGATGACGGCGCGGCAGTGGTCATGACGGCCTCTCAGGTGACGGGGCGCGGGGAGCCAGCAGCGGCCGCGTGCGCAGTACGAGGTGACGGCGGACCGGAAGAGTGAGTAGGAGGGCGACCACCGCGGCGCCGGCTGGAAGGAGCCACGAGCCTGCGAGCGTCCCGGCGGCCGCCGTGCCCAGGGCCTGGCCGACGCCGAAAGCGGCGACGATCCAGCCGTACGCCTCGACGTGTGTGCCGGGCAGCGCGAGCGCGCCGACGGCCTGGTAGGCGCAGGTCAGGATCATGCCGAAGGCCATGCCGGGCAGCAGGGCGAGCAGCAGTGCGGTCCAGGTGGTGAGGTCGAGACACATCGGGGGCCAGGCCGCCGCGAACACGGCCGCGCTGAGCCCGAGTTGCCGGGTGAGCGGTACGGGCAGTGGCACCGCCGTCCAGACGGCGGTGCCGGCGAGCGCGCCCACGGAGACCGCGGCGGGCAGTGCACCGGACAGCCATGGGGCGCGGAGCTGTTCGCTCGTAGCCAGCGACGCGACGGTCAGCGCCCCCAGCGCTGCGCCGATCGCGGTGAGGACGAGCAACAGCGCCCGCAGGCCCCCCGATCGCAGGGCCCCGAGCCACGTCCGTCGCACCGGCGTCGGCCGCCACCGGCGCGACGGAGCCGACGACGCCACCGCCAGCGCACCGGCCAGCCCGAGCACGCCTGCCGCGGCGAAGGCGAAACCGGGGGCGGCCACCGACGAGGACAGGGCCGTGGCGGCGAGCGGGCCGGTGACGTAGACGAGTTCCTGGCTTCCGCTGTCGAGCGCCAGCGCTGCACGAAGGTGGCGGTCCGAGGGGGCGATGAGGCCCCACAGGGCACGGAGCGAACCCTCAAGCGGCGGGGCGGTGATCCCCGCGACCAGGACGGCGCCCGCCGCGACCGGGAGATACACGGTCCTGAGCGCCGCCAGCACCAGCAGCGCGGCCGCCGATACGAGGGCGCCCGCGACGAGTACGCGGCCTTGCCCACGGCGGTCGACCAGGCGGCCCAGCAGCGGCTGCCCGGCGGCGACCGCCAGCCCGTACACGGACGCGAGCGCCGCCCCCGTGCCGTACCCCCGGCCGTCAGCGCGCGCCACAGTGAGCAGCGCCACCGGGACCATGCCGAGCGGCAGCCGTCCGACCAGGGTCGCCCCCAGCAGCCGGGCGGCGTACGGCAGCCGCAGCACCGCCGCCCAGTGCACCGGGCGGCGTACTTCCCCCGAGTCCGGTGCCTGCGGCCGTTCGACGGCGACGGGCTTGCTGGTCACCAGGCTCATCGGGAGCCTGCCCGGTACAGGCCTTCGCGCTCCAGCGCGCGGATGACCCGGTAGTCGGCCTCGATCGCCTCGGCCTCCTGGCCGCTCAGCACGACCTCGGCGGCACCTGCTGGCGGTGCGGTTCCGGCCTGCGGCCTCAGCGCGTCGCTCACAGCGACCACCGTCGGCAGTTGATGCAGGATCCGGCCCAGCCCCGGGTCGACGGCGCCATCCGCGCCAGGGTCCAGATGCACCCGCACGACCTGAGCGCCGCTCGGAGCGGGCGCGAGTTCGGCGAGAGCGGGAGGGACCCAGGCATCGAGCGCGTCCGTGACATGGGTGCGGCCGGTAGCGGCCCGCAGCGCGTCATCGGCCGGCGACGCGCTGGGCACCGCGAGCGCCGAGATCAGCAGCGGGCCACGGCCGGCGCCGTAGGCGAGACGGCTGGTGACCGGCCCGCACACCACACCGAGGACATCAAGGACACGCCGCGTGTACCGGGACAGGGCCCAGGTCAGCAGCTGGGTGCGGTGCAGCAGGTCCGTGCGGTCGAGCCGCCCGTCGGCGTTGCGTGTCTCCGCCCAGATATCGGTGATGATGTGCTCCGGCCGCCCGTCGGCGCCCGCCCGCGTCACGCTGTTGACCACGTACTCGCGGCCGAGTAGTTCCTCCCGCAGGAGCAGGAGTGCGCGACCCGAGTGCCGGGCGGCCGCACGCCGCATAGCCGGCCAGGCCATGCTGATCTGGAATTCGTGCCCGCACACGGCGGCCTCGACCGGTGCCCCGGCCGCAGAAGGGGCCAGGACGTATCCCGGCAGGCCGGCGCCCTCCGCCCAGTCCAGCGCCGCGGTCAAACTCGTCGTCCGTATGCCGCGCGGCACGGGCATGCCTGCCCGCTCCAGCTCCTCCGCCTGCGCCCCGCGGTCATGGCGCAGGGCGGAGGTGGCGGGATCGCTTCCCGGAAGGTCGAGTTGCCAGGCGATCCGCTCGGCCAGCTCGACGCCCGCCGCTGTCTCGGCGACAACAGCCGACACACCAAGACCCCGCAGGGCCTTGACCGTCCGCCGCAGACCACCGGTGTGCTGGACAGAGGCCGCGTACAGCCCCGTGACTGTTGCGTCGGCGAGGTCGCCCGGCCGCTGACGCGCACTCAGGTCAACGGCCACGGTGCGCCAGCCCCGGCGAGCGAAGGCGGCCGCGTAACCGGCCTTGCCGTACGGGGCGACGACCGCGACCGTGCCGGCGAAGTCGCCCGCACGGGCCGGGGCCAGGAACGCGGCGGAGGCGATGGACATGGAAGGACAACCTCCAAGGGCGGCGAGTGAACGGTGGAGCAGGGGGTCAGCGGGTGCAACTGGTGGTGTGCACCGGGGCATCAACGCGGACGCGGACCTGCGAGAGAACTTCGGCCAGGCGCCGGTCGCACTCGGCGCCGTCGGCGCCGGTGACCAGCCAGTGACCGAGCCGGTCATCGATCGAGGCGTGCGGCGGTGCAACGACGCGGCCTCCCGGCTGCCGGGTCCAGCACAGCCGCTCCAGCCAGCGCTCATGACGCAGGGCGGCCGGAGCCGTCAGCTCGGTCAGCCGTCCCGAGCGGACTGGATACAGGAATGCCACCGCTGCCGCGCCCCGGCGTGATGCGGTCAGATCCGGCACCTGTCCCGTGGCGAGGGCGGCGGCAGCCTGGGCCAGGTCGACGCCGGTGGCCTGGTGCACGAGAAGTGGGATGAGGTCACCGCCGGGCCTGGCGTTGACCTCTACGAGGCTCGGACCGCGCGGTGTCAGCCGGAGTTCGATGTGCAGGACGCTGGATTCGATGCCCAGCGCCCGGACAGCCTTGACGACGGCTCCGGCCACCGTGGGGTCCGAGAGCAGCGGGTCCGCAGAGTCGACCAGATGGCCGGCCTCCAGAAACCGCGGTTCGAGCCCCAGACGCTTGCGGGTGACGGCGACGATGTGCGGCCGCCCTCCCGGCAGCACGACCGTCTCCACGCTGATCTCAGGCCCGGCCAGGTACTCCTCGACCAGGACACCGGCCTTCGCGTGGGCGTCCAGGCCCAGGACCGTCTCCACGCTCGCACGCCGGTATGCGGTGCGGACCTCGTCGTCGCTGTCGGCCCGCGAGACCCCCGCGCTGCCGCCCATGCCGCGCGGCTTGACCACGACCGGGTACCCCACACGCCGAGCGGTGGCGACCGCCTCGTCCTCGTCCGCCACGAGATGCGACGCGGGCGAGGGCACACCCCGCTGTGCGAAGACCCGCCGGGTCTCGGCCTTGTCCCGGCAAGCGGCTATCGCTGCAGGCCGCGGCCCGGGCAGCGCGAGCATCTGCGCCAGACTCGCAGACAGCTCGACGTGGTGCTCCATGTACGTGGTGATGCCGCTCAATGGCACCTGGGCAGCGAACTGCTTGACGGCCGCCGCGGTGCCCTCCGCATCCGTGAGGTCGACGACCAGCTGGTCACGGACATAGGGAGCCGCCCAGGCAGGAGGCTGCTGGTCAGCGAGCACCACCGGGTAGCTTGCCGCGATCTGCCGCAGCAGCGGCTCACGGTAGGGAAGGGCACCGGCGCCAAGAAGCAGGAGAGGGCGGGTGTTCGGCCCCTGGGCGAGTGCATCGCCGACGGTGGCGGGTATCGCGTGCACAGTGAACTCCGAAGTGGCGAGCCGAGAAGGAGAGACAAGGGGGCGGTTTCAGCGGGTGAGACCTGGCGTGGAGGCTCGGCTCCGGCGCAGGAGCAGACCGAGCGGCACGCACACCGCGGCGCCGGCGATGCCGCAGCACAGCGTGGTGAGTCCGACGAGACCGGGGCCGCCGTGGGCCAGTGACCATCCGGCGAGCAGCGGCGCGCAGATGATGGCGGTCGCGAGCGTCGTGCCCCAGATACCCGCGTACAGACCGCGGGCGTGAGGCGGGGCGATCTGGTCGGTGACCGCGGAGGCGGCGACGAAGACGATGACCTCACCGGGCACAGCGGCGGCGGCCGCCGCGGCGTACTCGATGGTGGTGGAGGCCAGGCCTGCGGAGCCGATCCCGGCGCCCAGGATCACGGAGCTGACGGCCAGGTGCCGCACCATCGTCGAGCGCCGGGCCTGATTGCGGAGCCATCGGTTGAGGGGCACCGACAGGAGCAGAACGGCGGCCGCACTGGCCACTTGTGTCCACCCGTAGGCGCTCGCGGGCATTCCGGCGCGCCCCATGAGCAGGGGCATGATGCTGAACAACCCGGCGACGGGCGTGAGCGCGAGGACGCTGGCCAGCCACAGCAGCCACAGCCGGGCGTCCCGCACCACCGACGGATGCCCGGTGTGTCCGGCGGCCGGCCTTGAGGGGTACGGCTGATCGGGACCCACGTAGCGACGCACGACCACCGCGAATGCCAGGCATGCCCCCGCGTTGATCCAGAAGAGGAGCGCGACACCGGTATGGTCCGCGAGCAGACCTCCGGTGGCGCCGGTGACTGCGGCACCGACGTTGATCGCGAAGTGCCTCCAGCCGGTGATCGCCGCCCGCTGGCCCTCGTCGGGCACCTCGGCAGCGACGGCGGCGGAGATGACCGGCCGCGGTGCGTCGTAGACCGCACCCGCCGCAAGGACCGCCGTCCCGATGGCCACGGGGCTGGTGACCAGTGTCAGCAGGGGCAGTATCACCGCAGCCATGACCATGGCACTGACCAGCGTGGACCGGCGGCCCAGCACGTCGGCCAGGCGCCCCCACAGCAACTGCCCGGCGAGCCATCCCAGGCCGTACAGGGCGAGCATGCTGCTGGTGGCCGCAGTGGTGAAGCCGACCTCGTCCAGGCGGTAGGCGAGGAAGGGGTAGCTGAAGCCGGCGGCGCGCAGGCCGCCCGCCCCGAGGACAAGAACCCAGATACGGGTGTTGCCCTGACGGCGTGTTGACGCCATGGCCGGCGTCGAACGCAGCCTGGTGTCAGTCAAGACAGTCGGCACGGGCACACTCCTGACGGCAGAGGGACGGCCACGGCGTCGGACGAGGGTTTGGCGCCGGAAAGACCGGACCGCGTAGCGGATACCGGACGGTGAAACGGCATGGGGGCGCAGCCGGGGGACGGCGGCGCCCCCACCAGGCCGAGGCCGCAGCGTGGAGGAGACGCCGGGGCGCGGAGCAGAATCACTGCTCGCACTCGGCAGAGCCCGGCCGAACAGGAGGCAGCCGACCGGGCGGCATCGGACGAGGTACACAGTCGCCGTTGCTCTGGCGACCTGACGTCAGTCGGTGGTCCAGTACTTGCCGTAGACCCAGCCGTAGGTGCCCGAGTGGGCACCCGACCGGATCTTGACGTAGTCCCAGTCGTAGCCGGTGGACGAATACGGATCCTCGCAGATCCAGGTCAGCCTGGTGCCGCTGTAGAGCAGGCCGTAGGACGAGTAGGACGTGCCGGGGCCCGATCGCAGGTTGACGCCGTCCGTCGTGACGTGGCCGGCCATGTTGTAGGTCGGGGAGTAACAGGCGGACTGGCCCACGGCCGAGGCGGCCGGTGCAACCGCGAGTACTCCGCCCGCGAGGGCGAGCGAGATCGCCGAGACCACCGCAGTGCGCTTCAGGCGCCCCGAGGGACGATGGTGGGTACGAGAGGGAACAGCGGACACAGCAGCTCCTTGTCGTGCTGGGACTACAAACGCAGAGCGACGCCGCCGGCTCGCGTGCGGGACATGCGCCGCGCGGACCGGTGTGGAGGCGTGCTGCTGCATATCGCGGGAGCGACCCAGCGGATGATGAGGTTCGGTTTCTGGCGGTGCATTTGACTCGGGCGCGAGTCGGTGGCCGTCTGCCTGCGCGAACAGCGAACCGACTTTATGGACGCTCACCAATCTGCGACGTCAGCCTTTTCCGACTTGAGGCCTGGGTTGGCGTCCTGTCGGGCGGCTGTGATCAGCCTGCCCATTCAACCAAGCGAGCGCAAGCTGGAAATTCTATTTCTCGCACGTTAGGAAGATTAATGATCGAACATTCTCGACAGGTGAGAATAGCGAGTCGTTTCTCAAGCAGTGAGAAATAATTTCAGGAATGCAGAGCGGTTTTCTGCTCGCGCCACGGGCAGGTTCACTATTCGGCCGAGGTGAGGTGAGGCCTGAAACCCTGACTCCATCGATAGGTGCAAGGCGGGATGGAGGAGTTTTACCCGAAGCGAGGTGTGGAGAATGTGAAGATAATGTTTCGGTGGGATTCCGGTGCTGGGTGTCCGGCACCGACTGCCTAGCTGGTGTTCCGCCGTGTCCGTCCAGCAGCCGTTCTCGGTCCAGCATGCTCAGAAAGCGTGAAGGGCTCCACGACACACGATGGTCGTGGAGCCCTCGGTCGGGTCGGCTCAGAGCTGTTCGGCAGGTCAGGATCCGCCGAGCCGACTGAGCTCGGCCGCCGCCCTCACGGTGGCGTAGATGAAGTGCTGAGGAGCTACTGGCATGTGGTCCGCATGCTTGAGCAGCAGCACCGAGCCCCAGATTGTGCCATCCCAGATGACGGGGGCGGAGATGGCGTTCCAGTGAGCCGTGCATTCCTGGAAGCCCAAAGCATATCCCTGGTCGCGGATTCCGGCCAGTGATTCAAGGAATGCGCCGCCGTCTCGAATGGCGCCAGGGCCGGATTCATCGGGGATCGGCTCACCGGCCACCAGTTTTTGAACCTTCTCGGGAAGGTAGGCCAGGATCGCTCGGCCCGAAGCTCCGACTCGGAGCGAGCGCGAGACGGAAAAGATGTCACGAGGCGTCATGCCCAACTCGACGAGGTCGGAGTCCCCCACCGCCATGTCGAGACACTGCCTGCCCGCCACGCCGAATGGCGCCCTCATGAACAAGAACACCAAGCCCCCCGAAGTGGCCTTCCGCAGGTCCTGAAGGATCCGCGTCGCCTCGGCTCCGGAGACGTTGTCCTCGGAAAGCGCATGCAGGCCAAGGTCCGCGACACTGCTCCCGAGTCGGTACCTCCCCCGAGCGACTCTCACGAAGGTGTCGTAGTAAGTGCCGGCCGACAACATCCGGCCGGTAGTCGAATCATCGAGATTGGCGGCGTTCGCAATCTCTGACAGCCGATGAGCCCCTGGACCGAGAGCCACGAAGGCCTGCTGTACTCGCGTGAAGCGGTCGAGATAGCTGCTCCCGGTCTCGTGCTGCTCCCTCATCAGCCCGAGCCCCTTGGTTCGCACCAGCGCTCCTCCTCCTGAAGCGCACAGCACCGCGCCGCACGCAGACGCGACGCATGCTGAGTGACTGAACAGATACGAAGTGGTGCCGCCCGTCGCAGCGTGGCGGCAACGGCGGCGGCAGCGGTCACGGATGGATCAGTCGTCCAGGCAGATCCGGACGTCGCGATAGACGTACGAGCCCGAAACCCAGCCCGACACGTGGGTGTTGTTGTCGGTGATGTACACCCACGAAGCGCCCTTGGTGGTCATGTGCACCGTGAACTTGTGGCTCTTGTACAGGACGCCGAGCGCCGTCGAGTTGGTGGTGGCCTTCGAGCGGATGGTCACCGCGCTGGTGCCGTGTACCGCCCAGGGCAGGTAGGGGTGGCTGTGGCACCAGTCGGCAGGTACTGCTTTGGCGACTGGCTGCGGTGCCGCGGAGGCGGCGGGGGCCGACAGCACCGGCAGGGTGATGGCGGCCGCGGTGGCCGCGAGCACGGCGATACGACGTGCGGACATGTATATACCTCCACAAAAGGGGTGTCGATGGGTAGGGGTGTGCCTCGGTAGGAGGACGGTGGGCAGGCGGGTACGCGGTACGCGCCGTCACCTGGGCCTGTGTGCGGCCCGGTTCTGCCGGCTCAGGGCCGGGTTCGGTCCGGACCTGTCGGGGCCGGCGCCGCTGGGGCGAGGTGCGGCCGGGTTAGAACCAGCCGGCGGCGATCCAGCCCTTCATGCCGCCGGTGGAGCCGCTGAGGACCTCGCCGTAGTACCACTTGTTGCCGTACTTGTTGATCGTGGAGCACTCCACGTAGAACTCGCCGGCCGAGTCGAGGTAGCCCTTGGTCTTGTAGGCCACGCCCGGGCCGTCGTGGATGCCGGGCCACTCCAGATTGGGGCCCCACACGCTGTGGTCCCGGTCGTTGTGGGTGCATGCCGAGGATCCGACCGCGGACGCGGGCGAGGCCACGGCGGCAACACCGCCGAACAGGAGAGCAGTGGCAGCCGTTGTCATGACGGCATTGCGGATGGCGGATCGCATGAGAAGAACCCTTCGGTTGGAGGTGTTCGTCGAGGTGCGGGGACCGCGTCTCCAGCGGCCCCGCCCAGCGCGGCGGACGCGCTGGGGATCTGTGGATCAGCCGTACGAAGGCGGCTGATCGACCTGACGGGAGCGGCGCCGCGAGTACGTCGAGGCGCCCACGGCAGCGAGGCCGACAGCGAGCATTCCGCTTGCGACGACGGCGAGTTCGCCAAGTGACATCCAGGGGCCTTTCGAATAAGGCCTGACTCGACCTCGGTCTCAGCCGACCGCCGGCTCATCGACCTCGGCCTCGGCTGCCTGCTCCTGCTTGGTCTGGGGAGCCGGGGCCTGAGCCTGCGACTCCTTGGCCGCCGCCCGTGCCTCGCGGGCGGCGCGCATGGACGCGAACTGGTTGTCCAGCGTCTTGTCGTCGACCTTGAACTCGGAGGCCTCGACGGACTTGGTGTTGACCACCAGGCCGGTGCCGCGCGTGGCGGGCATCACGTTGCCCTTGAAGCCGTAGATGGTGCCGACCTCGGTGCCGTCCTTGTTCAGGATCGGCTCGGTGTTCGGACCTGCGGCCTTGGCGATCTCCTCCATCTGACCGGTGGAGTACGGAGCGCCGTTGTTGTAGCGGACCTTGCCGTCCTCACCCTGAACCCGATCGGACTTCAGATGCAGGTTCGTCTGCTCCGGACCGCGTGGATCTCGAGCGTCGAGCTGGATGTCGGCGTACTGGGACTTGCCGTCCTTGGTGACGCCGTTCTTGTAGACCTTCGCGATGAGGTTGACTCCGGTCATCGCTCCCTTGCCCTTGAGAAGTGCCATGGTCTCTTCCTTCTGCTCGTTCTGACTGCCCTCTGATAAGTCGGCCGCGATCAGTCACATCGTCCGGACAAGGCATTGAGTCTCGCCGAACGCTCTTCACACTAATACTGTTATAGAGCATTCGACAAGACTGCGACTGGTCTTTGGTTCGCGTTAGAGGTCAGTCGAGATGGAGGGCGACTGCGAGTCGAATGCCATTCCGGCATCCCCTGTGGTCACAGCCTGATCGACCTGGGCCTGGACCCGCACGACGAGGCCGGCGTCCAGCGACGAAGCCTTGGACCGCCGCATCCGCTCGGCCTGCTTGCGCTCGGCGCGCAGCTCCGCGATCCGGGAACGCAACACGAGCGTGCCGGATTCCTCGTCCGTCTGCTGAGGCGTCAGCTCCCGGGAGACCTGTGTCATCGCCGCGACATCGTCCACCGGCAGATCGGGAATTGCCTCGGCCTGGCCGGACTGGTCCAGGTAGTCCATCGCCGCCAGCAGCAGCCGCCGGCGATCCCCGGTCGTCTCGACGAAGGTCTGGCGTGCCTGCGGCCCGATCTCGATGTCGGTGACGAAGTCGTATCCCAGGTGGTGCAGGTCCAGGGCCTTGACCTGGTCGAAGTCGTACGCGGCACCGGTGACGATCTTGAAGTCCGTGCTGACCGCGTCGGTCTCCGCACCCGCCTGATTCTCGGCGCTCGACCCCACGCGCAGCACCAGGCCGGAGGAAGCGAGATCAGCCCGCAGGCCGTCCAGCTTCTGGTCGTAGGACTGCTTCATCGTCCGGATGCGCGCGTCCAGCACCGCCCGGCCGCGCTTGCCCTCGGTCAGAAGCCGGCCGCCGGGCTGATCGTAGATCGTCCGGCCCAGGTTCTCGGCCTCCTCGGAGTCTTTCATTCGCTGCAGGGAGGCATCCGCGCGCAGCGCCATGAGCGAGAGCAGCCGCTGGCCGTAGGCCGCCACGTCCTGCTGCTGCTCGTACCACTGGCCGGCGTCCCCGAGGAATGGCAGGAAGTGCCGGTACTTGCTCATCAGCCGCCGGTGGTAGTTCTCCTCGAAGCGGTAGAAGTCGTAGAGCGGGCGCGAGTCCTCGGCGGCGACGTCGGCCTTCTCGGCCTGTTCCCACTGGTGCACGAGGTCGCGGTAGACCCCGGCCTTCTCCCGGTGATGCTGCAGGCGCGAGGCATAGCTGCGCAGTCGGAAGCCGAAGGAGACCAAGTCGGCCTCAGTATTCTCGTCTTCGCCCTGCCGGTCCGCGGCGAGCACCGCCATCTGCTGGTAGTCCATCCCCATGACTTCGAGCATCGGCGTGCGCACCCGCAGCTCCGACTCCGGCATGGCCCGCAGCATCTGGTAGACGCCGTTGACGGCGCGCTCCATGATCTGCGTACGCCCCTGCTCGACCAGCTTCTGCCATTCCTGCGTGCTCAGAGACTCCTTCGCGCGGCGCTCGTTGGCGTAGTCGACGATGCGTTCCATAGCCTCCGGCATCGGGGACCCGGCACGGTCGAGTTGCTCCTTCACGACCTCGGTCACCAGTTGGTTCGCCTTGCGCATGCGGGCGTCATTCGAGCCGGCGCGCCACAACGTTCGGTCTGCCGGCAGGCAGGCGAGCAGGAACTGCGGCAGGGACTCGGCCCGGATCCGCTCGTGCGCCCACCGCTTGATGAAGGTGGTGACGTTGCGCCGCTCGTAGCCGACGGCGCTGGAGAGATGAGCCACCGCCTGCTTCTCATCGAGCCAGGCGTCAACACCGCGGCGGAGCCTGGACTTGTGCCGGTCCAGGAGCTTGCCGCGCTGCGTACCGTTCTTCGTCACCTGGCCCCGGCCGCCGTCGACCATGGCCAGGTGGCAGTGCACGTGCTCGGTGTCGACCTGGATGACCCCGACGTAACGCAGGTCGTCGAAGCCGCTGGTGCCCGAGCTCATCCGCTCCAGACCGTGCATGATCGCCATGCGCAGCTTCATCTGGTCGATGTGGCCGCGGTAGTCCCCGCGTGCCTCGCAGTGGAAGTCCTGATCGACGATGCGGTGCTTCCTCAGGTACTCCTCGTCGAAGGACAGCACCGTCTTGAGCACGGTCTTGCCGTTCTCGAAGTGCTGTTGGATGTCGTTGCTGGCCGCGCGCAGCTGCTCGTCGGAGAGTGAGACCGAGCCGTAGCCGAAGGCCACGCCGCCGTCGCCCTGGGCCTGGCGCATCTCATGCTTCGCCGCGCTCCGCGAGATACCGGCGCGCTCGACGGCAGACTCCCGCGCCATGTAGCGCATGATGAAGTCGTCGGTGCGCAGGCGCTGGATGGGAGCCAGCGACTCGGTCGCCTGCCCGCGGGCCATGTACCGGGTGACGTAGTCGCCCGGCGTCGCACCGCGCGATCCCTTGCCGCCGGGCAGCGGCACGCTGAATTCGTTGATCACGATGATGTCCTGCTTCAGGCCCATCGTCGCTCTCCTTCCTGTCTCGGTACCGATGCACTACGGCCCCGGCTGCTGTTCGCCAGCAACCGGGGCCGCGCTCGTCATGCCTGATCCGTCCTCAGGACCCCAAGCTCTGCTCGCCGTCCTCGCCGAAGTCCAGTTCGGCCGCACGCTGGGACACCTGGCGCTTGCGCTCGTCCAGGCTCGGGACGGGCTTGGTCGCCTCACGTCGCCGGGTCTCCTGCTCCTTCAGCTCCAGGTCGCGCTGCGCCTCACGGGCCGGGACCGGGGGAGCGGACGGCTCCTCCTGCTCCTCGGCCCGGTGTAGAGCCCCAGCCACGCGCTCCCGGTAGAGGTTCTCCGTGGTGCCCTCGGTGCTCGCGCGCTCGGTCTGGTACCGCTCACGTTCGGCGGCAATCTCCGCTTCGATCTGCTGCAGACGCGCGCTCATGCCGTCAGCGACCGGTGCCGCCTCAGGCACGGGCGCTGCGACGACCTGCTTGACCTCGGTGTCCAGGCCCAGCTCGACTTCGGTGAACAACGAGTTGATCGCGTCCGAGCGCGCCTTCAGCCCACGTGCATCGACTACGGCCTCAGCCCGCGGGACGCCGTCCTTGGAGTGGTCGGCGAAGTAGCCGGCGAGGTCGTAGCCGCTGGACTCGAGATCGATCTCCAGGCCCCCGATGTCGTGGATCTGGGTGAAGACCACGGGCGCATCGCCTTCGGTCTGCGCCCCCGACGGAGCGAGGACAAGCATGTCCGCCGTGGCCGGCAGCTCCCACTCGATCCCGGTGACCTGCTCGGGCACGGCGAAGCCGCTCGTGAAGTAGCCCTTGCTGGCGAGCACGACCAGCTGCTGGTCGTCGAACTCGTAGAAGGCGTCTACCTTCTCGCCCTGACCGGGGGAGTAGGTCACCTGGGAGATGCCGAACGGCAGGGCCTCGGCCGGGGTGACCGAGCGGAGCTCGCCCGTCATGTGCAGATACGGGCGGTAGTTCTCCTCCTCGCCCCGGTGCTTGAGGTCGAGCGATTCGACCATGACGCCGAGCTCGGCGGCCACCCCCTCCAGCCGGTACGTCTCCACTCCCCGTTCACGCAGGACACGGTGGGCCCATACGTCGTTCATCGTCAGTCCTGCGGTGCGCATCACTTGCTCCTCTTGCGGTTGGTCTTGCTCTGGTTGGTGGTCCGGGTCGTGGACTTCGGTGTGACGTCGGCCCCGGTCGCCTCGCCCCGGGCGTCCCGGATCTTCGCGATCATCCGCGTTGCCCAGCGCCACATGCCGCGCATCACGACGATCTCGCCCGCGACGAGCAGTGCGACCAGGAAGAGGAGCGGCATCAGCCACATGGCGATGGTTCCGTCCGCACTGAGCGCACCCCGGGATGCGCCCGACTGCTGGTGCAGCCATGCGCCCAGCAGCGGGATGACGACCACGGCCGTGATGAACGCCAGCAGGTAGTCGGCGAGAAGGACGATGGCCCGGAAGAACCCCGCCCACGCCACGACGGAGAACCTGCCGGTCTCCTTCTTCGGGGCCAGACGCCGCCATCCAATGCGCAGCTTCGAGTCCTTTTGCTCCTTCACGGGCTTCGCCGTGGTCTTCTTCGCCGTCGCGGCCGTGCTCGTCGGGGCGGTCGTCTCGGTCTTCTCCAGGGTCTGGGTCGACATGTTCGTGTCCTTCGTCTCGTCGGTGTCTGTTGGGGTGCGTGCTGGAGCGGTGGGCGCTTCGCTCACCCGGTCGGCTTGGGGGAGGGCTGTTCCTCGCTGGAGGCCGCGAGGGCGTCGCGGGTCTTGCCGGAGGCCCGATAGGCGTCCAGCGACGTCACCGTGCCGTCGTGAGAGGTGGAGTAGGTGAAGACCACGAACTCGCTCTTGGCAGCGCCGTTCTGATCCGGTCCGACGCGGACCGGATCGAGCCGGGCCACCCCCGTGTAGGAGTAGTTCAGGCCCTGCACCCGACTCACATCAATGTCCAGACCAGCGAGCGTGTACGTCGTCCCAGCGCCCTTCGTGGCTCCGGTCGCCGTCATCCACTCCGGCACGAACTCGGTGAGCACCCGGGACTTGTGGTCGAGGAAGCCGTAGCGCGCGTCGAGCAGTACCTGCTGCTCCTTGACGGTCCGGGTCGACGCCGAGCTGTCGGTGAGGCTGAGCAGGAGGGACCGGCCCGACGCCCTGTCACGGTTCACCCGCTCGATGTCCACGCCCGGCAGCTGAACCAGCAGCGCCGTGTGCTGTGTTGCGAGCTTGGCCCGGGCGTCGCCGAGATTGCTTTCGAGCTTCTGAACAACCGCATCGGCCTGGGTGTCCGACGCGGCCGGGCCGTCGCTGAGCAGACCGGCTCCGAGCGTGACCACCGAGAGCGCGAGCAGCGCCCCGGTACCGCCGAGCAGGATCTTCCCGGCGTGCTGGCGCAGCTTGTCCTTGATCTCCTCCTTCACGGTGCCTTCACCACCTGCTTCAAGGCCTCGCCGGTGGCCGTCGTACCGGTCTGGATGTTCACGAACGCCTTGCGGACCAGGTCGTAATCGGCGCGGGCCCAGGCCAGCACCGCCGGCCTCTCGCCCGCACCCGTCCTGGTCTCCATCGCCAGCCAGGTCACCGTGATGGTGCTGTCGTCATTGACCAGGTAGGGCACCTGGGCGACCCACTCAAAGCCGGAGTTGAAGCTCATCGGGATCCCGACGCCAGCCGCCACGTCCTTGTCACTGGCGAGCAGGTACCACGGCCCCAGGTCTGCCTGGTGCACCGAGGGGGCGAAGTAGGGGATGAGGTTGCGCAGCGTCGACTGAGACGTCGCCGTGTCGAGCGCGCCGCCGTCTGCCGCCACGCTGGGCGTCAGGTAGCGGTAGTCGTTCTGCAGCTCCGCGACCTGGCCAGTCGCCGTCAGGGCCGCGGTCAGACCACGCTCGGCGTCGTCGGCCTTCGGCAGCGCCGCCGTCTTCGCCTCGGTGATCCTGATCTGCTCCTGCAGAGAGGAGATCTCCGGCGCAGCCCTATCGCTCACCGCGCTATGACCGCCGGAGAACCCCGCGGAGAGTACGAAGCACAGCAGTGCGCCCACACCCATGCTCACGCCGGCCACGAGGGTGCGCTTGCGCAGGCCACCCGCGGGCTCCGTCTGCTCAGGAGTGTCCGCGCCCTCCCGCGAGGACGCGGACGTCGCGACGAAGCGCGTCTTGCGCACTGCACCCCCACCCGACTCATCGGTCTGTGTCGATGCCATTAGTCCTCAACTCGCCGTTTCGCTCGAATACCAAGACAACTCTATCAATGAGGCGAGTCGAAAGGGGGTGTGAGTCATCCGGAATAGCGAGTCTCGCCACTCGCCGGGACGCCGGAGAGATTCGAGGCCTTGCCCTGGGCGTCGACCGTGACGAAGAGCAGCGCGCGCCGGTGCGCCGTGACACTGGCTTTGCTCGCCTTGTTCTGGGACACCGCGTCGGAGGTGACCTCGACGTCGGCCAGGACGGCGTAGGTGTAGACGCCCGCCTTGACGTCGACAACCTCGATGTCCGGATCCGCGCCGAGGGCCGAGTTCAGGCCGACCGTGTCGATGTAGTAGTAACGCCGCCCCTGGGAGTCCTCGTTGAACCTCGACGGAGGCATGAACGACTTCAGGAACGTCTCGTTCTCGGTGAGGCCGAACCGGCTCTTCAGGCTCTCGCGCGCCGCCTCGTAGCTCTGTCCCGAGTCCCACGTGAAGGCCATCGAGAGCAGCGACTTGATGCGCTCACCGTCGGTGCTCAGCCGGTTCTGGCTGACACCCAGGGCCGCCATGACGTCTGCGTTCGCCTGCTCGGCGTTCTTCTTCTGGATGCCTGCCAGATGTTCCTCGACGTCGTTGATCTGTGCTTCCTGCTCAGCCAGGGCCGCGTGCTGGCTGCTCCAGGTCACGCCGGCAACCGTCGCGACGACCGTGAGGACCGCTGCCGTCACCAGGACCGAGAGGTTGCGCCGGAACAATCCCCGCCGCGTGGGTGCTGCCGGCTGCTCCGTCATCGCTTCCCGCCCTTCTTCTGTGTGCCCGTGCCGCTGAGTTCAGGGACTCCGGACCCGGCCGGCATCTTGATCGCGGGGTTCTCGTACTGAGCACCGGTGGCGGTCACCACGAGCGCCAGGTGGCCGAAGGCCCCCGTCGTGCCGCTGCGCACGTAGCGCGCGCTCGCCCAGGCGAGCACCTCACCGCTCTTCGTGTCCCGGCACAGCCAGACGACCTTCGCCTGGTTCGTTGCGCCCGAGCCGTTCTTCACGCTCAGGTCGGGCATCACCGTCTCGACCTTCCATGCGTACGTGCTCGGGGCAGCTGCGTACTGGCCGTCGTAGCGGATGTACCAGGTGTGGCGCGGATCGATCTCGGTGGTCGCATCGAACGGCGTCAGCGACGAGGTGCTGTACGCCTTCTTGTCACCGACCAGGAAGGAGTCCTTGCTGAACAGCGGTGCCATGTACCGGCGGTGCTTGATGATCTCCAGCGTGGCCCGGTTCGGGGCCCCGTTGTTCGGGCTGGGCTGGACGCCGGCCTGGTGATACAGCGTGGCGAAGGTCTGCTCCCCGGTCGAGACCTTCTTCGCGTCGGCGACTGCCGCCTCGGTGAGCTTGGACAGCTGCGCGCCGGCGTCCGCCTTCACGGGCGTGGACTGGGCATTATCCAGCTGTCCCTTGAGCTGGACGATCTGGGCCTCGTTGTCCGCCGTGCTCGCCTTGAAGCTCTCGCCGGCCACGCCCGTGGCGACGACCAGGGCGAGGATCCCGACCCCCATCACCGCGGTCACGCTGCGCCGGATCAGGCGCGCGTTGTCCTCCGGGCTGCGCGCCTGGACCCGTTCGCGCTGGCGCATCGTCCAGCCCGCGAAGCGCTCTTCGAGCTCAGCTCCGGTGACTTTCTTGCGCGTCTTCGGTGCCGCGGGCTTCTCCTCGGGCGTCGACCCGGTCTCCTGCTCGGGGCCCGTGCTCTCGGACTCGTCATGGACTGTCCTCACGGAACACGCTCCTGACTCCACGTTGCTCTCATAAACGACTCAAGTCTATCTCGAAAGGCATTTGTGACCGACTTTCGGTCCATTCGATAAGGGCTCCAAAAGGTGAAGTCGACACGCAGGGCCTGCACCGGACATGAAGAAGCCGGTGCCCGGTTCGCCGGGCACTGGCTTCTCGCTCCCAGATCAGATGCTGCGCATCAAGCCTTCTTGATCTTGTCGGAGGGAAGCATCGCATCCGACATGTCCACGAACTTCCAGCCCTCGGCTGCCATCCGCGCCGCGCTGTCGACACGGACCCGGCCCATGAAGGCGCAGTAGCCGGCCTCGCCGAGGATGACCTTGTCGCCCTGGACACCGAGCACCACGAGGGTGTGGCCGGCAGGAGTGGAGCCCGGGCCGGAACCCACCGAATACGCCGTCGGAGTCGAAGACAACTGCTTGCCGGTCTCCCTCGCGATCGTGTACGCCGTCTCCTTGCCGTCACCGGCCGGGTAGGTCTGGAACGTCGTGTACTTGTTCACGAAGTAGGTCGAGAACGACACGCAGTTCTCAGCGTGATTGCTCCCGCACGGGCCAGGACCACCCTGGTCGCCGTAGCGGTCGTCGAGGAACTTGTCACCCTCCTTGTTGAAGAGGTCGACGAGGGCCTGAGCCTCTTCCTGGGTCATCCCGCCGTCCTTCAACGAGACGGAACTGCCGCCCTTGGTACTGCAGTTGCCCAGGATCGTGTTGATGCCGTTGACGATGTTCTCGATGATCCCGCCGACGATGTTCTTGACGTCGCCCACGATCGAGCTGTCGACCGACCAGCCGCTCATCTTGCCGAACCACATCTCGGCGTTGTCGCCTCGTGCGGTGAGCCCGGCCGCGCCGTCAGTCGAACGCTCCCAGTTCTCGTGGAAGTGCAGCGCGGCCGCACGCGGGGAGCCCTGCGACGTCTTGAGCATGTCCTTGAAGACCGTGACATCGCCCGGATTGTCCCCGTCGACCATGAAGGCCAGCTGGGCCTTGATCGTGAACCAGTCGATGCCCTTGCTCTTCGCGTACTGGCGCAGCAGCGTGTTGCGGCCGAACGTCCACTGCCCGAGACCGATGCCGTTGTCCGTGGTCTGTGCGGCGCTGGCCTTCTCGGCAGTCATGGCATACGTCCCCGTGGGGAAGTTCTGCACGCTCGTCGGGTCGATCCCGGACTCCTGCGACCAGTTGCCGAGGATGCCCGCGATGTTCTCCTTCGGCATCCCCCAGCTGCTGAGCACCGAGTAGATCTCCTTGGCGTTCTTCTCCACGCCCGCCGGGACGGTGGCCCCGGAACCGTTGCCGACGCTACCCGCGTTGACGACGCACGCCGTCCCGTTCGCCTTGATGCCGCCTTCGGTCAGCGCCGTCGAGTTGAGGACGCCGGTTAAGACCGTGCCCAGCAGAGCCACGGTGGCGGTCAGCGCGGCCACACCCGACATCGCTGCCGCCACAGGGGCCATCGTCGCCGTGACGGTGACGCCCAGGACCGCGCCGACCCCCTTGGCTATAAAGCTGCCGATCGCCATGAACGGCGCAGCGATCGCGTGACCAACCGCCTTGGCGATGTTGACGATCAGCGTCCACAGCAGCTTCCCGACGTTGACGGCCATCGCCAGGGCGGCGAAGAATATGGACTTCAGCCAGTTCAGAAAGGCCATGGCCATGACCACCCCTATGGCCGGCGGAGCAGCAGCCGCGCCACCGCCGACGGTGACGCCCTTGGCCGCCTTCGAGCCCAGGCCTTCGTCGTTCTTCGACGCACCGCGCTCGTAGCCCGTGCCGCCGGCACCCAGCTCGCGCTGGTCGGCCGACTTGGCGTCCGGGCTGCCGCCGGTGACCTTGGACACGCCCTTGACCGCGTCCTGGGCCCCCTCGACGCCGACGTTCTTCGCTGCGCCAACGGCGGCTCCCGGAAGCCCGCCAGCCTGTGCGCCGGCCACGGCACCGGAGACGGCAGCTCCTGCGAAACGCCCGGCGTTACGGCGGGTCGCGCTGCTGCCGTCTCCCTCGATCGCCTTCTGGGCCGCGCCTCCGGCCATGTTCCCGGCGACGCCGTTCATGCCCTGCTTGATCTTCGACCCGGCACTCGCGGCACCAGTAGCCTTGCCCGCGGTCTCCGCGGTGTCTGCAGCGTCCGGCATCTTCGGCGCAGTGTTCGCCGAGCCAGAAGGACCAGAAGAATCAGCCCCCGGCCCCGGGAGCTGCTTGGGCACGCTGGCCTTGCCCTCGGGAGGCTTCTCGATGCCCTCCTCAGGGCCGAGGCTCTTGGTCCCGCGACCCTGCCGGGGCATCCCCTGACTCACCGACGTGCTCGGCTGGTCCTTCGTCGTCCCCTTCTTGGGACTCCGATTCGGCTTGTCGGTGGCCATGTCGTTTTCCTTTCCGGCTCAATGCCAGGTAGCGGGATGCGTCACTTCCTCGCCGCACTCAATGGAGCGTGGTGAGGAAGTCCTTGTCGTCGCGAATGGTGCTGTTGGACTGCACGTCCCGCAGACTCACGTCCAGTCGGAGCAGGTCGAGCGACAGATCCGACTCGTACTGCGACTTGTTCATGGAGTAGTTCTGATACGCCTGTGAAAGGTTGTTCATGATGTTCACGAGGGGGCGCATCGTCACGTCAGAGGACTGGTAGTCCTTGGTGAGGCTGGTGCCGTCCGAGAGAATCCACTGCATGTCCGAGATCTGCTGGCTCGTCGGATCCGAGCCCTCGTCACGCTTCTTGGTGAAGAACTGGGCGTAGCTCTGACCGGCCGGGACCAGGGCGTCGAGGTAGCCGTCGTAGACGTTGCCTGCACGCCAGTTGAGGTCGAAGCCGCCCGGGACGACATGCTTGGTCTGCAGCGCCAGCGTCGAGACGCCGTCCTTGGCCGCGGCCGCGGAGACGCCCGTGATCCTGTCGGTGGCAATCGAGACCGGAACGGTCGGCGGACGCAGGAACAGGCCGTCGATCTTCGTCGTCTGCAGGTCGGAGGTGTACGACTGAATCTGCGTCAGATTCGTGCCCATCTCGACGAGCTTCTGGTCCAGGGCATCCCTGGCCTCGCTCTCCTTTTCCTTGAGTGCGACCTCGTAGTAAGCCTGCGCAGGGTCGAAGGTCAGAGAGTCGAGCGCTGCGATCTTCTGGACCCCGGATGCGCCGGGGTTGAAGAAGACCCGCCACTGGTCGTACTTGGAGAAGGTCTCGTCGCCGGCCAGCTTGCCGCTGCTCTGCGCCTGCTCCGCTCCGGGCGTGGTGAGTTCGGCGTTCGCACGGACCGTCAGGTTCAACACCTGGCGGTCGAAGGGCCGGTCGGCGTTCAGGAGGACCCCGACGTAGCCGGTCGAGCCGAAGGCGTAGAAGGAGCCCTTGATCCCGCTGGTGCTGACCGGCTCACTGTTCAGCGAGGTGTCCGACCCGAGCAGGAACGCCCTGTAGTCCGCGGCGTTGTACGAGATCTGAGCGGTCGGACTGAAGTGCATCATCACGAGCGCCTTGTTGCCGCTCTTGTTGGTGTAGATCCCGTCGACGGTGCCGTCGAGATTCGTCTTCGACGTCTTGAAGCCGCTGGTGTACAGCGCCGTCTGTGACAGCGAGTCACGCTCCGCCTGGTACGCCGAGGCCCCCGATACGCTGATCACGATCGCGCCCGTGACCGCGAAGATGCCGAAGAACACCCCAAAACGCTCGATCGCGTGGTGCGAGTCGAGCTTGAACTTCCTGCTGAAGGCCAGTGCCTTGTCCTTGATCCCCATGTTCTGCTCTCTTTCGTGCCTGCACCGTGCTGCGGGCCCGGATATGGCGAACCGGGCCGGAGGAGGCCTTGCACCTCAACCGACCCGGTTCGCTCGACGCCTCTGTCCCCGGTCGTGTGCGCGGTCTGTGACGGCCTCCTACTTGGAAGGGCCACTCAGGAACCCGCTGAACTGATCGACGGTCTGGACGATCACCGTGCCGCCGCCGAGGTCCGTGATGGTCTTCTGGCCGCCGGAACCGACCGTCGAGATCAGCGACCACCCGCCGGTGCCCAGGGCTCCGCCGACGAGAATGAGGAGCGCGATCGTGCCCCAGCCCTGCTGATGACCCGCGGACTGCGGGTTGGCCATCAACTTCTTGATCAGGTGCACGCCGCCCCAGACCAGGCCGACAGCACCGAGCAGCATGAGCAGAAGACCGCCCCAGAGCTGGATCTGGGACTTGGCGTTCTGCAGGAAGCTGGTCAGGTCCCAGGCTGCGCTCGGCAGGGAGGACTGTGTGAGGACGGCTGCCTCGTAGATCTTCGTCATGGTTCTTTCCTCTCGCCTTTCGAATCATTCGGTGACATGACAGTGAGTCACAAGGCAGCAAGCGCAACTCGCCCACCCGGATGGGTGATGATAGAAGCCGGAGTGGTCGGTGGCATGCTGTCGATCCCCCTACTGGCTCGTATACGTGCGCATCTGCAGTGACTAATCTACCCCATTCGAATGGCGGATCGCAGAGGTGCGCTAAAGGTCTATTGATAAAGAGTCGAAAGGGACTCGGAAACGAGGCGAATCGGCGTCGCGACGCGCGACCGCAGGGCCGTGACGGACGCCTGTGGAATCCGCAGTGCGAGATGTGTAATGTGCCGCTCCAGCACCGCTGTGACGCCGGCCTGCTCGATTTCGAGGCGGGCCACCCTCACGCACCCCGTCGATCGCGATCTCGACCAGGAAGTACCAAACCGCCATGAACCCACTGCCCGGGGACCTCTTCGCCCGACGACTTCGTCAAGAACGCGAACGCCTCGGCATCAGCCAGGCAGAGCTAGCGCGCCGTATGACCGCACGGCTTGGCACGAACGTCGACTCCACCGCCATCACACGCATTGAGCAGCAGACCCGCGCGGTCAGGCTCGACGAGGCGGTCACCGCTGCCGAGGCTCTCGGGGTCCCTCTGATCACACTGGTCAGCGACAACTACGCCCGCGAGAACGAGGCTGAGATCCAGAACCAGCTCGCCGAGCTCGCCCTCGCCGAGCAGGAATGGGAGAGGCTGCGCCAGAAGATCCACCGGATCACCCAGACCATCCAGCACCTCTCCGCCGAGCGGGAGGCCTTCCGCTCTCACGCGCTGGACGTCAACCCTGAAACCGCCGGCGACTACGACCTCGACCCTGAGACCCAAGCCGCTCTCGACGCTCGAATGAAGTCCGTCAGCGACAAGCCAGCCAACGAAGTTACAGACCCAGACGCATGACGCTGTTGCGGGCGGCGGGGTTGAACTCCCGGTCGTAGACGTTCACCGTCTCGCCCTTCCGCCACCGGCCGCCCCGCATGATCTCCTCGGTGCTCGCGCCCTTCTGCCTTGCCTGAGTGACGTGACCAGCTCGCAGTCCGTGGAAGCCGTACGCCGACGGATCCATTCCGACCTCTTCCATGCGCGTGCGCAGCATCGTGTGCAGCGCATCGCCGCTCGCATCGGCCTCGTGGATCCGTGCGTCCTCTCTGTTGCGGTACGTCGCCCGCAGTGTGGGGAACGGACGAGGCCAGGTGCGAGCTCGTGATGAGTCTCGCGCCGCGTCAACGCCGCAGACCTGCTCGTCGAGCCGATACGCGAGAGTGCCATTCTCGCCCGCCGGCGCTCTCGCGCATCGCCCCTGAAGAGGAGGAGCGGATCTTCGCCTGGGCCGACGAGATCAACGCCCACATCGCCAAGCTCCTCCAGGAGCACGAATAGAGTCGCACCCATGGGAACAGACTGGGAGAGCATCCTCGGGGCAAGTGGCGCAGACCTCGCCGACGTATATGACACTGTCGCCTCTGCAGCCATCTACGACGACAGAGACGTCGGGGACGACGAGCCGGCGCTACCCTTCGATGAGGACTGACCCCGCACCCCTCCCGAACGACCGGTCGAGCACGGGCGCGGACGGCACCGTGTCCAGCAGCGCCTTCGGCACCCAGGTTGTCAGGTCGCGATACCAGTCGACCGCGCCGGTCCCGTACCGCTCGGCGAGTTCGGTGGCCACCTCGTCCGGTTCGGGCGGCAGCCCCATCGAGTCGTCCACGACCAAGTCGGCGGCCTCGACGGCTCTCGCGACCTCCTCACGCACCCACTCGTAGACGTGAACCCGGTACTCCAGTGGGCGCGGCGGCGGACCCAACTTGCCCGTGGGGTGGACGGGTACAGTACGCCACCGGGGACGAGGATCAGGTGGGTGGTTGATTCGCTGACGCCCCGGCGTTCCGCGCAGTCTTTTGCAGTGGTGAGGACCAGAGAGCAAGACTTCTGCGCACCATGTGCAGGAGTCGAGCGGTTGGTTCGCTGATCTAATGGGTTGCCCCTCCGGCATGTCTGGACGCCGAACATCACGCCTTGCCGAGTCCCCTGTGATTGACGGAGCGTTTGCACGCCCAGAAGATGATGGTCGTGGTTGAGCCTGCCATCGGGCCAGCCCCCATGACCTATCGGGCAGGCTCAGACCCTGCACACGAGATGGTCATGCTCGACCCTGGACCTGAATTCCACGGCTTTCGGGGCGAGATCGATGGCAAGATCGTGTACGTAGTGGGGTCTCGGGCACTGCACAACGCGGTAGAGCGATGCATTATGAGGGACCTGAACAAGCGTCAGGGAGGAGATGCTCCTTGTGTCGCAACTGCCCTATCAGTAGGCACGAGTAGCAGTCCACGCGGGCACGGCAGCGAAGGGAAAGGGCCTGCCGGATCATCACCGGAGATCCCAAGGAGTAGCTATGCCATATATAGAGTGGCGCGGTGGTAAGTGTCGGGTCAAGTGGTGGGCAGGCGAGTACCTGCCTAACGGCCGCAAGAAGTACGAGACGGAGTCCGGCTTCGAGGACGAGGACGCGGCACGCGACTACGGGCTCGATCGCGAATATGAAGTGCGTCACGGTACTGCGATCAAACAGCGTGACAGCAAGACCCTCATGAAGTCCTACTGCTGGGACTGGTTCGATGCCCAGGATCTGCGGCCGTCATCAACGCGGTCCTACAAGGCCATCATCAACAAGCGGATCGAGCCCTATTGGGGAAGCCGGGCCGTCGGCGACATCACTGCATTCGAGTACGAAGCGTGGAAGAAGGCCCTGCGCGCGGCCGCCGAGCGCGGCGAGGTATCGGCCGGGTACGTGAAAGAGATACTCATGGTCTTCGGTGCCATGATGGATGACTCGGTAACCCGCTACCAACTCCGTATGACCTCGCCGGTTGTGCGGGAGAAGCGCGGCCGCGGCAAGTACAAGAAGAAGGTGCGTGAGAACAAGCGCCCCCAGGAGATGGCCACGCTCCACCGCCTCGCGGTCAACGCCTACCAGGTCTGGGGCTACACCGGCTGGACGTACATCTGGACCGCAGCGTTCACTGCTATGCGGCCGAAAGAGATGTGGGGGCTGCAGCGGTGCTTCACCTCACCGAACTGGCCGGCCTCGGATCCGCTCGACGCGAACGACACCAAGCGTGAGCCGGACCTGAATCGGTACACGAAGATGCCGGCACTCCGGGTGCAGTACCAGCAGCAGTGGGTTGAGGGGGAACGGACGCTGGTGGACCCGAAATACGACTCGTGGCGGACGCTGGTGGTACCGCCGTTCTTGCACGAGATGCACAAGGCTCTGCTGGCTTCGCATGACTCGCAGTGGACGTTCCGGTCGCACAGTGGGGGGCCATTGCTTGGAACGAACTTTGAAGAGGCGTACTGGTGGCCGATCAGGGATGGGAGCCCGGCACGCGAGGGGCGGTATGCGCGGGCGGAGATCCCTGCGGTGCCGGAGATGGCGAAGAAGCGGATCTATCTCCTGAGGCACGGCCACAAGGAATGGCTCGACGAGGACGGGCACCCGCGGGTGGCGGCCGAGGCACGGATGGGGCACGAGCTTGGGGGAGTGGAGGGTGTGTACACGAACGTGACGCCGGGGATGGAGTTGCGGATCGCGGAAACGTTGCAGGAGCGGTGGGAGAAGTTCATGGGAGAGAACGTGTGGCTGCCACCTGTTCCCAGTCCTCTCCCAGTTGATCTTTCGCTTCGTGTTCCCGCGCAGGTCAGCGCGCGTGCATCTCTAGAGGTCGGTTGATGCCGCAGAACAGCACCTGGAGGCCGTCCGCGACCACGTCCGGGACGAGACGGTCGCGGGCGGCCTCCAGGTCCGCCTGGGTGAAGCGGGTCAGAGGATCGCTCCGGGCGTGTAGCCGGCGGCCTCCGGGTGCTGCTTGACGAGCTCCTCGATGCGGCCGACGACGACGCCGACCTGGTCGGCCGCCGCGCCGGTGAAGGACAGCTTGTCGGCCATCAGCGCCGCGAGCTGCTCGCGGTCGAGCGGGAGGCGCTCGTCGGCGGCGAGCTTGTCGAGCAGGTCGTTGCGCTCGGCACCCTGCTCGCGCATCGCGAGCGCGGTGGAGACGGCGTTCTCCTTGATCGCCTCGTGCGCGACCTCGCGGCCCACGCCGGACCGCACGGCGCCCATGAGCACCTTGGTGGTGGCGAGGAACGGCAGGTAGCGGTCCAGCTCGCGGGCGATGACGGCGGGGAAGGCGCCGAACTCTTCGAGAACCGTCAGGAAGGTCTCCAGCAGGCCGTCCAGCGCGAAGAACGCGTCCGGCAGCGCGACCCGGCGCACCACGGAGCAGGACACGTCGCCCTCGTTCCACTGGTCGCCCGCCAGCTCGCCGGTCATCGAGGCGTAGCCGCGCAGGATGACCATGAGGCCGTTGACGCGCTCGCAGGAGCGGGTGTTCATCTTGTGCGGCATGGCCGAGGAGCCGACCTGGCCCGGCTTGAAGCCCTCGGTGACCAGCTCGTGCCCGGCCATCAGTCGGATCGTCTTGGCCAGCGAGGACGGGGCGGCGGCCAGCTGCACCAGCGCGGTGACGACCTCGTAGTCCAGCGAGCGCGGGTAGACCTGGCCGACCGAGGTGAAGGCCTGCGAGAAGCCCAGGTGCCCGGCGATCCGGTGCTCCAGCTCGGCGAGCTTCGCGGCGTCGCCACCGAGCAGGTCGAGCATGTCCTGCGCGGTGCCGACCGGGCCCTTGATGCCGCGCAGCGGGTAGCGGACGAGCAGCTCCTCGACACGGCCGTACGCGACGAGCAGCTCGTCGGCGGCGGTCGCGAAGCGCTTGCCGAGGGTCGTGGCCTGCGCCGCGACATTGTGCGAGCGGCCGGCCATGACCAGCTCGCCGTACTCCCCGGCCAGCTTGCCCAGACGGGCGAGCACGGCCACCGTACGGTCGCGCATCAGCTCCAGGGAGAGCCGGATCTGCAGCTGCTCGACGTTCTCCGTCAGGTCACGGGAGGTCATGCCCTTGTGCACGTGCTCGTGCCCGGCGAGGTCGTTGAACTCCTCGATCCGCGCCTTCACGTCGTGCCGGGTGACCTTCTCGCGCTCGGCGATCGAGGCCAGGTCGACGGTGTCGAGGACACGCTCGTAGTCGGCGATCGCCTCGTCGGGCACCTCGATGCCGAGGTCCTTCTGGGCCCGCAGCACGGCGAGCCAGAGCTGCCGCTCCAGCTTCACCTTCTGCTCGGGCGACCAGAGCGTGGCGAGCTGGGCGGAGGCGTAGCGTCCGGCGAGGACGTTCGGGATGCGGGGCTTGGCGGGCGCTGAAGTCACGTGTCCAGAGTTTACCGTCCGTCCATACAGGGTCCGTACCGTCCAGGGGGTGTAGGAAAGCACAGGTCAACAGGCTGGCGTGCGGGTCCGTGTGCGCCCGTTTGTGAGACGAGTGTGAGACGGAGCCCCGCCCGGCCCTCAACTGTCGGCCAAGGGATCCGCCTTCGGCCGGCCGCCCTTGCGAGCGCGGCGCTCGGCCACTTCCTTCTCGGCCCTCTCAAGATCCGCCCGGTCCTCGTCGGTGCCGTGCTCCAAGATCCGGGTCTTCATGTGGTCCAGGACATCGTTCGTGCGGTCAGTGCCCAGCCGCTCGCACACGCGGCCGTAGGCCTGCCACAGGCGGGCTATGGCCACGTACAGGGCGGCCCTTCCCTCCCACCGCTGGTTCTCGCCCCATGTCTTGCGGGCGTCGTAGCAGGTCAGCACGGCATTGCACCTGGGGCAGAGGAGACCGCGGCTCTTTCCTGTCTCATGGTCGTGATCGATGCGGAGGACCTGCCGATGGACCTCGTCCTCGGCGACGCCGCAGAATCTCGCAGGACTCGCGCGCGAGTCCGGAGTTCCTCGTACTCGTGGCAGGTGAGCCCGTACACGCTCCAGTTTCCTTGGTCATCGATTACACCGGAGACCGTACAGACCCAAAATTCACGGTCTGGGTGGATGGCTTTTCCATCCACCCAGACCGTGAAATCAGTTGTTGTTGTTGTTGTTGTTGTTGCCACCGCCATTGTTGTTGTTATTGTTGTTGTTGACGATGACGGTAATCTGAAACAAGACGTCGTCGACGAAGTCCGCCAGGTCGTCGGCAGAGTCGACGTCTGCATCATCCTTGAAGTCCGCCGGGTCGTCGGCGAAGGTTCCGATCCCATCGTCGCCGCCGTCCGCACCATGCTCGGGGCCGGTGAAGGTACCGCTTGAGCGGTAGATCTTGATCGAATCATGACCTGCGGCGTGCGCCATGGGCGCCGACCAGAGACCAACCATCCCGCTGCCGAGCACGATCAGGGCCGCCGCCCTCGCACCCAGGCGGGGGTGACGCGAGGGAGTGCCTTTGTCTTGGCGCCAGTTGCGCGTCACCTTGCACTTCGGGAACATCTTGCGTCCTCTCTCCTCGTATAGCCGAGGGAACTGTCCGATTGGTTCGAGGATGCAAACGTTGAGCCGCATCCAGCCTCATCACGCTTTCCGTGCGAACTACATGCGATAACGGTTCGACCTGCGATGTCAGGCCAGATGCTGGCATGTCTGCGACACTCGGCTCAGCGCCGATGGCGCCTCTGGAGGCCAGGTGATAAAATAATTATCCTCAAATTGTTATGACGGCCCGTCAGTTCGCCTGGCAGGCCGTTTCGGCTTGCCGGTCCGGCCATGGGCAGGCCGGTGGCCCGGCTGTCGCGCCGGGTTCCACGGCTCCGGGGCGGGGTTCAGGTCGTAGAGGCAGAGCGTTTCCGCCGGTCAGCCGGAGTTCGGCAGGGCCTGCATGCGCGCGAACGCGCCGGTGATTACGTGGGTGAAAGGCCAGTGCCGGGCAAAGCGGAGGCAGCGGCGGCCGGTGGTCACCAGCTGGGCTGCGGCAGAGGACAGTCGCAGCCGCAGGCGTTTGGGCTCCCAGCAGTGGGCGTCGCCGGTGGAGGCGAGCATGGGCATCCAGGCCAGCAGGTCGAGGGCGGTGACGTGTGGTCTTCACTCGGAAGTCCCTTCAGAGCGGGTGGTGTTCAGGCGACGCGCTGTTCCTCGGGATAGGCGCACGGCACGCACATGCCGAGCGAGGGCGGGATGACGCATCCGGCATCCCGACCACACTCCGGGCACCTGCGGCGGGCGGCGTCGGCTTTGGCTATTGCCGCCCACTTGGCGGGCGTCGTCGGCCGGACGCGCTTTGCCTGCTCGATCGAGTAGAGGTAGGCGACCAGCGGCCCGCGGCGGCGCCGCGGACGCTCCATCTGGGCTGCCACGTCCTTGCCCACCGGACCGTAACCCGAGGGCGCGCAGTTGTCGGACCGTGGCCAGCCCCTCGGGAGCCAGGTGCCACCGGTAGACGGATGTCGGCCATCAGACGGTCGCGGTGTCGACGGCTCGCAGGACGGGGCGGGAGGGCTCGTCGTCGTCGCGGACGGCGAGGATCTGCTTGCGTCCCCAGGACTCGCTCATGCCGAATGCCTCGCCCAGCGCACGGGCGCTGAGCGGGCGGCCCGCCTGTGCGGACTCGGTGTACGCACGACGTGCGTCCTGCCGCATCCGCTCCAACTCCGCTTCCTCGAAGTGCGCCTGCCGCAGCGCGTCATCGGCCATTTCAGGCTCGGGCGTGCGGGAGGTGTGCGGATCGGTCTCCCGCGCAGCGTCCGCACGGGCCGTGACCAGCGCGGACGGTTCCAGAACGGGTACGCCTGCTAGGGCGTCAGCGGCGACCGGGGTGGGCGCCTGTTCGGGGTGTGCGGGGGTGTGCGGGGCGGGTGCGGATTCCTGCCCGTGCGGCTCGCACACTGCCTCCCATGCTGCGGGGGTGGGCTGGTGAAGCACCTTGGCCACCAGGTCCGAACCGAAGTAGATCGAGCCGACCGGGAGCGAGGTGGCGAGCAGGACGAGCACCCAGTTCGCAGGGTCCCAGTCGGCCGTGCTGCCGTGCAGCTTGGGGACCAGGCCATGCACGTAGTTCAGGACCAGCGAGGCGAGCGTGTACGTGCCCAGCACCCGCAGCGCGAACTTCTTGGCATCACCGGTCAGTACCAGCGTGGCGACCAGGGCGAGGGCCATCAGTCCGTCGACGACGAACGGGTAGAGCGTCGCGGCCATGCCGTCGGCCCCAATGGCGTTGGCGATGTCCCGCAGCGCGTTCCAAGAGACCCGGAACGCCATGCCGACCACCGCGACCAGCGCGAGAACCAGAAGGATGCGGTCCTTGCGGTTCATGCCGCACCCCCGATTCCAGTGGTCCGTACGGTGGTCGCGGCGATCAGGAACACCGGCGAAGTGGGGTGGTCAGGGGTTTCGCTGTCCTCGACCCACCGTCACTCCGTGTCCGGCACCTGCTCGACACCGAGCGCGCTGAGCGCTTCCGCCCGTTCCGTGAGCGTCGGGACCGGTGCGGCACGGCCAGAGTCGTGCTCAGGCCACCGCCCAGTCGTGTTACCACGCCTCCGTCATCGGCTCAATCAACGCCCACTGCTCGTCCGATAAATCGCTGAGGTACGGCTCTCTCTCCACGCCCCGCATCTCAACATGGACATGCTCACCAGGCGGTCCCTACGGCGTTCAGTACCACGATCGAGCGATCACGAACCGAGGAAGATCGGACTTAACGCCCACTCAGCTCGCAGATGTCGGGCGGTGGCCGCACTGATCCGTCCGACGTCTACAGGCCGATTCGATCAGCGTCGATCCGGCTAGCATGTCGCTGACCTGCGGATATGGGCAGTCGATGACTACCCTCATTCAGTCAACGACGCCTGGAGCGTCGAGCCGCCCCTCGTGAAGCAGGCCGGGCAGGTTCTCGACGCCTGAGGCGCGATCAACCCGTGTCGGTCGGGTGAATGTCGTTCAGACTGTCGACGATTGTCACGGGCGGCGGAGGCGAAGGCGTGGGCACCTGGATGAGGATCGGGACATAGACCACGTCGCCGTGCCGGTACTCGGCCTTCCATGAATACCGGTAGCACACGGTCACGTTCGGGTTGCGCCGTGTCGCATAACACCGAAGTTTCGACTTCATGGGTGCGGACTGTGATTTCTGTGGCAGGGCACCTGCTTCGGCCGTTGCCGCGCCCCATGCGCCGAGTGCCATACAGCAGGAGGCGGCCGCGGCCACAAGGCTGACGCCGCGCAAGGCTGCTTTCTGCATTCCCATCACCCGCGCTCGGAATGGTGGAGTTTGCGGGCCGCTTCCTGCCGGGTGTGGACGCCGAGTTTGCTCAGTACCGCGCCTACGTGATGCCCGGCGGTCTTGGGGGTGATGTAGAGGCGAGCGGCGATCTCGGCATCCGACAGGCCCTCGTGCAGCAGCTTGAGGACATCCATTTCCCGGATGGTCAGCCCGTACGGATTGGCCCGAGTGGCCGCCCGTGGGCCACGCCGGATCGGGCGGACACCGAGGCTACGCATCACCGCGCGGGTGCCCGCCACGGCAGACCGGGCGCCGAGGGCTTCGAAGGCGGTCAAAGCCTGGTGCAGTGCGGGCGCGTCACCGGACAGGCGGGCCAGCGCGGCGTGGTACGGGCAGCCGAGCCTGTCCCACTCGGTGGCGGCGCCGGCCCAGTCGCCGGCCAGCTCCAGCGCGTAGGGTCCGGCCGCGGCCACCTGCGGAGGTGTCCCTCCGACACGGCGGATCCAGCAGGCCAGGGCCCCGGAGAGCCAGGGATGGGTACGCTCCGCCAACGCGTCCAGACCGCGTTGTGCCTCCGTCCGCACCAGCTCGTGATCACCGGTCAGCCAGGCCGCCTCGACCCGGGCCTCCCATCCCAGGCCCGTGTCCAGCAGGCAGTTCGAGTCGACCAGGCTCGCCGCCTGCTCCAGCAGCGGCCACACCTGGCCCTTGCCCTGGTGGGCCCGCACCAAGCCCAGGACGGTCAAGGCGAGGGCCCGGACGACCGGTGGTGAGCTGGGATGGGACAGGACGTTCTGTGCGGCATCGGCGGCCTGGGGCCACAGGCCCCGGTTCAGCAGCCCCCAGCTGCCCCAGGCCCTCGTGCACAGCAGGTACGACAACAGGTCGCGATCGAGGCAATAGGCTTCCGCCCGTTTCACGGCCGCGGTGGTCCGGGCGACATCACGCTGCAGCGCGGTGAACCAGCACATGATGAACGCCAGGAAACCCGCGTCCTCCGGCAGATCCTGCGCCATCGCGCTGGACACCGCCTGTTCGCAGTCCTCCCAGCCGGACCCTTCGCTCAGCATACGTGCCGCCGCGGCATGGAAGCGGGCCTGGACGACCACCCCGGGATCGCCGAAGCGCTCACCCAGAGCGATCGCCTTGTCGGCGTAGGCGGTGGCCACCGCCACCCCCGCATGCTCGTAGCAGGCGAGCTGGCAGAGGTTCAGGTAGGCCCGGCCCAACTCCTGGCTCGGCGCCAGCCCTTCGAGCACCCGCACCGCGTCCAGGCCGATCCGTCTGGCCTCGACGGTCCGCCCGGCCGGCCACAGCCAGCACGACAGCCAGCGCAGATCCTCGCCCTCGCGCAGCCGGTCGCCCAGGGCACGGCGCAGCTTCACCGCCTTACGGCGAGAAGTGACCCCCTCGTCCAGCCGGCTGGACAGAAGACAGGCCTGCGAATGGCCCTCCAGCAGGAAGGTGTGCTGGTCGGGCGGCAGGCGGTCGGCGTACCGCAGGGCGCGGGCGTACTGGGCGGCCGCCTCCCGGTGCGCGCCCAGCGCGGCGGCATGGGCGGCCGCGGCGGGCGCGTACTCCAGCACGGCGGTCGGATCCCCGGCACCCTCGGCGTGATCGGCCAGCAGGGCCAGATCGTCCGCGGCGACCGGGCGGGACCGCATCGCCGTCAGCACCTGCCGGTGCACCCGCAGACGGTAGGGGGCGGGGACGGACTCCAGTACCGCCAGCCTGGTCAGCTCCTGGCGGAACTCGGTCACCTGCCCGTCGGTCTGCACGATTCCACAGGCCACGGCCTCGTCGAGCGCCTTCTCCGGGGCCGACAGCATGCTGGCCAGCAGAGGCAGCGAGACCCGGCGCCCCAGGACGGCCAGCACGTCGACGACCCCACGTGCCGCGGCCGACAGGCCGGCCAGGCGGCCGGCGACGGCCTCGCGCACCGTGGCCGGGATGGACTCGGCGGGGGCGGCCAGGATCTCGGTGACGATGAAGGGGTTGCCGGCGGAGACGTGATACAGCTGCTGGGCATCGACGGCGTGTCCGGCGGCCAGCCGGGCCACGGCCCGACGGCTCAACGGGGCCAGGTCGTGGCGCTGCACCCAGGGATAGCCGGCCAGGGTGCCGAGGAGAGCGGTCACGTCGTGGGTGCGGTCGATCTCGTCGTCGCGGTAGGTGACCACCACCAGTGCCGGAACGCTCGGCAGCCGCCGGGCCAGGTAACGCAGCAGGTCCATCGTGGCCTCATCGGCCCAGTGGACGTCCTCCACGACCAGCAGGCTGGGGTAGGAGCTCAGGTCGGCGAGGAGGCGGTCGAAGACCTCGTCGGAACGGCAGGTGCCGGCCAGCGCCCCGGTCAGGGCGGTGCGCGCCGCCGGGCCCAAGTGCGGGGCCAGGTCCATCAGCGGGCCCAGGGGGCGGGGGGTGGCCAGCGGGTCACAGGCGCCGACCAGGACCCGGATATGGGGATCGGCCAGCTGGGCAAGACGGTTGACGACGCTGGTCTTGCCGATGCCGGCCTCGCCGCGTACGAGGGCCATACGTCCAGGGCGGCTCACGGCATCCTGCAGGTGACCGGTGAGGTCCTGGAGTACCGCCTCTCGCTCTAGCAGGTCCATTACCGGCCAGTATCCCTCTGTAGCCGGAGCCGCGCAAAAGATCCAGACGATCAAGACAGGTCCGCAGATGGGGTGTTGTCCCGGGATTCTGGGGTGGGACGTGGGGTGTGCCGGGGCGGAACTTGGGGGGGGCACCCGATGTGCCCCCGGCTGCGGCAGAGCATGCTGACAAAAGAGGCGGGCTCGAATTCCCCGGTTCTCGCGGCTCAAACCGGCCAAAGAGAGCGAAGGAAACAGAGCAGGTCGCCGTCGTCTGCCAAGTCCCGAGATTTCGGGGAATGGCGCGGGCGGAGTTCGGGGTGTAATTGAGTCGGCAGGTCGAATGGATGGCCCACTCGGAGAAAATCCTCCGCAAATGAATTGGGCTTCGAATCGGCGCCCAATCCGTACTCATCGAAAAGGGATCACCATGCTGAAGAAGATCGCAAAGCGTACTGCCGTGCTGACCGCGTCGGCCGCGATGGCCGCGGGAGGCGCCCTGGTACCCACCGCCGCCTTCGCCGCCCCGGCGCCTACGGCCGCTCACGCGATGGCGCCGAGTGACAACGGCGGAAACAACAACAACAATAACAACAACGGCGGAGGTGGAAACAACAACAACAACAACAATAACAACAACGGCGGAGGTGGAAACAACAACAACAACAACAATAACAACGGCAACGGCAAGAAGAAGGGCCACCGCAACAACAACAATAACAACAACAACGGCGGAGGCGGGAACAACAACAACAACAATAACAACAACGGCGGAGGCGGGAACAACAACAACAATAACAACAACAACGGCGGAGGCGCGAACAACAACAACAACAATAACAACAACGGCGGAGGCGGGAACAACAACAACAATAACAACAACAACGGCGGAGGCGCGAACAACAACAACAATAACAACAACGGCGGAGGCGCGAACAACAACAACAATAACAACAACGGCGGAGGCGGGAACAACAACAATAACAACAACAATGGCTGAACTTCACGGTCCGACGGCCGGTGATGTAAATTCACCGGCCGCCGAACTGTTTCGGTGCGGGCGTCGCGCCTCAGCTCTGGTGGCAGTTGAGGTTCTGATTGCCGGTGAGTGTGCTCATCGACCCGTCCTGCCCCTTCGGGTAACAGACCTGGAAGTTAATCAGTGACCCGCGCAGCAGCGGGAGAGTTTCCGCGGCGAACTGTGGAGCCTGGGGTCCCGCTGTTGGTGTTGGTGGTCGTCTGCTTTCTGTCGTCGCCGTGTCGCGCCAGTGTCATGGGGTAGGAGAGCCGAAGGAGTGGAATGTTGCTCAGAGGCGGGATGAGTCCCGTGTCACCCTGAGCCTGGGCGCCGCCGGCGCTGAAGAGAATCGGCGCCGTCCGACGAGTGTCGTCTCGGTAACGGTGCGCATCGCTCAGTGGCTCAGCTCGGACAAGGCTGTTCGGCGCGGCCGAGTTACGACCGCCGAGCCGTAGGCGCCACTGTCTCAGTTGCGGTCTCAGTTGCCCCTGACTCCGCAGGCATCCGGGCCGGTCCGCGCGGACATCCGTCGATGCCCGCGGACCAAGATCGGACAACTCGTAATGCATAGGTACGCGGTTGGGTCGCCGTTGACGTTGCGGTGGTGGTGGAACTGATCGGACCTGATGACGTGCGGGCTGGGATCTCTCTACACGTGAATTCCGGTTAGGCCAAGCGGCGAGCACTTTGGATCCTCGGAGCCTCTGAACATCGCGCCGGAGGAAGATCATGGCTCCCCACCCGCACCATAGCCCCAGCCGGGATCAGAAGCTCGACGACGATGGGGCGGATCTGCCGGGCGTATCCGCAGCCGATCCCGTGGGCCGGTTCCATGTGGCGCGACAGCGAGGTGGAAGGCCCATTGCGGTGTCGGCGTGGCGCATCACGACGGAGGACCATGCGATCGCTGACGCTCTGGGTGGGTTCTATGGAGGTGTGTCGCAGCTGTTGGACACCGGCGATGAATATGTCGTTGAGGTCCTGACTCGCTGCGATCGCGTTCCTGTCTTGCTGGATGGCAGGGGGGCCGTTTCGCTTCGGATGGTGATGCGCGGACCTGGGTGAGACTTTCCATGTCTGCGACGGAACCCGGTTCTTGGAGCCAGCGGGCGCACGTGGATCGCTGTGTGATTGTCCGATGAGCCTGGCTGACCGCAAGGCGGCAGCCCAGGCAGGTAGCGGGCCGATGCCGGAAGTCCGAATCGGCTTCCGACTGGCGGATCTCCCCGAGCTGGGTGTGTTCTCTTTCGTGTCGACCTCGTGGGAACTCGCTGCCGAGCTACCCGCGTTGGCTGCTGCCCTGGACGTGGCGGCTGTTCCGGCCTTGGGTGTGCTGCGATGCGAACTGGTGAAGTTCACCACACGCTCCGGGCTCGCCGTGAGCTACAGGAGGCCGGTCGTTGAGGTCGGCCGGACGCAGGTCCTCGCTCAGGATGCCGTACGACTCGCGGCGTGACGTCGGTCCGGCGGCTGCAGGTGTCGTGCGGGTGAGGCCCCGCGCTTAATCGGTGAATGGCAGCCGGGCTGGGCTCCGGGTCAGGGCCCCACCCGTCGCCAGTCCGTCACAGGGCCGGGGTTTGTGTGGTCCGCAGGGGTGACCCAGAAGGCTTTGCCCAGCTCAGCGCTAAACTGGGCGCCTGTCCGGCCGTCCCCGGAGGAGCGGCCGGTGAGGCGGCGGCCTATCCACGGCAGCAGGTGTTGCCGGGCGAACCGTGCGTCCGCGACCCGCCGCGCCGCCCAGCCCGGAGGCGGCGTGGCCGGCATCGGGGTACGCCATTCGGCGTCCTCGGGCTCGTAGCCGAGCGTCTGCCACACCGCCTCGGCGACCCGGCGGTGCCCCTCGGCCGTCAGATGCAGCCGGTCCACGTCCCACAGCCGGGGGTCGCCCAGCGCGGGAGCCCCGTACAGGTCGACCACCAGCGCGCCGTGCCGCTCGGCCAGCTCGTCCACGCAGGCGAACAGCTCCTCCATGCGCGGCCGGAACCGCTCCAGCACCGGGCCCTGCCGGCCGGGGCTGCGCATCAGCACCAGCTGCTTGCAGGACGGGGCCAGCCGCTCCACCGCCTCGGTCAGCAGCCCCCGCACCCGGCCCATGTCGCAGTTGGGCCGCAGGGTGTCGTTCAGGCCGCCGACCAGCGTGACCACGTCGGCGTTCATGGCCGCCGCCACGTCCACCTGCTCGGTCACGATCTGCCCGATCAGCTTCCCGCGCACGGCGAGATTGGCGTACCGGAACCCGGCGGTGCCGGCCGCCATCCGCGCGGCCAGCAGGTCGGCCCAGCCCCGGTACGAGCCGTCGGGCAGCAGGTCCGACATGCCCTCGGTGAACGAGTCGCCGACCGCGACCAGGCTGGTGTGCGTGGGAGTTGTGGGATTCGTCTGCATGGCGTGAGCGATCGTATCCCGGTCCCATACCCGCCGGTCGGTCGGCCCCGGCCCACCGCCTCACGCAGGCTGGCCGAACAGCTCCCGCAGCACGTCCTCCATCGTCACCAGGCCGGCCAGCCGTCCGTCTTCCCCGAGCACGGCCGCCAGGTGCGTACGGCTGCCGCGCATCGCGGTGAGCACGTCGTCCAGCGGGGTGGCCTCCCGCACACGCGCGATGGGCCGCATGTCCCGCAGCCGGAACGGCAGGTCCCGCGGCAAGGCGTCGAGCGCGTCCTTCACATGCAGGTAGCCCACGATCCGGCGCCCCTCGTCGACCACCGGGAACCGGGAGTAGCCCGAGGACGCCGACAGCCGCTCCAGCTGTTCCGCGGTGACGCCCACGCGCGCGTACACCACCCGCTCCAGCGGGACCACCACGTCCCGCACGGGTCTGCTGCCCAGCTCCAGGGCGTCGTGCAACCGCTCCTGCGCCCGGTCGTCGATCAGACCCGCCAGACTGGCGTCCTTGACGATCTCGATGAGCTGGGCGTCCGTGAAGGTCGCCGCGACCTCCCCCGTGGCCTCCACCCGGAGCACCTTCAGCAGCCCGTTCGCGAAGGCGTTGACGCCGAAGATCACCGGGCGCAGCGCACGGGCGAGGGTCACCAGGGGAGGGCCGAGCAGCAGCGCGCTGCGCACCGGTTCGGCCAGCGCGATGTTCTTGGGCACCATCTCGCCCAGCAGCATGTGCAGGTACGTGGCCAGGGCCAGCGCGATCACGAACGACACGGCGTGGCCCGCGCTCTCGGACACGCCGAGCGCGTGGAACACCGGCTCCAGCAGGTGCGCGATCGCCGGTTCGGCGACCACGCCCAGGACCAGCGTGCACAGGGTGATGCCGAGCTGGGCGGCGGCCAGCAGCGCGGAGACGTGCTTCAGGCCCCACAGCACGGCCTTCGCGCGCAGGTCGCCCTTCTCGGCGCGCGGCTCGACCTGGGAGCGGCGCACCGAGATCAGCGCGAACTCGGCGCCCACGAAGACGGCGTTGAGGACCAGCGTCGCCAGGCCGATCAGCAGCTGTACGACGGTCATCGCGCCCCCTTCGTCCGCTCGTCGCCGCGCGCGTCGTCCAGCGGCGCGTGCAGCACCACGCGAGCCGCCCGGCGGCCCGCGGCGTCCACCACGTCCAGCCGCCAGCCGGCGACCTCGACGGTGTCCCCGACCTGGGGTATGCGTCCCAGCTCGGTGGCGACGAGGCCGGCCAGCGTCTCGTACGGCCCCTCCGGCACGCGCAGACCCACCCGCTCCAGCTGGTCGGTGCGGGCGGCGCCGTCCGCCGAGTACAGAGCCCGGCCCTCTTCGTCGGCTCCGGCCGGGGCGAGGTCGGGTGTCTCGTGCGGGTCGTGCTCGTCGCGCACCTCGCCGACGACCTCCTCGACGATGTCCTCCAGCGTGGCGACGCCCGCCGTACCGCCGTACTCGTCGATGACGACGGCCATGGTGCGCCTGCCGGAGAGCCGGTCCAGCAGCCGGTCGACCGTGAGGGACTCGGGCACGAGCAGGGGTTCGCGCATGACCTGGGCTACGGAGCGGCGGGGCCGGTCCTCGGCGTGCAGGGCCAGCACGTCCTTGATGTGGGCGATGCCGACGACCGAGTCCAGGCTGCCCCGGTAGACCGGGAACCGGGACAGGCCGGTCGCCCGGGTCGCGTTGGCCACGTCCTCGCAGGTCGCCTGGGTGTCCAGGGCGACCATCTGGACGCGCGGGGTCATCACGTTCTCCGCGGTCAGGTCGGCCAGCTTCAGCGTCCGCACGAACAGCTCGGCGGTGTCCGCCTCCAGGGCACCCTCCAGGGCGGAGTGCCGGGCGACAGCCGCCAGCTCCTGCCGCCCGCGCGCGGAGGCCAGCTCCTCGGCGGGCTCGATGCCGAACAGGCGCACCACATGGTTCGCCGTGTTGTTGAGGTGGGTGATGAAGGGCCGGAAGGCCGCGCTGAACCAGCGCTGGGCGTTGCCGACCCGCTTCGCCACGGCCAGCGGCGAGGAGATCGCCCAGTTCTTCGGCACCAGCTCGCCGACGACCATCAGGAACACCGTCGACAGACCCGTGCCCAGCACCAGCGCCACCGAATTCGCCGCTCCGCGCGACAGACCCAGCGCGCGGAACGGTCCGGCGAGCAGCGCGGCGATCGACGGCTGGGCGAGCATGCCGACGATCAGGTTGGTCACGGTGATGCCGAGCTGGGCGCCGGACAGCTGGAAGGTCAGGTTCCGTGCGGCCTTCAGGGCGCCCGGGGCACCGCGCTCGCCACGCTCGGCGGCCCGCTCCAGCTCACCGCGCTCGACCGTGGTCAGCGAGAACTCCGCCGCCACGAAGACGCCGCAGGCGAGCGACAGCAGGATCGCCACCAGAAGGAGCAGCACTTCGGTCATCGGGTCACCCCTGTCCCATGATCGGACAGGGCGGGTCAGTCTGCCAGTGGCTTCACCCAGCGCCTCCACTGCTCCTGCGGCCCGTACCCGGCCGCACGCCACGCATGCTGCGCCCGCTCGTTGCGCACCAGCACCATCGCGTCCGCGCGCCGTCCGCCCAGCCGTACGAACCGCTCCTCGGCGGCGGCCAGCAGCGCCGAGCCGATGCCCTGCCGACGCCGCTCCGGATGCACCGCGAGCCGGTACAGATGGCACCGCCAGCCGTCGAAGCCCGCGATCACCGTGCCGACCAGCTCCCCGTTCTGCTCGGCGAGGATCAGCGTCTCGGGGTCGCGGGCGACCAGCCGCTCCACCCCCTCGCGGTCGTCGCTGATGCTGGTGCCCTCGGCGGCCTTCTTCCAGAAGGCGAGCACGGCGTCGAGGTCGTCCGGCAGGGCAGGGCGTATGCGCAGTTCGATCATGAACTCAGCCCAGCACGCGAGGCCGTGGCGGTGCCAGGGATTTTCGCCATGCGAACGCTATGCGCACTCCTCGCGCAGCCGCTCCATGACCGGAGCGAACGCCTCCATGGACGGCTCCAGGACCGTCAGGTACGAGAACCCGAACCGCTCGCGCAGCGCCCGTACCCGCCCGACGAGGTCGTCGAGGGGCCCGACCAGCACGATGGGCAGGTCCAGCGCCTGCTTCAGCGTCAGCTGCGGCTGCCGCTCCAGCAGCGGCTCGAGCACGGGCCCGGGGTCGTCGGTGACGGCCACGAGCTGGATCAGCAGGTTCAGCTCGGCCGGTTCCGCCCGTCCCGCGGCCCGCTCCCGGTAGAGGGCCACCCGCCCGTCCAGCTCTTCCGCGGTGAGCGGCTCGAGCGACCCGGGGGTCTTCCCCGGCCGGGCTCCCGTGAAGGCCGCGATGTCCGCGTGCTCGGCGGTCAGGCGCAGCATCCGGTCGCCGTTCGCGCCGATGAGCAGCGGCACCCGGGACTGGGCGGGGCGAGGCATGGGCGTCCCCCCGCTCGAGCGAAGCCGAGAGTGGGGGAGCTCCTCAGACCCCAGCAGCCGGTCCAGTTCCTCGATCGTGCGCCGGAGATGGTCGACCCGCTCGCGCGGCGAGCCGTACGGCAGCCCCGCCGCCTCGTGCTCGGCCTGTACGTACCCGGTGCCGAGGCCGAGTTCGAGCCGGCCGCCGGTCAGCGCGTCCGTGGTGGCCACCTCGCGGGCCAGCAGCGCGGGGTTCCAGAAGCCCGCGTTGAGCACGAACGTGCCGACCCGGGGCCGCTCGGTGGCCTCGGCCGCCGCGACCAGCGCCGGGAACGGCGCCGGCATGCCGAGGTGATCGGGGACGAGGATCACGTCGTACCCCTGCTCCTCGGCACGCCGGCACTTGGCGCGCCACTCGGTGGCGGGCGCGGGCGTGAGCAGATTGACCCCGAAGCGGAACGGGCGCGGCATGGAATCCCCCTGTGCGGAAGGCGACTTGATCGACCTGATCGTGCGTCACGATTCCATCACCGCGCCCGGACGGCCGCCACCGAGTTCGCTCGCGGGGCACGGTCGGCACCCGCCGCCGGGCCTCGCAGCTCACTCGTGCGCGATCGCCGCCAGCACGTTCATCCGCGAGGCCCGCAGCGCCGGCAGCAGTGCCGCCACGATGCCCACCACCGCCGAACCGATCACGACCGCGACGATCGTCCCCCAGGGGAACGCCAGCGCCGTCAGGCCGCGCAGCGCCAGTACCTGCTGCATGCACACGCCCCACACGAGGCCGAGCCCGAGACCGAGGACCGCGCCGAACACCGCGATCACCACCGACTCCAGCCGGATCATCCGGCGCAGCTGCCGCCGGCCGAGTCCGATCGCGCGCAGCAGCCCGATCTCCCGGGTGCGCTCCACCACCGACAGAGCGAGGGTGTTGACCACGCCGAGCACGGCGATGACGATCGCGAGGCCCAGCAGGGCGTACACGAGGTAGAGCAGCACGGCGATCTGGTCGTGCACCAGCTTCTTGTAGTCGGCCTGGTTGCGTACCTGGACCTGTGGGAACGGCGTGAGTTCCCGTTCCAGGCGGGTGCGCAGGTCCTTCGCCGTCGTGCCGGGGGCCGCGTTGACGTAGAGCGAGGACTCCTGCCCGTCGGGCACGTACTTCTCGACCGTCGCGAGCCCGAAGAACATGCCGCCCTGGGTGCCGAAGCCGCCGGCGGTGCCCTGGTCGGTGAGCGCACCGACCGTCAGCTCGGTGTGGCGTCCGCCGGGGAACTCGACCGGGAGCACGCTGCCGACCCGCACATGGTGGTCCTTCGCGAAGTCGACGTCCATCGCCATGTGCCCGTCCGCCAGCGCCGCCGCCGAGCCGCCCTGGGCGTACGTGAGGTGCACGACGTCGTCGAGCCGCGGCCCGTATCCGGCGGCGGCCGTCTTCACGCGCGAGCCGTCCGGCAGCTGTACGGCGACAGGGGTGAACCGCTGCCGTACGACGAGGCCGACGCCGTCCGTGGCGGCCACCTTGTCCGTGATCTGCTTGGTGAACGGCGTGAAGTTGGTGTTCTGGACGATGAAGTCGGCGCCCAGCGTCTTGTCGATCTGCTGGTCGAACGACGCCGAGAGGGAGGCGCTCGCCACCGACATCCCGCCGACCAGGGCGAGGCCCACCATCAGCGCGGCGGCCGTGGCGCCGGTACGGCGCGGATTGCGCAGGGCGTTGCGCTGGCTCATCCGGCCCACCGAGCCGAACAACGCGGGGAAGGCCCCGCCCAGGACGCGGATCACCGGCCGCACCAGCAGTGGTCCGGCGACCACGGTCGCGATCAGCGTCAGGACCACACCGAGACCCAGCAGCGAGGCCGCCGAGGCGGTCTTCGTCGCCGCCGCACACCCGGCCAGCGCAGCCGCACCGGCCAGCCCGACCACCGACCCGGCGATCGCCCGCATCTTCAAGGGCTTGCCCACCCCGGCGACTTCGGCGTCCGCGAGCGCCGCCATCGGCGAGACGGCCGCCGCGCGCCGCGCGGGCAGATACGCGGCGACGAAGGTGACGCCGATGCCGACGACGTACGCCACGACGGGCGTGGACCAGCCGATGACCATCTCCGTGGCCTTCAGGTTCATGCCGAAGGCGCCCATCAGCCGGATCAGACCGGCCGCCAGCCCGATCCCGGCCGCGAGCCCCAGCGTCGAGCCGACGAGCCCGAGCAGCAGCGCCTCCGTGAGCACCGAGCGCCGCACCTGCCGCCGGTCCGCGCCCAGCGCCCGCATCAGGCCCAGTTCGCGGGTGCGCTGGGCGATCAGCATGGAGAAGGTGTTGACGATGAGGAAGACACCGACCAGCACCGCGACACCGGCGAAGCCCAGCATCACGTACTTGATCACGTCCAGGAAGCCGCCGAGGGAGGCCGCGGCCGACTTGGCCTGCTCGTCGGCGGTCTTCACGTCGTAGGTGCCGGTGCCGATCGCGGCACCGATACGGCGCTTCAGCTCCGCGTCGGTGACACCCTTCGCCGCGTCCACCGAGATGCTGGTGGCCTTCGCGGCGGACCCGAGCAGCTCCCGGCCCGCCACCGCCGGGTCCAGGTACACCAGGGCCGCGCCCGGGTTGGTCGTGGTGAAGGTGGCGATGCCCACCACGCGGACCTCGACCGTGCCGGGCTGCGCCTGGAGGGTCAGCGCGTCGCCAATGCGCACGTGCTTCTTGTCCGCGGTGTCCGCGTCCAGCAGCGCCTCGTGGGCGCCGTTCGGGGCATGGCCCGAGGTCAGCTTCACCGGGCTGCGCTCGGTGACGTACCAGGCGGTGGCGATGGTCGGGGCGCCGGTGGTCGGGCCGACGTTCTTGTTGTGGCTGTCGACCACCACGACGTTCTGCACCGACACGTCCGCGTGCGCCGCCGCGACCCCGTCGACCTGTGCCACCTGGTCCCGCAGCGCGGCGGGCACGGTCTGCGCCGCACCGCTCGCCACACGGGACTTCAGCTCCTCCTTCGGCTCCACCGTCACATCGGCGGCGGTGGAGGCGAACAGCCGGTCGAAGGTGCGCGTGACGGTGTCGGAGAAGATCAGGCTGCCCGAGACGAACGCCACGGACAGGATCACGGCCAGCGCGGACAGGGCCAGCCGCCCCTTGTGCGCGAGGAAACTCCTCAGGGTCGCCTTCAGCACGTGGTCAGCCCTCCTGGGCGGTCAGGTCGTCGGCGAGCCGCTCGCGTACGACGTCGAACCGTTTCATCCGTTCGAGTACGGCGTCGGCCGTGGGCCGTTCCATCTGGTCCACGATCCGCCCGTCGGCGAGGAACAGCACGAGGTCGGAGTGGGCGGCGGCGCCGGGGTCGTGGGTGACCATGACGACGGTCTGCCCGAGGTCGTCCACCGCGCTGCGCAGGAAGCCCAGCACCTCCAGACCGGCCCGCGAGTCCAGGTTGCCGGTCGGTTCGTCGGCGAAGATCAGCTCCGGCCGGGAGGCCAGCGCCCGCGCGCAGGCGACGCGCTGCTGCTGGCCGCCGGAGAGCTGCGCCGGGCGGTGGGTCAGGCGTCCGCGCAGGCCGAGCGTGTCGATGACCTGGTCCAGCCACGCCTGGTCGGGCTTCTTGCCCGCGATGTCCATCGGCAGGGTGATGTTCTCAGCCGCGTTCAGCGTCGGGATGAGGTTGAACGACTGGAACATGAACCCGATCCGGTCCCGCCGCAGCCGGGTGAGTTCCCGTTCCTTCAGTCCCGTGATCTCGGTGTCGCCCAGCCACACCTGACCGGCCGACACCGTGTCGAGGCCGGCGAGGCAGTGCATCAGTGTGGACTTGCCCGAGCCCGAAGGACCCATCACCGCGGTGAAGCGCCCGCGCGCGATGTCCACGTCCACCGAGTCCAGGGCGAGCACCGCCGTCTCGCCCGAGCCGTACGCCTTGGTCAGCCCGCGGGCGCGGGCCGCGATCGTGTCGCCCGGCGCGCGGTCCGGGGCCTGCTCCGCAGTTGTTGTGGACAAGACTGCCTCCCGGTCGCCTCGAGGTCCCGACTCCTTGGTCCGAGCCGACCCTATTCTGACCGGTCGCACAACCGGAATCCCGTCGGGGGCGGCCTCCGCTTGCCGCACTCCCTTGCTGCCGCTAGCGTCCCGGCGCTAGCTTCGAGGCATGGCGAAGACCCAGCTGAACGTGCGCGTGGACGAGGACACCGCCCGCGCGGCCCGTGAGCGCGCCCTGGCCCGCGGGATGAGCGTCAACCGCTACATCGAAGAGCTGGTCAGACAGGACGCGGGGGAAGCCGGCCGCACGTTCGTGGAGGCCGCCGCCGACTTCATGAAGCAGTACGAGTCAGTGTTCGCCGAGGAGTTCGCCGAGACGCGCGGCTCCGGCACGGGCACGGGCACCGGCACCGCTACCGGCGACGGGCGCCGCTGAGCCCTTGAACGAGCTCAGCATCGACCTCGCCTGGCTGCTCATGCTCGCCGAACAGAAGACGTCCGGGGATCCGCAGGTCACCGACTGGGGCGCGCTGGTCGCCGCCGTCGCCCGGCACCGGGCTGACATATTCGGCGTGCCCGTCTACGACTCGCCGTACGCCCGCGCCGCCGCCCTGCTCCAGCTGCTCGTCCACGTACCGGCGCTGGAACGCTCCAACGCGCTGTTCGCCTCGGCGGTCGCCTACGGCTACCTGGTCGCCAGCGGCCTGAAGCTCGTCACCACCCCCGAGCAGGTCCGCGACCTCGCCCGGCTGGTGAAGGACGGAGAGGCGAGCGTGGACGACATCGCGCGGGAGCTGCGCCGCTGGAGCCTGTGATCAGGACTCTGCGGGCTGCCGCGGCCGGTGGGCCGTGCCCAGCGTGCAGAAGGACATGGGCAGCTTCGGCCCGTGCTCCGGCAGCAGCATCCGCCGGTGCGGCCCCAGTTCGAACCCGGCCTCGCGCAGCGCGGCGACCGGATCGCGGCCCAGATGGCAACCGCCGTTCAGCACGGGCCACACCGTCCGGTCCAGCGCCCGCTGGGCCAGCCGCATCGCCCGCCCGCCGCCGCACCCGTGTTCGAAGAACCGCACCTCGCCGCCGGGCCGCAGCACCCGCCGCGCCTCGGCCAGCGCCCGCGGCACGTCCCGCACGCTGCACAGCACCAGCGACAGCACGACCGCGTCGAAGGCCTCGCTCTTGACCGGCAGTGCCTCCGCCGCGCCCGGCACCACGTCGACCGGCACCTCTGCGCGTACGGCGGCTTCCAGCGCCAGCTTCCTGAGCAGCGGCTCGGGTTCGATCGCGACGACCTCCGCGACGGTGCCCGGATAGTGCGCGAAGTTGAGCCCGTTGCCCGCGCCGATCTCGATGACCCGCCCGGACAGCCCGGCGAGCAGCCGCTCGCGCACCCCGGCCATCCCGAGCCGGGTCTCGGCGCCCACGCTCAGCCAGGCGTAGTAGCGGGCGAACAACGGGTGGTGGACGGGGCTCCGCGCCTCCTTGCCGGAGCCGGTGGACAACAGCCGCATGGCAACCTCCCGGACAGGACCGTCTGGGAAGAGTGTCCCCCCAGCCGGACCTCCGGTCGACCCCGCCCGTCGCCCCCGGCGTGCGCGGAGCCTACGGCGCTACGGCGCCTCCCGCACCCGGAACGCCTCCGCGTCCCAGGTGCCGTCCAGCCGCGGCGCCAGCCAACCCGGGGCCGCCGCGCGGAAGTCGGCGGGGGCCAGGCCGGCCGCGCCGGCGGGAAGCGCGCCCAGCAGCGGGGCTCCCGCGACCTCCGGCAGGTCGGCCACGTTGCAGCGGCTCGCCAGGTCGGCGTCCTCCGACCAGCTTCCGATCACGACGCCCGCCAACTCGATCTTCCGCGCCCGTAGTTCACGCGCGGTCAGCTCGGTCGAGTTCAGCGTGCCGAGCCCGGCCGGGGTCACCACCAGCATGGGTGCGCGCAGCGCCTCGGCGGCGTCCGCCAGGGTGCCGCCCGCCGCGTCGAACCGTACGAGCAGCCCGCCCGCGCCCTCGACCAGCACCAGATCGTGCTCGGCGGCCAGCTTGGCCGCGGCCTCGGCCACCTCGTGCGGGTGCACCGGCGCCATTCCGGCCCGCCTGGCTGCCGTACCCGGCGCCAGCGGCTCGGGGTAACGGGCCAGCTCGGTGGCCGTGACCGGGCCCGCGAGCCGCGCGACCTCGGCGGCGTCCCCGTGCTCGTCGGGGCCCACCCCCGTCTGCGCGGCCTTCAGCACGGCCACCGACCGGCCGGCCGCGAGTGCCGCCGCGGCGACGGCGGCGGTCGTCACCGTCTTGCCGATCTCCGTGCCTGTCCCCGTGACGAACAGAACCGGCATGTCACCCCTCCCGTGCCGCGGCGCACACCGCGCGCGCGATCCGTGCCACGTCGTCGTCGGAGCTTACGTACGGCGGCATCGTGTAGACCATGTCGCGGAACGGGCGCAGCCACACGCCCTCCCGCACGGCGGCCCGGGTGGCGGCGGCCATGTCCACCTCGTGGTCGAGCTGGACGACCCCGATGGCACCCAGGACGCGGACGTCCTTCACCCCGGGCAGTTCGGCGGCGGGTGCGAGGCCCTCCCGCAGTCCCGCCTCGATCCGCCGCACCTCGGACTGCCAGTCCTGGCCGAGCAGCAGCTCGATCGAGGCGCAGGCGACGGCCGCGGCGAGCGGGTTGCCCATGAAGGTCGGCCCGTGGGCCAGCACCGGCACCTCGCCCTGCGAGATGCCGTCGGCCACCCGCGCGGTGCACAAGGTGGCTGCCATCGTGAGATAGCCGCCGGTCATGGCCTTGCCCACGCACATCACGTCCGGGGTGACCGCCGCGTGCCCGGCCGCGAACAGCTCGCCGGTGCGGCCGAAGCCGGTGGCGATCTCGTCGAACACCAGCAGCACGTCGTGCGCGTCGCACGCCTCGCGCAGCACCCGCAGATACTCGGGGGAGTGGAAGCGCATCCCGCCCGCGCCCTGCACCACCGGCTCCACGATGACCGCCGCCAGTTCGTGGGCGTGGGCCTCGATCAGCGACCGCAGATGCTCGGCGTACGACTCCTGGTACTCCGTCGGCGGCGCGTCCGCGAACACCTGGCGCTGGAGCACCCCGGTCCACAGCTCGTGCATCCCGCCCTGCGGGTCGCACACCGACATCGGCTGCCAGGTGTCCCCGTGGTAGCCGCCCCGCCAGGTCATCAGCCGCTGCTTCTCGGGACGGCCGAGCGAGCGCCAGTGCTGCAGGCACATCTTCACCGCGACCTCGACCGACACGGACCCGGAGTCGGTCAGGAACACATGCTCCAGACCGTCAGGCGACAAGTCGACAAGGAGCTTCGCGAGCCGCACGGCGGGCTCGTGCGTGAGCCCGCCGAACATGACATGGCTCATCCGGCCCAGCTGCCGCTGCACGGCCTCGTTGAGGACCGGGTGGTTGTAGCCGTGGATCGCCGACCACCAGGACGACATCCCGTCGACGAGTTCGCCCGAGCCGTCCGCGAGCTTCAGCCGGACCCCGCTCGCCGACTCCACGACGAGCGGTTCGGCACGTCCGGGCATCGGGCCGTACGGATGCCACACATGCCGCCGGTCCAGCTCCAGCAGCTCGGGCACACCCAGCTCAGGCATTGGGTGCTACGTCGGTTCCGGCGCCCCGGCGGCGGACGGCGACGAGGTCGGTGCGCGCCTCGTTCGCCGGAGCCGGAGCCGCAGGCGCGGATGCGGATGCGGGCGCGGACGCCGTACCGCACACGTCCCCTCCCTCGTGCGAGCCGCACACGGACCCGCAACCGGTGCCCTCGTGCGACCCGCAGCCCGCCTCGGCGTGCGACCCGCAGCCGCCCCGGGCGCCCTGGACATCGGCTCGGTGCTCCGGCAGCGTGACCTGGTCGGCGCCCTCCACCTCGAAACCGGCGTCGGCGATCATCTCCAGGTCGGCCTTGCCCGCCTGGCCCTCGCTGGTCAGGTAGTCGCCGAGGAAGATCGAGTTGGCCAGGTTCAGGGCCAGGGGCTGCATCGAGCGCAGGTGGACCTCACGGCCGCCCGCGATACGCACCTCCACGTCGGGGCAGACGAAGCGGACCATCGCGAGGATGCGCAGGCAGCGCTGCGGGGTGAGGTTCCACTCCTTGGCGAGCGGGGTGCCCTCGAACGGGATCAGGAAGTTGACCGGCACCGAGTCCGGGTCCAGCTCGCGCAGCGAGTAGACCACGTCCACCAGGTCCTCGTCGCTCTCGCCCATGCCCGCGATCAGACCGGAGCAGGCGGACAGACCGGCCGCGTGCGCCTTCTGCACCGTGTCCACCCGGTCGGCGTACGTGTGGGTGGTGGTGATGTCCCCGTACGTGGCCTCGGAGGTGTTGAGGTTGTGGTTGTAGGCGTCGGCACCGGCCTCACGCAGCCGCTCGGCCTGGCCGTCGGAGAGCAGACCGAGGCAGGCGCACACCTCGACGCCCTCGTTCTGGTCCTTGATCGCCTTGATCGTCCGGGAGACCCGGTCCACGTCCCGGTCCGTCGGACCGCGTCCGCTGGCCACCAGGCAGACCCGCTTGGCACCGCCGGCCAGGCCCGCGGCGGCGGCCTGCGAGGCCTCGTCCGGCTTGAGCCAGGTGTACTTCAGGATGCCGGTCTCGGAGCCGAGCCGCTGGGAGCAGTAGGAGCAGTCCTCCGGGCACAGGCCGGACTTGAGGTTGACCAGGTAGTTGAGTTTCACGCGCCGGCCGAACCAGTGCCGGCGCACCTTGCCGGCCGCGGCCACCACATCGAGCAGGTCGTCGTCGGAGGTGGCGAGTACGGCGAGTGCTTCCTCGCGGGTCGGCAGCTCGCGCCGAAGCCCCTTTTCCACCAGCGTGTTCAGCAGGTCCATGAGGTCAGATCCTGTCTTACGGGACCGCCCCGGGCCAATGTGAGTTTGAACAACGCGGACGGTTCAACGTGTGGGTATTGCCACACCCTGGGCGGCTCGGCGTCCGGCTAGTGTCTGTCCGCTACCTACAAATGCCCCGGAGGACCCATGGCGTTCGGCTGGATCGACGAGCAGGCCGAGGCGCGCCGCCGCGCCGGACTCGTACGGACGCTGCGCCCGCGCCCCGCCGACTCGCCGCTGCTGGACCTCGCGAGCAACGACTACCTGGGCCTGGCCCACCACCCCGAGGTCGCCGAGGGGGCCGCCCGGGCCGCCCGGGAGTGGGGCGGCGGCTCCACCGGTTCCCGGCTGGTCACCGGCACCACCGAACTCCACACCGAGCTGGAGCGCGAACTGGCGGAATTCTGCGGCTTCGAGGCGGCTCTGGTCTTTTCGTCCGGTTATGCCGCGAACCTGGCCGCGGTGACCGCGCTGGGCCCGCACGGCTCGCAGATCGTCTCCGACGCGGGCAACCACGCCTCGCTGATCGACGGCTGCCGGCTCGCCCGGGGCGGCACGCAGGTGGTCGGGCACGCCGACCCGGAGGCCGTGCGCAAGGCGCTGAGCACGCACGAGGGACCGGCGATCGTCGTCTCCGACACCGTGTTCTCCGTCGACGGCGACGCGGCCCCGCTGGCCGAACTGGCCGCGGCGTGCCGGGAGCACGGCGCCGGGCTGGTCGTGGACGACGCCCACGGGCTCGGCGTGCTGGGCGACGGCGGCCGGGGAGCCCCCTACGCGGCCGGGCTCGCGGGCGCGGACGACGTGGTCGTCACGGCCACGCTGTCCAAGTCGCTGGGCAGCCAGGGCGGGGTGGTGCTCGGCCCGGCCCGGGTGATCGACCACCTGGTCAACGCGGCCCGGACGTTCATCTTCGACACCGGCCTCGCCCCCGCCGCGGCGGGCGCGGCGCTGGCGGCGCTGCGGCTGCTGCGCCGTGAGCCGGAGCGGGCGGCACGGGCCCGTGAGGTGGCCGCGGAACTGCACGCACGCCTGACCGCCGCGGGCCTGGAGGCGGTGCGTCCGGACGCCGCGGTGGTCTCGGTGCGGGCCCCGTCCCCGGAGAGCGCCGTGCGCTGGGCGGCCGACTGCCGCCAGGCAGGCCTCGCCGTGGGCTGCTTCCGTCCTCCTTCCGTGCCCGACGGCATCTCGCGGCTGCGGCTGACCGCCCGCGCGGACCTCTCCGGGTCCGAGATCGAACGCGCTGTACAGGTCATCGGCGAGGCGCGACCATGAGTCGGCGTGACACGGCCGGGCTTCGCACGCATCTGATCGGATCTGATCGGTAGCGGTTGGTCGGGGTCAGGGTCGGGGTCGGGGTCGGGATCCGCGGGTCACCGGAGCGCGGCCACGAACCCCGCCCAGCTCCCGGGGGAGAAGAGCAGCGCGGGTCCGGCCGGGTTCTTGGAGTCGCGCACGGCGAGCAGACCGGCGCGCGGGCCGGAGCGCGGCCGGGCCGTCTCCACGCAGTTGTTCGCTCCCGTGCTGTAGCTGCTGCGCAGCCATTGCGCATCGTGCAGATCGGTACCGATCGGGACGTTCCGAGGCAGTGCTGACATGGTGCCTCCTTACGCGCCGTCACCTATCCCGGCGATGTAATCCAACGATTCCTCGGGTGAAAGGGCGTGGATGCGAAGGGTGTTGAAGGCCTCCGAGTAAGCCACGAGGTCTTCTTTCCGTTCCAGATAGAGGCTACTCGTCAATTGGTCGAGAACAACCACGTCCAGATCAGAAGTGCTCGGAAATGAGAAGATTACGAAAGGTCCCGTGAGGCCGACATGCGCCCCGGCCCCGAACGGCAGTACCTGGAGCCGCACTTGGGGCAGCCGTGCCGCCTCCAGCAGCCGCTCCAGCTGCCGGGCCATCACCTCTGCGCCGCCGACCTCGCGCCGGAGCACCGCCTCGTCCAGTACGGCGTCCAGGTGCAGCGGCGGATCCGAGTGCAGCACGTCCTGCCTGGCCAGACGCACTTCCACCAGCGCGTCCAGGGCCTCCTCGTCCAGGCTCTTCACAGCCGCCCGGGTCACCGCGCGGGCGTACTCGGGCGTCTGGAGCAGACCCGGGACCACCGTGGTCTCCAGGGTGCGCATGCCACTGGCCTGTGACTCGAGGCTGATGAAATCGCGATAGGTCGGCGGCAATACCCCGCGGTACGCATGCCACCAGCGGTTGCCTGCGCCGGCCGCGTTCTCCTCGGAGCCCGCCAACAACATCAGTAACTCACGCAGTTGGGCGTCCCGCACCGCGTACGCGTCCAGGAGTATCCGCACATCGGCCGGTTTCACGCCGCTGGCACCCGTCTCGATACGGCTCACTTTCGACTGGTGCCAGCCCACCAGCCGGGCGGCCTCACCACTCGTGAGCCCGGCCTCGGTGCGCAGCGTGCGCAGTTCGGCGCCCAGTTTGCGGCGGCGCACCGCGGGACCGTTCTGCATCGGCTCCTCCTTACTCCTTCCGGGCCGCCCAAATACGTGCTCCCGTCGCAGAGTTCACCGCTTTGAGCGACAGATATATGCATATCTTGGTGGATCGCTCCCCGGACCGGCCCGGTAATGGCAGTCTGGCGAAGAAGCACCAGTCCGGGACCGTACTCGAACCATCCGCTCCTTTGTCGGACTCCGGTCCCGTGGGAAAGGGACGACGTCGTCATGGCAGACCATCTGGAAGCATCCGTCACTCTGCCGAGCGATCCGGCCTCGGTCTCCGTCGCCCGCTCCTACGTCGTGGGCACCCTCGCGGAGTGGGGCCTGCCGTCGGACACCGACGTGGCCGACACCGTGCGACTCATCGTCTCCGAACTCGCCACGAACGCCGTACAGCACACCTTCGGTCAGTCACCCACCTTCACGGTCGACATCGCGCTGTACCGTGACGAACACCTGCGCATCGGCGTCACAGACAGTCATCCACGCTTTCCGAAGAGACTGCCCGCCGCGGTCCAGCAGGACAACGGCCGCGGCATGGTCATCATCCGCTGGCTCACCGCGGAGTGCGGTGGCAAACTCCGCGTCCGCCCCACCCGCGAGGGGGGCAAGACGGTCTCCATCGAACTCCCGTGGACGATCCCGGCCGAGCCGGTGCCGGCGGCCGGCCAGCAGGAGCCCTGACCGTCCACGGGGTGAGGAGCCCTCAGCTGACCCGGCCGTACCAGACGCTGCGCGTCCAGATCCTCTCCAGCTTCACCACGTCACCCGTCTTCGGGGCGTGCCAGATCTTCCCGTGTCCGGCGTAGATGCCGACGTGGTAGATGCTCGAACCCGAGTGGAAGAACACCAGGTCGCCCGCCCTGCGGCTGCCGGCCGAGATGTGGTGCGTCTTGTTGTACTGCTGGGCGGCTGTACGCGGCAGGGTCTTGCCCACCCTCTTGTACGAGTAGAGCGTCAGCCCCGAGCAGTCGAACCTGCGCGGCCCGCTGGCGCCCCACTGGTACGGGGCGCCCCTCTTGGAGGCCGCGACCTGGAGCGCCTTCGTGGCCGTGGTGGCGGCCGAGGCCTCGGTGGCCAGGCCCGGGACCGCGATCGTGCTGCCCACGGCGGCGAGAGTGAGTGCCGAGGCCGTGCCGGCCCGGGCCATCAGTGACGGGACACGATTGAGCGCAGTCATGCGCAACCCTTCGTCAGCCGCCTGTGAAGGATGACCTGTCGGATTCGGGCTGGCGAAGTTGCCCGGCCGCGTTGCCGCGGCTTCACCCCAAGGGCCTGCTCGGAACCTCCGCCCGTCCGCGCTGTGCGGACGAACCTCCGTTCCGGCGACCCGCCTTGCTCGGGTCCTCCACTCCTGCCGATCCACTCCTGTCGACCTGTCGTCCGGGCGGCGGCAGGATTCGGCGTCCGCCCGGACCGCCCCGCCGCGGTGGCGGGGGCTTGTCGTCGGACAGGGATCTTCACCCACAGGTGTCCGAAAAACCCAATGGAATCGGGGATTTGTGGCGTTACTCACCACTCACCCGTTCGGGTGGACATAGGTGTGTTCGAGACACCGTCAGTTCCCTTACAGGGCCCGGACCTGGGGCGGAGCACGTCCCGGACCCCTCGGACGAGTGTCGTGCGCAAGCCGAGGGGGCCCGGAAAAGGATCCGTGAATACGCCGGCCGTGGGTACGCCGTTCGGGCCGTTTCAACTCCCGCCCGGGCGAGGCTTCGACACGCGGTTCCCGTCGCCTCGGTTACGTGTCCGGATCAGACGACACCGTCGGGCGGGAGCGCGACGCGAGCGGTACGGCGCTCACCGTCGAGCACCCGCAAAGCCCGTGCCAGCGTGTCCCCGTGCAGCTCCGTCTCGCCCCGACGGTGCATCAGCACCAGCGCGTCGCGCAGCTCGGACGCCTTGCGCACCAGCGCCTGCGCCGCGCGCAGCCCGCGGTAGGTGTCACCGTCGTGCGCCGGGTTGACCCGGCCCAGCAGATCGACGGTCTCCAGGTAACGGTCTATCAACTCGCCCTCGGCCCGGGTCAGCGCGGGCAGCGGCGGCAGGTCCGGCGGCATCGGCGGCTCACCCGGCCTCGGGCGCGCCGGGCACGGTCCTGCGGCTGGGGACGACGCCGTCCACCAGCCCGTACTCCAGCGCTGCCGTGGCGTCCAGGATCAGGTCCCGCTCCAGGTCCCGGTCGACCTGCTCCGCCGTACGGCGGGTGTGCCGCGCGAGCATCTCCGCCGTCCGGGCGCGCACCCGCTCCAACTCCTCGGCCTGGATGACGAGGTCGCTGGGCATCCCCCGCACCGGCTCGCCGAGCCCGGGCTGTTCGATCACCATCCGCGCTCCCGGCAGCGTGAACCGCCTGCCCGGGGCCCCGGCCGCGAGCAGGACGGCGGCGGTCCCGGCGGCCTGCCCCAGGCAGTAGGTCCCCACCGGGCAACTGACGTACTGCATGGTGTCGTAGATCGCCGCCAGCGCCCCGAAAGAGCCGCCCGGGGAGTTGATGTACAGCGTGATCTCCCGGTCCGGGGCCGCGTGTTCGAGGTACATGAACTGCGCCGTCACGTCGTTGGCAGCCGTGTCGTCGAGCGGTGTCCCCAGGAAGACCACCCGCTCCTCGAAGAGCTTGGCGTAGGGATCGAGCGTGCGGTGGCCCGTCCCGGTGCGCTCGGTGAACTCGGGCAGGACGTGACGGGCTGACGGTCGGGTCATGGGCATACCCCTCCTCGCGGCAGAGCCTTCGCCGGCCGGGCTTCCGGCCTGGCTTCTGTAAAAAATGTACAGGACGTACATGACGTTATGATGGGGGTATGGCCTACGAGATTCCGGTGACGCAAGCCAGGGCTGAGCTCGCCGACCTGATCAACCGGGTGGTGTACGGCGGCGAGCGCGTCGTCGTGACCCGGCACGGCAAGCCCCTGGTCGCGCTGGTCTCCGCCGCCGACCTGGAGCGGCTGGACGCCCTCGATGGCGCTGACGACCCCGCCGAGGAGCAGGTGATCAGCTCCGTGTCCCGGGTGCGCGAGGGGGCGTCCGCTCCGCGTGAACGGCAGCAGCGGTTCGGGATCGCGGCCGAGCACCGGGGGCCGGGCATCTCATGACGGGGTATCAGCGGACCCATCGCGCGGTCATACGCTGATCAAGGTCCGGTTAACGTGGCTGAAACTCCGGCAAACTAGCCTGCCGATCCACGCCACCAGGGGTTTTTCTGTCCGTGTTGCCCACGGCCAGGCCATTTGTCTGTGTGTTACACCTGTCCCCGTCGCGGTGGCTGCGGCAGCCGGACCCCGCACGGTCCGGAGCAAGGACTGTGAGGTGGGACGTGCAACTGACCCCGCACGAGCAAGAGAGGCTGCTGATCCATGTGGCAGCCGACGTCGCCGAGAAGCGCAGGGCCCGTGGGCTCCGGCTGAACCACCCGGAAGCGGTCGCCCTCATCACCTCGCACATCCTCGAGGGCGCGCGGGACGGCCGTACGGTCGCCGAGCTGATGTCCTCCGGTCGCAAGGTCCTCACCCGGGACGACGTCATGGACGGGATCCCCGAGATGATGCATGACGTCCAGGTCGAGGCCACCTTCCCGGACGGCACCAAGCTCGTCACCGTCCACGAGCCGATCGTCTGAGGGAGGCCGCGATGATTCCCGGAGAGATCCTCTTCGCGGACGACCCGATCGTCTGCAACGAGGGGCGCGAGGTCACGCCCCTCACCGTCCTCAACGCCGCCGACCGCCCCGTCCAGGTCGGCTCCCACTACCACTTCGCCGAGGCCAACCCCGGCCTGGAGTTCGACCGTGCCGCCGCCCGCGGCAAGCGGCTGAACATCGCCGCCGGCACCGCCGTGCGTTTCGAACCCGGCATCCCCGTCGCCGTCGAACTCGTGCCCATCGCCGGCGCCCGGATCGTGCCGGGGCTGCGCGGGGAGACCGGGGGCGCCCTCGATGCCTGAGATCTCCCGCGGCGCGTACGCCGACCTGTTCGGGCCGACCGCCGGTGACCGCATCCGGCTCGCCGACACCGACCTGCTGATCGAGATCGAGGAGGACCGCTGCGGCGGCCCCGGGCAGGCCGGGGACGAGGCGGTCTTCGGCGGCGGCAAGGTCATCCGCGAGTCCATGGGCCAGTCCCGGGCCACCCGGGCCGACGGCACCCCGGACACCGTCATCACCGGTGTCGTCATCGTCGACCACTGGGGCGTCGTCAAGGCCGACGTCGGCATCCGGGACGGCCGGATCACCGGCATCGGCAAGGCCGGCAACCCCGACACCATGGACGGCGTCCACCCCGACCTGGTCATCGGCCCGGAGACCGAGGTCATCGCGGGCAACGGGCGGATCCTGACCGCCGGTGCCATCGACGCGCACGTCCACTTCATCTGCCCGCAGATCGCCGACGAGGCGCTCGCCTCCGGTGTCACCACCCTGGTCGGCGGCGGCACCGGACCCGCCGAGGGCTCCAAGGCGACCACCGTGACACCCGGTCCCTGGCACCTTGCGCGGATGTTCGAGGCGATGGAGGCCTACCCGGTCAACGTCGGCTTTCTGGGCAAGGGCAACACCGTCTCCCACGAGGCGATGCTCTCCCAGATCCGCGGCGGCGCGGCGGGCCTGAAGCTGCACGAGGACTGGGGCTCCACCCCGGCCGTCATCGACGCCGCGCTCACCGTCGCCGACCGCACCGGTATCCAGGTCGCCATCCACACGGACACGCTGAACGAGGCCGGGTTCGTCGGCGACACCCTCGCCGCCGTCGCGGGCCGGGGCATCCACGCGTACCACACCGAGGGCGCGGGCGGCGGGCACGCACCGGACATCATGAGCGTGGTCTCCGAGCCGCACGTGCTGCCCAGCTCGACCAACCCGACCCGGCCGTTCACCGTCAACACCGCCGAGGAACACCTCGACATGCTGATGGTGTGCCACCACCTCAACCCGGCGGTCCCGGAGGACCTGGCGTTCGCCGAGTCCCGGATCCGGCCGTCCACCATCGGCGCGGAGGACATCCTCCATGACCTCGGCGCGATCTCGATCATCTCCTCCGACTCCCAGGCCATGGGGCGGGTGGGCGAGGTGATCCTGCGGACCTGGCAGACCGCGCATGTGATGAAGCGGCGGCGGGGCGCGCTGCCGGGCGACGGGCGCGCGGACAACCACCGCGTACGCCGCTATGTCGCCAAGTACACGATCAACCCCGCGCTGGCCCAGGGCCTCGCCGCAGAGATCGGCTCCGTCGAGACCGGCAAGCTCGCCGACCTGGTGCTGTGGGAGCCCGCGTTCTTCGGGGTCAAGCCGCTCCTCGTGCTCAAGGGCGGGCAGATCGCGTACGCGCAGATGGGCGACGCCAACGCTTCCATCCCCACCCCGCAGCCGATCCTGCCGCGCCCGATGTACGGGGCGATCGGCCGGGCCCCGGCCGCCAACTCGGTCAACTTCGTGGCTTCGTTGGCCATTGAGGACGGGCTGCCGGAGCGGCTCCGGCTCGGCAAGCGGTTCGCGGCGATCGAGTCGACGCGTCGGGTCACCAAGGCCGACATGCGCGAGAACGACGCCCGGCCCGACGTACGGATCGACCCCGACAGCTTCGCCGTGCACATCGACGGGGAGCTGGTCGAGGCGACACCGGCCGCCGAACTGCCCATGGCCCAGCGTTACTTCCTCTTCTGATGGCGTCGTGATGGCACGGGCAGCACTTCTCGTCCTGGCCGACGGCCGCTTCCCTGCCGGAGGGCACGCGCACTCCGGCGGGGCGGAGGCCGCCGTCAAGGCGGGCCGGATCACCTCCGCCGCGAGCCTGGAGGACTTCTGCCGGGGGCGGCTGCACACCGCGGGGCTGGTCGCGGGCGCGCTCGCGGCTGCCGCCGTACTCGGGGTGGAACCCGGGGAGTTGGACGCCGCCGCCGACGCGCGTACGCCGTCACCCGCACTGCGGGGCGCTGCGCGCAGGCTCGGCCGGCAGCTGCTGCGGGCCGCTCGGGCGAGCTGGCCGTCCGCCGAACTCGACGCACTGGCCCGGGAGTTCCCCAAAGGGGCCCATCAACCGGTGGTGTTGGGGCTTGCTGCTCGGGCGGCCGGACTAGGGCCGCTGGACGCGGCGTACTGCGCGGCGTACGAGAGTGTGAGCGGGCCGGCGACTGCGACAGTGCGGTTGCTGAGCCTTGATCCGTTCGATGCGACCGGTGTACTGGCCCGGATGGCGCCGGAGTTGGACCGCGTTGCGGACTCGGCGGTGGAGGCGGCGCGGAGGGTGCTCGACGAGGGTGTCGACGCGCTGCCCGCGGCGTCCGGACCGTTGCTGGAGGTCGGAGCGGAGTGGCATGCGTCCTGGCCCGTGCGGTTGTTCGCGTCCTAGCTGGTTTCGCCCCCGCCGCCCCTACCCGTGGAATTAGCCGGACTTGGCTGAAAAATGGAGCCGCCGTATGCACCTCGACCACACCCACCCCGGCCCCGCCGCCCTCAGCGCCGACGCGCACCGCCCTGACGGCTCGCGCCGTGCCCTGCGTATCGGGCTCGGCGGGCCCGTGGGGTCCGGAAAGACCGCGACCGTCGCCGCGCTGTGCCGGGCGTTGCGCGACGAGCTGTCCCTCGCCGTCGTCACCAATGACATCTACACCCGCGAAGACGCCGAGTTCCTGCTCCGGGAGGCTGTGCTGCCGCCCGAGCGGATCACGGCCGTGGAGACCGGGGCCTGCCCGCACACCGCGATCCGCGACGACATCTCCGCCAACCTCGAAGCCGTGGAGGACCTGGAGGACGCCGTCGGGCCGCTGGACCTGATCCTCGTCGAGTCGGGCGGGGACAATCTCACCGCGACCTTCTCCAAGGGGCTCGTGGACGCTCAGATCTTCGTCATCGACGTGGCCGGCGGTGACGACATCCCGCGCAAGGGCGGTCCCGGCGTCACCACCGCCGACCTGCTCGTCGTCAACAAGACCGACCTCGCGCCGTACGTCGGCTCCGACCTCGCCCGGATGGCTGCCGACGCGAAGGCACAGCGGGCCGAACTCCCGGTCGTCTTCCAGTCGTTGCGGGGCGCGGACGGCGTCGCGGACGTGGCCGTGTGGGTGCGGGAGCGGCTCGCCGCGTGGCCGTCATGACCGCGGTGACCGGGATCCGGGCGCAGGCGCGGATCGTCGCCCGCGCCGACGGACGCGGCGGTACGGCCCTGTCCGTGCTGGACGGCGAGGGCCCGCTCGCGCTCCGCCGGACCCGGGGGAGCGGCGGCGAGGCGCGGGTCATGATGGTCGGCGCGATGAGCGGGCCGCTCGGCGGTGACCGCTTCTCCGTACAGGCGCGCGTGGAGGAGGGCGCCCGGCTGCACGTGGGGTCGGCCGCCGCCACCATCGCGCTGCCGGGCCAGGCGAAGGGCGAGGCGCGCTACGACGTACGGCTCGACGTGGCCGACGGCGCCGGGCTGCACTGGCTGCCCGAGCAGCTGATCGCTGCCGGCGGCAGCGACCTGTACGTCACCACCCGGGCCGAACTCGGCGTCGGCGCACGGCTCGTGCTGCGCGAGGAGCAGGTGCTCGGGCGGGTGGGGGAGGAGCCCGGGCGGCTCGCCAGCCGGCTCACCGTACGGATCGCGGGCCGGACCGTGCTGGACCAGGAGCTGTCCTGCGGGCCCGGGGCGCCGGGTGGCTGGGACGGGCCCGCCGTGCTCGCCGGGCACCGGTCGGTCGGCCAACTGGTCGTCGTACGGCCCGAGTTCGCCGAGCAGCCGGTGGCCGCGCGGATGCTGGGGGAGTGCGCCGCGCTGGTGCCGCTCGCCGGGCCCGCCGTACTCGTCAGCGCCGTGGCCCCCGACGCGCTCAGGCTGCGGCGACTGCTGGACGAGGCACTGGCGCTGCTGGCGTGAGGGCGGGGGCTCCGTTCAGCCCAAAAGGCCGGCACTCCGCTCAGCGAGACGTGATCATCCGTTTATCGGATTGGTAAAGAAGGGCTTCAACCCCTGTTCTTCGACGGTCCGCAGCCGGGAGGATCCCCGCCTGACCACTCAAAGACACAGGGGGAGGGCCAACTTGAGGGACAACAGACCGACGGGCCGACTGCTCGCGCTCGGTTCCGCCGGAGCGCTTGTCACGGCGACCCTGATAGCCGGCGCGGTGTCGGCGCCCGCGGCCAGCGCCGACAGCCGCCCGGCACGCGACCGCGAGGCCGTGGGCGCCGAGATCGCCGCCGCCCGTGCCGCCAAGGCCGGCATCGACTGGCAGGACTGCGCCGCCGACTGGGGGCTGGAGAAGCCCATCCAGTGCGGCTGGGTCAGCGTGCCGCTCGACTACGCGCATCCGTACGGAAAGCAGATCAAGCTCGCCGTCGACCACATCGGCAACACCGGGACCCCGCAGGAGCGCCAGGGCGCCCTCGTCTACAACCCGGGCGGTCCCGGCGGCTCCGGCCTGCGCTTCCCGCGCCGGGTCACCACCAAGAACCCGATCTGGGCGAACGTCTCCAAGGCCTATGACTTCGTGGGCTTCGACCCGCGTGGTGTCGGCCACTCCGCGCCCATCTCCTGCGTCGACCCGCAGGAGTTCGTCAAGGCGCCCAAGGCCGACCCGGTGCCGGACACCGAGGCCGACAAGACCGCCCAGCGGGGGCTCGCCCGCGCGTACGCAGAGGGCTGCGCCGAGCGCAGCGGCGAGATGCTGCCGTACATGACCACGCGGAACACCGCCCGCGACCTGGATGTCATCCGCGCCGCGCTGGGCGAGAAGAAGCTCAACTACCTCGGCGTCTCCTACGGCACCTACCTCGGCGCCGTCTACGGCACGCTGTTCCCGGGCCACCTGCGCCGCATGGTCGTCGACAGCGTGGTCAACCCCGCGCGCGAGAACATCTGGTACCAGGCCAACCTGGAGCAGGACGTCGCGTTCGAGGGCCGCTGGAAGGACTGGGAGGACTGGGTCGCCGCGAACGACGCCGCCTTCCACCTCGGCACCACGCGGGACGCGGTGCAGGCCAAGTGGCTGGAACTGCGCGCCACCGCGAAGAAGAGCCCCATCGGCGGGGTCGTCGGCCCGGCCGAGCTGATCTCCTTCTTCCAGAGCGCTCCGTACTACGACTCCTCGTGGGTGCCGGTCGCGTCGGTCTTCAGCAAGTACGTCGCCGGTGACACGCAGGCGCTCGTCGACGCCGCCGCCCCCGACATGTCGGACACGGCCGGCAACATCAGCGCGGAGAACGGCAACGCCGTCTACACCGCCGTCGAGTGCGCCGACGCCAAGTGGCCCACCAGCTGGCACAAGTGGGACCGGGACAACACCCGGCTCAACAAGGACTACCCGTTCATGACCTGGGCCAACGCCTGGATGAACCTGCCCTGCGCCACCTGGCCGGCCAAGCAGCAGACTCCGACGAACGTCCGGACCCACCGCGGCCTGCCTCCGGTGATGATCGTGCAGTCCACGCGCGACGCGGCGACCCCCTACCAGGGCGCCGTCGAGCTGCACAACCGCTTCCAGGGCTCCCGCCTGATCACCGAGAAGGACGCGGGCTCCCACGGTGTGACCGGCCTGGTCAACCCGTGCATCAACAGCCGGGTGGACGCCTACCTGATCGACGGCAAGCTGGACACCGACGACGTGACCTGCGCGCCGCACGCGACGCCCAAGCCGTAACCGCTCCGGTACGGCGACAAGGGGCGGCCGGAACCTCCGGCCGCCCCTTTGCCGTGCCGTCAGCTGAGCGGCGCCCGGGGGAACTTGCGGCTCTTCTCGGCCTTCGCTGCCGCCGCCTGCTCCGCCTTGACGACGGCCGCGTACTCGTCGACGTACTCCTGCTCGGACAGCGACAGGATCGCGTACATGATCTCGTCGGTGATGGCCCGCAGGACGGCCTTCTCGTGCTCCATGCCCGCGTAGCGGGAGAAGTCGAGCGGCTTGCCGAAGCGGATGGCGACGGGGTGGAGGTGCGGGATGACCTTGCCGGGCGGCTGCGCCTCGAACGTGCCGATCATGGCGCAGGGCACGACCGGCACCCCGGCCTTCAGCGCCATGACGGCCACGCCGACCTTGCCCTTGTAGAGCCGGCCGTCGTGCGAGCGGGTGCCCTCCGGGTAGATGCCCAGCAGCTCGCCCTTGCTCAGCACGCCGAGCCCCTCGCGGATCGCCGCCTGGCCCGCCTCCTTGCCGGAGCGGTCCACCGGGATCTGCCCGGCGCTGCGGAAGAAGAACGCGGTGAGCCGGCCCTTGAGGCCCGGACCGGTGAAGTACTCCGCCTTGGCCAGGAAGGTGATCCGGCGCTTCAGGATCGCCGGCATCAGGAAGTGGTCGGAGAAGGACAGATGGTTGCCCGCGACGATCGCCGCTCCCGACTCCGGTACGTTCTCCAGCCCTTCGATCCGGGGCCGGAAGACCAGCCTGAGCAGGGGGCCCAGCAGCACGTACTTGAGCAGGTAGTAGAACAAGGGGGCGCTCCTCACTCCGGCTCAACCGCGACGTCACTTGACATTAAGTCGCAGTACGGCCCGCATGACCAGGCCATCCGCACGGGCGCGGCGAACCGGCACAACAGAGAGGGGCCGACCCGGCTGGTCGGCCCCTCTCTGTTGTCCTACTTGCCCAGCACCTTCTCCAGCGCGCCCAGCGCGGAGCGCAGTTCCTCGGCCGTGATGGTCAGCGGGGGCGCCAGCCGGATCGTGGAGCCGTGGGTGTCCTTGGCCAGGATCCCCTCCCGCATCAGGCGCTCGCTGATCTCCCGGCCGGTGCCGAGGGCCGGGTCGACGTCGACGCCCGCCCACAGCCCGCGCGCACGGAAGCCGGTCACGCCCCGGCCCACCAGCTGGGCCAGTCCGTCCCGCAGGATCTCGCCCAGCTCGGCCGCCCGGCGCTGGAACTCGCCGGTCTCCAGCAGCTCGACCACCGCCGTGCCGACCGCCGCCGCGAGCGGGTTGCCGCCGAACGTGGAGCCGTGCTCGCCCGGGTGCAGCACGCCCAGCACCTCGCGCCGGCCCACCACCGCCGACACCGGCACGATGCCGCCGCCCAGCGCCTTGCCGAGCAGCAGCACGTCCGGGACGACGTCCTCGTGCTCGACGGCGAGGGTGCGGCCGGTGCGGCCGAGACCGGACTGGATCTCGTCCGCGATGAACAGGCAGCCCTTGCGGCGGGTCAGCTCGCGCACCTCGGCGAGGTAGCCGTCGTCCGGGATGATGACGCCCGCCTCGCCCTGGATGGGCTCGATCAGCACCGCCGCCGTCGTCTCGTCGACCGCCTCCTCCAGCGCGGCCAGGTCGTTGTACGGCACGATCCGGAAGCCGGGGGTGAACGGGCCGAAGCCGGTGCGGGCGGTCTCGTCCGTGGAGAAGCTGACGATCGTCGTCGTACGGCCGTGGAAGTTCTCCGCCGCCACCACGATCGTCGCCTGGTCGGCGGGGACGCCCTTCACGTCGTACGCCCACTTGCGGGCCACCTTGATGCCGCTCTCCACCGCCTCGGCGCCGGTGTTCATCGGCAGCACCATGTCGAGGCCGGTCAGCGCCGCGAGCCGCTCGGCGAACTCGGCGAGCCGGTCGTTGTGGAAGGCGCGCGAGGTGAGGGTGAGCCGGTCGAGCTGGCGGTGCGCGGCCTCGATCAGCGCCGGGTGCCGGTGGCCGAAGTTGAGCGCCGAGTAGCCGGCCAGCATGTCGAGGTAGCGACGGCCCTCGACGTCCTCCACCCAGGTGCCCTCGGCGCCGGCCACGACCACGGGCAGCGGGTGGTAGTTGTGCGCGAGGACCGGCTCCTCCGCCCGGATCAGGTCGGCGGACGAACGGGTGCGGGCGGGCGCGGTCATGAGCGGATCTCCTGGGTGCAGCACTTGATGCCTCCGCCGGCCTTGTGGAACTCGGACAGGTCGACGGGGACGGGGACGTAACCGTGGTCGGTGAGGCGCTCGGCCAGCGCCTCGGCCTGGGGGGCGATGAAGACGTGCCGGCCGTCGGAGACGGAGTTCAGACCGAACGTCATCGCGTCGTCGCGGGTGGCGAGCACCGCGTCCGGGTACAGGCGCTCCAGCACCTCCCGGCTGCCCGGCGAGAACGCCTCCGGGTAGTACGCGATGTTGTCGTCGTCGAGGACGAACAGCGCCGTGTCGAGGTGGTAGAAGTACGGGTCCACCAGCGTCAGGCCGATCACCGGGTGGCCGAGGAACTCCTGCACCTCCCGGTGCGCCTCGCGGGTGGTGCGGAAGCCGGTGCCGGCCAGCACGTACCGGCCCGTCCACACCAGGTCGCCCTCGCCCTCGGAGGTCGACTCCGGGCGGTGGACGGCGTAGCCCGCCGCCTTGAACCAGGTGTCGTAGTGGTCCGACTCGGGGCGCCGCTCCGGCGCGTGGAACAGGGAGCCGAAGACCCGGCCGCCGACCACGAACGCCGCGTTCGCGGCGAAGACCATGTCGGGCAGGCCCGGGACCGGATCGACCGTCTCGACGGTATGGCCGTGGGCCCGGTAGACGCGGATCAGTTCCTGCCACTGCTCCTGGGCCAGATCCACGTCGACGGGTGTGTCGGGGTGCATCCAGGGGTTGATCGCGTACTGCACGGCGAAGTGTCTGGGTTCGCAGACGAGGAAGCGCCGAGCGCGCGCCACACGGCTGTCGGGCACAGAGGGTCTCCTCCGGTTCCTGTGTGTCACTGAGGGGTGGCACCAACGGTAGAAACCGAAACAGAGGATCGACAAGGAACGAAAGCTGCGCGCATACGCAGCATCACTGCGTTCTCATCAGGCAGAACGCATGATCACTGCGTAGGCCGAGGTTTAGAACCCGATCACTCCGGTGCGGCGAGGGTGGCGCCCGCTTCGGGACTCTCCGGGAGCAGGTGGGACAGCACCATGACGCTGATCGTCTTCCGGATGAACGGCTCGACACGGATCCGCTCCAGCACCTCCTCGAAGTGCTCCACGTCCCGCGCCCGCACATGCAGCAGCGCGTCGGCGCCGCCGGTCACCGTCATCGCCGCGGTGATCTCCGGATGGTTGCGTACGACCTCCGCCAGGCGCCGCGGCGGGGCGGCCCCCTCGCAGTACACCTCGACGTACGCCTCCGTGCGCCAGCCGAGCGCCGACGGCTTGACCGTCGCCGTGAACCCGGTGATCACGCCGGTCTCCCGGAGCCGGTCCACGCGCCGCTTGACCGCGGTGGCCGACAGCCCGATGGCCGCGCCGATCTCGGCGAAACTGGTCCGGGCGTTCGCCATCAACGCGGTGATGATCTTCCGGTCGAGGTCGTCGAACGAGGGGGTCCTGCTGTTCATGCGGGCACTGTAAGCCCTGCCCCGAGCAGCAGCTTCACGACCGGGTGGCAGGGCGCTCTACGACTGTGTGAGGACCATGGCGAGGGTCAGCAGCCCCAGCACCACCCACCCGAACCAGAGCCACCCGTTGCTGCCGAGCGTGACCGTGTAGGCCGTGACGACGACGAGCCCGCCGACCGTCATCGCCCCCATCGCCTTGGTGGAACCGTGCGTGGAACCGGGCATCGCGACACCCTCCTCGTGGGTCCGTCCTCCACCATGGTGCCCCGCACGTATGCGGCGAGCTAGCTCTCGCGCGTGCTCAGCGAGGCCAGGTAGGCGTTGTACGCCTGCAGCTCCTTGTCGCCGTCCCGGTCGGCGGCCCGGTCCTTGCGCTTGGCCTGCCGCTGTTCGGAGCCGTACCACTGGAAGAGCAGCGCGATCAGCACCAGTACGGACGGGATCTCGCTGAAGGCCCAGGCGATGCCGCCGGCCGCGCTCTGGTCGGACAGGGCTTCGATGCCGAGCGAGGCGGGCGGGTTCTTGAACGTCTCCACCATCGGCGTCGACGCCATCATCAGCGCGATGCCGAAGAACGCGTGGAACGGCATGCCCGCGAACAGTTCCAGCATCCGCATCAGATGACCCGGCCGGCGCGGACCCGGGTCGACGCCGATGATCGGCCAGAAGAAGGCGACACCGACCGCGAGGAAGTGCACCATCATCGCGACGTGCCCGGCCTTCGAGCCCATCAGGAAGTCGAACAGCGGGGTGAAGTACAGCGCGTACAGGCTCGCGATGAACATCGGGATCGTGAACCCCGGGTGCGTGACGAACCGCATGTAGCGGCTGTGCAGCAGCGCCAGCAGCAGCTCACGCAGCCCCTTGCGGCCCTTGCCCGCGGCCGGCAGCGCGCGCAGCGCCAGCGTGACCGGGGCGCCCAGCAGGATCAGGATCGGCGACAGCATGCTGATCACCATGTGCTGCACCATGTGCACGCTGAACATGACCATCCCGTAGTCGTTCAGCTTGGTGCACATCACCAGCCCGATGGTCAGCACGCCGACGACGTACGAAACGGTGCGGCCCACCGGCCACGCGTCCCCGCGCTGCCGCAGCCGCACGACACCCCACCCGTACAGGCCGAGCCCCAGGAGGCAGGCGACGAGGAAGAACGGGTCGGCGGACCACTCAAGCCCCCGTCCCAGCGTGAACGGCGGCAGATCCATCGTCATGCCGTGCCCGCTGTGATCCATCCGGCGGCTCCTGATTCGTGGGGGTTGTACGGTTTCTGTCCGCCCCCAAGAGTAGAACCGCCCCCGGCCACGGCTGTGACCGGGGGCGGGTTGTTCTCGTAGGAACTACAGCACGCACTCCGCCTCGTCGTACCGCTGCGCGGGAACCGTCTTCAGGGTCTCCACCGCCTCCGCCAGCGACACCATGACGATGTCGGTCCCGCGCAGGGCCGTCATCATCCCGAACTCCCCGCGATGCACGGCCTCCACCGCGTGCCACCCGAAGCGCGTGGCCAGCACCCGGTCGTACGCCGTCGGCGTGCCGCCCCGCTGGACGTGTCCCAGGATCACCGGCCGCGCCTCCTTGCCGAGGCGGTGCTCCAGCTCGACCGACAGCTGCCGGGCGATGCCCGCGAAGCGCTCGTGGCCGTAGATGTCCTTGCCGCCCTCGTCGAACTCCATGGAGCCGGGGCGCGGCTTGGCGCCCTCGGCGGCGACCACGATGGCGAACCGCTTGCCCGCCTCGAACCGCTCGCCGACCCGCCTCGTCAACTCCTCGATGTCGAAGGGCCGTTCCGGTACGACGATGGCGTGGGCGCCCGCCGCCATGCCGGAGTGCAGCGCGATCCAGCCGGTGTGCCGGCCCATGACCTCCACGACCAGCACCCGCTGGTGGGACTCGGCGGTGGTCTTCAGCCGGTCCAGCGCCTCGGTGGCGACGCCCACCGCCGTGTCGAAGCCGAACGTGACGTCCGTGACAGCGATGTCGTTGTCGATGGTCTTCGGGACGCCGACGACGGGCAGGCCGTTGTCGGACATCAGCCGGGCCGCCTTCAGCGTGCCCTCGCCGCCGATCGGGATGATCGCGTCCAGGCCCAGCTCCTCGACATGGCCCTTGGCCCGTTCAACCCCGTCCCGCAGGTGCGAGGGCTGGACCCGGGAGGAGCCGAGGATGGTGCCGCCGCGCGCCAGGATGCCGCCCACGGCATCCAGGTCGAGCTTCGTGTAGTCGCATTCCAGGAGGCCCTTCCAGCCGTCCCGGAAGCCGATGACCTCGTCGCCGTGGTCGGCCACGGCACGGTGCACGACGGACCGGATGACGGCGTTCAGGCCGGGGCAGTCGCCGCCGGACGTGAGGACACCAATGCGCATAGCCCGAAATACCTTCTCAACGTGGGCCGGAAGACCGGACCACGTCGTCCGGCGGATTCCCGCTCACCCTACCGGCGCGAGGGGGTGGCTCCGTAGCGGGCGTCCGCCTGCTGGACGCGCCCGCACATGTGAGCGGACGGCCCGTCAGGCGGGCCCGCCACGAGCCTGCCGGAAGGCACCGGAAGGGCGCTTCGGTACCCCTCCAGTACCTCTGGAAAAACGCTTACGCGGACTGCTGGGCAGCCGCGATGCGCTCGTCGCGCAGCGCCTCGTACCAGCGGTCGTCGATCGGCGGCAGCGCGTTCACGTCGAGCGCCAGCTTCAGCAGCAGGTCGGCGATCAGCGGGTTTCGCGCGAGGACGGGCCCGTGCATGTACGTGCCGAAGACCGTCCCGTTGTACGCGCCCTCCGTGCCGTCCCCGGTGCCGTTGCCCCGGCCCATGCGGACCTGAGCGAAGGGGCGGGCGGTGGGGCCGAGGTGGGTGACGCCCTGGTGGTTCTCGAAGCCGGTGAGCTGGGGCAGGCCGAGCGGCGCGTCGATGTCCGCGAGGACGTCGCCGACGCACCGCTCGCCCTCGCCGCGCACCGACACCACGTCGAGCAGGCCGAGGCCCGGCTCGCGCTGGCCGAGGTCGTTGATGAACTCGTGGCCGAGGATCTGGTAGCCGGCGCAGACGGAGAAGACGATCGCGCCGTTCTCCACCGCGCGGTGCAGCTGGCCGTCCCGGCGCAGCCGCTCGGCCGCGAGCCGCTGCGGGCGGTCCTCGCCGCCGCCGATGAGGTAGATGTCACCGGAGGTCGGGATCGGCTGGTCGCTGCGCACGTCCAGCCGGGCCACGTCCAGGCCGCGCTGCCGGGCCCGGCGCTCCACGACGAGCGCGTTGCCCTGGTCGCCGTAGGTGCTCAGCAGGTCCGGGTAGATCCACACCAGCCGCAGTTGGTTGTCGCTCATGAGGTGATTGATCGCCCTTCGAAGATCAGTTGCCGACGCGGCGGCGCAGGTCCTGGAACGCGGTGTAGTTCGCGATGACCTCGATGCGTCCGGGCGGGGCCATCTGGACGGCCTCGTCGAGGTTCTCGCAGACCTGGAAGTGCTGGTTCGCGACCTCCAGACGGACGGCGAGGTCCAGTTTGCGGTCACCGATGACGAAGATCGGGTGGCCGGTCAGCCGCGTGTAGTCGACGTCCCACAGCCAGGAGGTGTCGGTGCCGTCGGCACCGCGCGCGTTCACGGAGAGGATCACCGGGGTGGGCGGCGGGTCGATCAGGGAGAACGTCTCCAGCCAGCCGGCCGGGTTCTTGGCCAGCAGCAGCCGCAGGTCACGGCCCTCGAACTGGACGACGTCGTAGCGTCCGGCCACGGCCTGGACCTGGTACATGCGCTCCAGGGCGACCTGCGGAGGCACCCCGAAGACGGCGGCGACGGCCGCGGAGCTGGCCGCGTTCGCCTTGTTGGCGCGGCCCGGCAGCTGCAGGTGGATCGGCCAGGCGGAGCCGTGCGGGTCGAGGACGTGGTCCCCGGACAGCGCCCAGGTCGGCGTCGGCCGGCGGAAGCCGCACTCACCGCAGAACCAGTCGTCTCCGGGGCGCTGCATGACGCCACCGCACGACGGGCAGGACCAGGCGTCGTCCTTCCACATCTGCCCGGCCGCGACCCAGATCACATTCGGGGAGGACGAGGCGGCCCACACCACCAGCGGGTCGTCGCAGTTGGCGACGACCACGGCCTTGGAGCCGGCCAGGCCCTCGCGCCAGTTCTCCGCGAGCATCCGGGTCTCGGCGGCGCGGTCGAGCTGGTCGCGGGAGAGGTTGAGCAGGGCGATGCACTTCGGGTCGGTGTCCCGGGCCACACCGGCCAGGTACTTCTCGTCGACCTCGATGACGCCGAACTTCGCGTCCGAACCGCCCGCGAGCGCGGAGGTGATACCGGCCGGCATGTTGGCGCCGAGCGCGTTCGACACCACCGGGCCCGCGGCGCGCAGCGCCTCCGCGATGAGCCGGGTGGTCGTGGTCTTGCCGTTGGTGGCGGACACCAGGACGACGTTCAGGTTCTGCGCGAGCCGGGCGAGCAGGTCGGGGTCGAGCTTCAGCGCGACCCGGCCGCCGATCACCGACCCGCTGCCGCGTCCCGCTGCGCGCGATGCCGCAGCTACCGCCTTGCCGGCGGTCACGGCCAGCTTGGCCCGCGCGTTGAGCGGGTCCGGGTTGCCTGCCATCAGTTCTCGATCCTCCTTGCGTACGCGCCGCGCCTGGGGCCATCCGGCAACGTGGTTGTGCCTCAGCCTATCGAGATCCGATCGCACACCCGAATCCCGGCCCAGCCTGCGCGGCGGTCGTGTGCCGAGGGAACCGTACCCTTGCGCCCATGCGACACGGTTCCATTCCGGGCGCCCGCGGGCGCGTCCGGCCTCTCACCCTGCTCGACGACGCCCCACTGCGCGAACAATGCCGGGAAGTAACCGATTTCGGCAGCGATCTGGCGGCGCTCGTGGAGGATTTGTTCGCCACGATGTACGCGGCGCAAGGGGTGGGTCTGGCCGCGAATCAGATCGGGGTGCCGCTGCGCGTGTTCGTGTACGACTGCCCGGACGACGAGGATGTGCGGCACCTCGGACATGTGGTGAACCCCCGCCTCGTGGAGGCGGACGGTGTGGTGATCCGCGGCCCGGAGGGCTGCCTCTCCCTGCCGGGCCTTGAAGCGGGCACCGAGCGGTACGACCATGCGGTGGTCGAGGGCGTGACGATGACGGGGGAGCCGGTCACCGTCCACGGCACCGGGTTCTTCGCCCGGTGCCTCCAGCACGAGTGCGACCACCTGGACGGGACGGTGTACGCCGACCACCTTGCGGGGTGGCGCAAGCGCAGGCTGCAGAGGCAGATCGGCCGGGCTTCCTGGCGCCGCTGAGAGTCAGAACCCCGGGCCGCCCACGCGCTCCCCGGCCGCCGCGAGCCGCCCCCACAGCAGATCGGCGAGGGACTTGACCAACTCGGCCCGGGGGCAAGGGCGTTCACCCAGCCACCAGTCCCCGGCCGCGTGCATCATCCCGACGATGCCATGGCCCCACACCCGGGCCAGCTGCTGGCTGCCCGGCCCCAGGTCGACCCGCTCCTCGATGACCTGGGCCAGCTCCTCGCCCATCCTGCGGAGCAGCGGCGCGGTGTGCATGCCGACGTTGAAGCCCTGCTCGGTCTGGGACCCCTCCGCCGGATGCATCAGGAACCGGTAGACCTGGGGCCGGGCCTCGATCGCCGCGAGGTAGGTGTCCAGGGTGGACTCCACGCGCTCCCGCCGGTCGGCCGGCGCGTCCAGAGCCGCGCGCAGCGAGTCCAGCAACGCGTCCGTGTGCCGCTTGGCCAAGGCCGCGTAAAGCCCGCCCTTGTCCCCGAAGTGCCGGTAAAGGATCGGCTTGGTGATGCCGGCCTCTGCGGCGATCGCGTTCATCGACGCCTGCGGGCCGTCGCGCAGCACCACCCGGTCGGCGGCCTCCAGCAGCTCGCGCCGTCGGCGTTCGGCGGACCGCTGCTGGTCGGTCCGCTGTGTGGTGTTCATGTGCTCTCCCCACCCGTGCTGATTCGGTGACGCACGCGCAAAGTAACACTGACCGGCCCCCTGGCATCGAACGGGCTGCCGAGGGGTCCCCGGGAGTTGACTTTTCCTACCGGTCAGTAACACACTCGGGTTACCGCTAGTAACACCGTACCGCCGCCGCTGGAGGGGACATGGCCGAGTTCACCATGGAGCTGAACGACGAACAGAAGGAGGTCCGGGACTGGCTCCATGGCTTCGCCGCCGATGTGATCCGTCCCGCCGCCGCCGAGTGGGACGAGCGCGAGGAGACTCCCTGGCCGGTCATCCAGGAGGCCGCCAAGGTCGGCATCTACTCCCTCGACTTCTACGCCCAGCAGTACTTCGACCCCACCGGCCTCGGCATACCGATGGCCTTGGAGGAGCTGTTCTGGGGTGACGCGGGCATCGCGCTCTCCATCGTCGGTACCGGCCTCGCCGCCGTGGGCGTGCTCGCCAACGGCACCGAGGAGCAGATAGGCACCTGGATCCCCCAGATGTACGGCGACGTGAACGACGTCAAGGTCGCCGCGTTCTGCTCCTCCGAGCCCGACGCCGGCTCCGACGTGGCCTCCATGCGCACGCGTGCCGTGTACGACGAGGCCAAGGACGAGTGGGTGATCAACGGCACGAAGACCTGGGCGACCAACGGCGGCATCGCGGGCGTCCACGTCGTCGTCGCCGCTGTCGACCCGGACCTGGGCTCCAAGGGCCACGCCTCCTTCATCGTCCCGCCGGGCACGCCGGGCCTCGCCCAGGGCCAGAAGTTCAAGAAGCACGGCATCCGCGCCTCGCACACCGCCGAGGTCATCCTCGACAACGTCCGCGTCCCCGGCTCCTGCCTGCTCGGCGGCAAGGAGAAGCTGGACGAGCGGCTCGCCCGTGCCCGCGAGAAGGCCAAGGCCGGCGGCGGGGAGAGGGTGAAGAACGCGGCGATGGCCACGTTCGAGGCCTCGCGGCCGGCCGTGGGTGCGATGGCGGTCGGCACCGCCCGCGCCGCGTACGAGGTCGCCCTCGACTACGCCAAGACCCGCGAGCAGTTCGGTCGGCCGATCATCGACAACCAGGGCGTCGCCTTCCAGCTCGCGGACATGCGCACGCAGGTCGACGCGGCCCGTCTCCTCGTGTGGCGCGCCTCCTGGATGGCGGTCAACGGGAAGCCGTTCACCGCGGCCGAGGGGTCGATGTCCAAGCTGTACGCGAGTGAGACCGCGAAGAAGGTCACCGCGCAGGCCATCCAGATCCTGGGCGGCAACGGGTACACCCGGGAGTACCCGGTCGAGCGGATGCACCGGGACAGCGCGATCTACACCATCTTCGAGGGCACGAGCGAGATCCAGCGGCTCGTCATCGCTCGTACGCTGGCCGGGATGCCGATCCGGTAGCGGCGCGGGTCAGCGATGTCTCAGCGGCGTGAGCTGCTGGATGTCGTACTTGGCCCGCAGCTCCTCGATCGCCGCCTGATCGGGTGGCCCCCCGGCCCCCAGGATCTCCAGCAGCTCCTCGAAGTAGCGCTCGTGGTCGGGCGGCGGAAACGCCTGGAAGAACATCCTCGTCGGTGTCTCCGTCGGGTTGGCGAAGGCGTGCGGGCAGCCCGGGGGTACGACGATCAGCGTGCCCCGTGTCGCGCGGACCACGCGGTTGCCCGAACTCGACTCCCAACGCTGCCAGTTGTCCGGTGTGCGGATGCGCGGCTCGAAGGCGAGTACGTCCAGCTCGCCTTCGAGGACGTAGAACAACTCCTCGCTGCGCGTGTGCACATGGGCGCCGACGTCGAAACCCGGCGGGACCTCCACCTCGAAAGTGGAGGCCATCCGCGACTGCAGGCCGGTGACCTTGTACGTCACACGCTGGGCCGGTGTTTCGACGATGCGGCCGTGACCCGGCGGTACGAGCAGTCCCTCGGTCGTCATCGCCCGCTCACCAGGCCACCGGCAGGGCCTCGGGCCCCCGGATCAACGCGCCCTTCCTGAAGGGCACTTGGCCGGGCGGTATGGCCAGTCGCAGCCGCGGCACCCGGTCCAGCAGGGCGTCGACCAGGAGTTCCGACTCCAGCCGGGCCAGCATGTTGCCGGGGCAGAAGTGCGGACCGAAGCCGAAGGACAGGTGCGGGTTGGGACTGCGGGAGAAGTCGATCCGCTCCGGGTCGGGGAAGACGTCCGGGTCGCGGTTGGCGGCCAGGTAGGAGACGTAGACCGGGTCGCCGGCCCGGATGCGTACGCCTCTGATCCCCACGTCCTCCAGGGCGATCCGGGAGAGGCCGACCGTGCTGCGGTGCGGGATGTAGCGCAGGAGTTCGTCGATCGCCTTCGGGCGGATCTCCGGCTCGTCGCGCAGCCGTGCGGTCAGGTCGGGGCGGGTCAGCAGCAGGTAGAACAGCTGCCCGCTGTTGTTGGTGACCGCCTCGCCGCCGATCTGGAGCAGGACCGCGAGGCCGGTCGCCTCGTCCAGGGTGACCTCGCCGCTGCCCACGGCGGCGCCGAGCAGCGAGGTGACGTCCTCGTCCGTGCTGTCCGCGCGCCGCCCGATCAGGTCCGAGAAGTAGGCGTTCATCTCGCGCTTGGCCTTCTCGCTGATGTCCTTGCCGTGCGAGGAGGACAGGATCAGCTGGGTCCAGGTGTGCATGACGTGCCGGTCGGCGGCCGGTACGCCCATCAGCTCGCAGATCACCGCGATGGGGAACGGGCTGAGGATCGTCGTCGTGAGGTCGGCGGGCGGACCGTCCTGGAGGAGCTCGTCCACCAGCTCGTCCAGCATCCCGCGCGCCTTCTCCCGGACGCGTTCCACGCCCTTCGTGGTGAACGCGGCGGCCACCGAGCGGCGCAGCCGGGTGTGGTCGGGCGGGTCGAGGAAGCCGACCGCGCCCCGGTCGGGGATGAAGTGCGGGGCGAGCCGGGTGACCGGCTTGTCCATGACCGCCTCACGGCTGAAGCGGGGATCGTTGGCGACCATGCGCACGTCGTCGTACCGGGTCACCAACCACGCCCAGCCCTCGCCGTTGGGCAGCTGAATGCGGGTGATCGGGCCCTCGCGCATCAGCTCGGTCAGCACCGGGTCGAAGTCCGTCCCGGTCAGGTCGAGCGCCGGCCAGTGCCGGACCGGGGGCAGGATCTCGACAATGGTCTCGTCGGTCATCGCTTCGCTCCGTCCCCGGTGGTCCAGCGGCCCACTGTCATCTCGGCGGTGATGCCCGGACCGAACCCGGCGAGCAGTCCGCGTGCCCGGTCCTCGGCGCCGCCCTCGTCGAACAGCCGGCGCAGCGCGTCCAGGACGACGGCGCTCGCGATGTTGCCGTACTCGGTCAGCGTGGCCCGGCTGAACCGGAACGCGTGCGGATCGACCTGGAGGAACTTGCTCAGGTCGTCGAGTATTCGGGGCCCGCCCGCGTGGATGATGTAGAAATCCAGGTCGGACGCGTCCCAGCCGTGCGTGCCGGCCAGGTCCTTCAGCGCCGGGGCGAGCGGCTCCATGGTCGCCGGCACCCGCTTGTCCAGCAGGAAGTGGAAGCCGGTCGCCCGGACGTCGTACGCGATCCACTCCTCGGTCTTCGGGATCAGGTACGAGCCGTTGCGCTCCAGGTGGACGCCCGTGCCGCCCCGGCCGCGCACCACCGCGGCGGCGATGCCGTCGCCGAAGAGGCCGTTGGAGAGCAGCGAGCCGATCCCGAGGTCGGTGGGCTGGTAGCACAGCGAGCAGAACTCGCAGGCCACGATGAGCGCGTTGGCGTGCGGGTAGGCCGTGCAGAAGTCGTGGGCCCGGTTGATCGCCGCGCCGCCGGCCGCACAGCCCAGCTGGGCTATGGGGAGCTGGCGGGTGGTGGTGTCGAAGTCCATCTCGTTGATCAGCCACGCCGTGAGCGAGGGCATCATGAAGCCCGTGCACGAGACGTAGATGATGACGTCGATGTCCGAGGTCAGGAGTTCGGCGTCGTCGAGCGCACGCTGGATCACCGCGGGGACCCGGGCCTTCGCCTCGGCCTCGTAGAGCTTGTTGCGCTCCTGGAACCCGGGGTGCTTCAGGGTCTCCTCGATGGGCTGCACGATGTGCCGTGTGCGTACGCCGGTGTTCTCGATCAGCCTCAGGGCCAGAGGCAGTTGGGGGTGGTCCGCGTGGCGGGAGCGCGCCAGCTCCAGCGTCTCCTCCATCGTGATCACGTGTTCCGGGACCGACACCGAAGGTCTGCACAAAGTCGCCATGAGCGTCCCTGCTTTCGCCTTCCGGCAGGCCTCCGCCCGCCGGTCAGTAGGTGGTCCACTCAGGTTCACCCGACAGGGCGACGATCTCGCGCGGGACTACTCCAAATCGGTGACAAGGGGTAAGGGGCGGGCGACCAGGCGGCACCTACGCCTAGGGCGCCCCGCTGCTGTGCGCGATGCACGCCACGTCGATACGGTCCGCGAGCTTCGCCAGCTCGATCGTCAGGGCGGCCACGGTGTCCTCGTCGAGCCCCTGCTCCCCGGCCTCGACGAGATGAAGCCACCGGCCACCCAGCGTCCGCAGCAACTTACTCACGTCGGCCGCGGCCACCTGCAAGGTCCCGCGGTCGTCGACGATCAGAGGCAGAGTCACTTCGCGGTTCACAAAAGGGGATGGTAGCCGCGCAGTGCTCACGCACCCTGCCAAACCGTGGTGATGTTGCAGAACTCCCGGATTCCGTGCTCGGACAGCTCACGTCCGTATCCGGACCGCTTCACACCGCCGAACGGGAACGCCGGGTGCGAGGCGGTCATGCCGTTGACGTAGACGGCACCGGCCTCCAGGTCGCGGGCGAAGCGCGCCACCTCGCTCTCCTCGCGGGTCCACACGTTCGAACTCAGCCCGAACAGCGAGTCGTTGGCGATGAGCACGGCCTCGTCCAGGTCCGCGGCCCGGTACACCGTGGCGACCGGCCCGAACGCCTCCTCGCGGTGGATGCGCATCTCGCGGGTGATCCCCGTGAGCACGGTCGGCGGGTAGTACCAGCCCGGCCCGTCGGGGCGCTCGCCGCCGCACAGCACCGCCGCGCCACTGCGCCTGGCGTCGTCCACCAGCTCCTCCAGGTCGGACCGCCCCTGCTCGGTGGCCATCGGCCCGATCTCGGTGTCCTCCTCCAGCGGGTCGCCGATCTTGAGCGCCTTCATGCCCGCGACGAACTTCTCGGTGAAGGCGTCGTACACGTCGCCGTGCACGATGAACCGCTTGGCGGCGATGCAGGACTGCCCGTTGTTCTGCACCCGCGCGGTCACCGCGACCTGTGCCGCACGGTCGAGGTCGGCGGACGGCATGACGACGAACGGATCGCTGCCGCCCAGCTCCATCACCGTCTTCTTGATCATCTCTCCGGAGGTGGAGGCGACCGCCCGGCCCGCGGGTTCGCTGCCCGTGAGGGTCGCCGCCTTCACCCGCTCGTCGCGCAGGATGCCGTCCACCGCGCCCGAGCCGATCAGCAGCGTCTGGAAGCAGCCCTCCTTGAAGCCCGCCCGGTGGAACAGGTCCTCCAGGTACAGAGCCGTCTGGGGGACGTTCGAGGAGTGTTTGAGCAGGCCCACGTTGCCCGCCATCAGCGCGGGCGCGGCGAAGCGCATCACCTGCCAGAGGGGGAAGTTCCACGGCATCACCGCGAGCACGGGGCCGAGCGGCCGGTAGACGACCCGCACCCGGGACGCGCCCGAGTCCCGTACGTCGGACTCGGCGGGCTCCTCGTCGGCCAGCAGCGACTCGGCCCGCTCGGCGTACCAGCGCATGGCCTTGGCGCACTTGGCGGCCTCGCCGCGGGCCTGCTTGATCGGCTTGCCCATCTCCGTGGTCATGACACGGCCGATCTCGGGCAGGTCCTCGTCCAGCAGGTCGGCGGCCTTGTTCAGCAGCCGGGCGCGCTCGGCGAACGCCGTCGTCCGGTACGTGCGGAAGGTGGCCTCGGCGAGCTGGAGCCGGCGTTCCAGCTCCTCCTCGCCCATGGGCTCGTACGACTTGAGCGTCTCGCCGTTCGCCGGGTTCACCGTCGCGATGGGCATGGCTGGCCTCCCTGGGAGCGGGCTTGCTTCGACCTTCGCGCGCGCCCGAGCCGTGCGCAACGCGTGGGCCTCCCTTCAGCCCGAGTGCTCCTCCAGTCGGTCGAGAAACGTGGCCTGCGCCGTGACGATCAGCTCGCGGGCCGGGCCGAGCCCGAACCACGCCACCCGGTCCAGCTCGGGAAACTCCCGCACGTGGCCGGAGCGCGGGGGCCACTCCATGGTGAAGGTGCCGGGGGTGATCGTCTCCGGGTCGAGGTCCGCCTCGACCGCCCACACGGTCACGACCTTGCCGCCTCGCTGCACGACCTCGCCGAGGGGTACGGCCTCCCCGCCGGGCGGCTCCAGGCCCAGCTCCTCGCGGAACTCGCGCCGGGCCGCCTCCCAGGCGGGCTCGTCCGGCTCGTACTCGCCCTTGGGTACGGTCCACGCCCCCGCGTCCTTCTTCGCGAAGAACGGCCCGCCCATATGGCCCAGCAACACCTCCAGCCCGTCGCCGGTGTGCCGGAACAACAGCAGTCCCGCACTGCGCTTCGTCGTCCTCACCGTCACGGCTCGACCTCCGGGTGGGCCGCCAGCAGAGCCTCCACGGTATCGGCCTCCTCGGGGCGCTTGTCCTCGCGGTAGCGGACCACGCGGGCGAAGCGCAGGGTGACGCCGGCCGGGTAGCGGGTGGAGCGCTGGAGGCCGTCGTAGGCGATCTCCACGACGAGTTCGGGGCGTACGGTGACCACCCAGCCGTCGTCCTCGACGGCCAGCTCCTGGAGTCTCCCCGTCTGCCAGGCGAGCATCGCGTCCGTCATGCCCTTGAAGGTCTTGCCGAGCATCGCGAAGGTGCCGTCCGGGTTGCGGGCGCCGAGGTGGAGGTTGGACAGCCTGCCGGTGCGCCGGCCGTGGCCCCACTCGGCGGCCAGCACGACCAGGTCGAGGGTGTGCACGGGCTTGACCTTCAGCCAGGCGGCACCGCGCCGGCCCGCGCTGTAGGGGGCGTCCAGCGCCTTGACGACCACGCCCTCGTGGCCGCGGGCCAGGGTGTCGGCGAGGAACCGTTCCGCCTCGGTGGCCTCCGGCGGGCCGGACACCACCGTGCGGCGCACCCGCATCGGCTCCGGCACCAGCCGGGCCAGCTCCGCGTGCCGCTCGGCGAAGGGCAGGTCGAGCAGGTCGCGGCCGTCGACCGACAGGGCGTCGAAGAAGACGGGGGAGACCGGCACCTCCCCGGCGGCCCTCGCCACGTCCGTCCGGGAGCCGACCCGGCCGGCCGTCTCCTGGAAGGACCGGGGGCGGCCGGCGGCGTCGAAGGAGATCACCTCGCCGTCCAGGATGAAGCATTCACCCGCCAACTCCCTTGCCACGGCGGTCACTTCGGGCAGCCGGTCGGTGATGTCGTCCAGCGTGCGGGTGTGCACCCGTACGGCGTCGCCGTCCCGGTGGACCTGGATCCGGATGCCGTCCAGCTTCTCCTCCACCGCGCAGGCGCCCAGCTTCCCGACCGCCTCGGCGACCGAGGAGGCGCTCTGCGCCAGCATCGGCAGCACCGGGCGGCCGACCGTGAGCCGGAACCGCTCCAGCGCCCCGGGCCCGTCGGCGAGCAGGGCCTCGGCCACCGCCTGCAGCGACCCGGCGAGCATCACCGCCCGCCGTACGTCCGCCGGATCCGCGCCGGTGGCCTGGGCGAGCCCCTCCACGGCCACCGCGTCCAGCGCGCCCTGGCGCACCTCGCCGGTGAGCAGACCGCGCAGGAAACGCTGCTCCGCCTCGGTCGCCGCGCCCATCACCTCGCCGACGATCCGGGCCCGCTCCGCCTGGGAACCGGGGCCGGACACCTTGCCCAGCTCGGTCAGCCGGGCGTCGACCCCGCGCACGGTCAGCGAGGGCTCGGCGGCCGGCGGTACCGGACGGCTCAGCACCTTCCAGCCGACCCCGAGCCGCCCCTGCGGGAGCCGTCCGGCCAGATACGGGATGACGACGGGCACGTCGTCCGCCTCCGCCTCCCGGAACAGCTCCGCGAGCAGCGCCGTCTTCCGGGACCGGGCCGCCGTGGCGGCGACCTCCCGGGACACCTCGGCGAGGCGGGTCAGCAGCATGCAGTCATGGTGCCCCTGGGGCCCTACGCGCGCACGGCCGCGTTCACCACCTGCTCGGCGAACCCGCTCGCGTTCCCCGCCGCTCACAGCCCCGGCACGCTCGTCAGGCTCCGCTCGTCGATCACCGGGTAGCTGCCGAAGGGGGTCTCGCGCAGTTCCGTGCCCAGCCGGTCCTTGGCCACGGTCAGCTCCGCCACCTCGCCGGGTACGACGGTGACCCCGGCGGCGGCCGGCCGGCGCAGGTCGTCGTCCGCCAGCTCGGACTCCTGGAGCCGGTGCAGGAAGAAGCGCACGTCCTTGGTCCACCGGGTGACCATCAGGGCCTGGTGCACGCTCAGCGGGGTGGTGGCGGGCACCCCGGTGGCCCGGTCGCGGACCTCGCAGCCGTGGCAGTACGGGCAGCGGACCACGTCCCGGGACAGATAGCCCTGCATGTGCGCGGCGGGCGCGTTGCGCGGCTCGCCCGCGTCGAAGACCAGCGTGTGCCGCCGGGTCCGGCCCAGCGTGACCGCCTCCGCGGCCGACGGTCGCCCAGGTGCTGCCGTATTGACAAACCTGTTTGCCGATTCTGCAATGAGGGCCATGACGACCGAAGACGTACTGGCAGAGGTGGGTCCCCGGCTGCGGCGCATCCGTCAGGAGCGCGAGGTGACCCTCGCCGCGCTGTCGGAGGCGACCGGGATCTCCGTCAGCACCCTGTCCCGGCTGGAGTCGGGCCTGCGCAAGCCCAGCCTCGAACTGCTGCTGCCGATCGCCCAGGCCCATCAGGTGCCGCTGGACGAACTGGTCGGCGCGCCTCCGGTCGGGGACCCGCGGGTGCGGTTCAAGCCGATCGTGCGCCACGGACGTACCCACTGGCCGCTGACCCGGCAGCCCGGCGGGCTCCAGGCCTTCAAGATCCTGGAACCGCAGCGCAAGGAGGCGCCTGAGCCGCGCAGTCACGAGGGCTACGAGTGGCTGTACGTGCTCTCCGGGCGGCTGCGGCTGGTGCTGGGCGAGCACGACGTGGTGCTCGCGGCGGGCGAGGCCGCCGAGTTCGACACCCGGATACCGCACTGGTTCGGGTCGACGGGGGAGGGGCCGGTGGAGTTCCTGAGCCTGTTCGGACCGCAGGGCGAGCGGATGCACGTACGGGCCCGGCCCCGGCAGACGTGATGCGCGGAACGGTTCCCTGAATGGCAAGCGACCGCTTAGTATGCGGTCGGACCCGGTCAGACGAAGCAGTCCCGTGGAGGCCCCGCATGCAGGCATGGCAAGTGCACGAGAACGGCGAGCCGAGCGAGGTGATGCACCTGGCGGAGGTGGAGCGCCCCACCCCCGGCGACGGCCAGGTGCTGCTGCGGGTGCGCGCCGCCAACATCAACTTCCCGGACGCGCTGATGTGCCGGGGTCACTACCAGGTGCGGCCCCCGCTGCCGTTCACGCCCGGCGTGGAGATCTGTGCCGAGACCGAGGACGGCCGCCGGGTCATCGCCAACCCCGAGCTGCCGCACGGCGGCTTCGCCGAGTACGCCGTCGCCGACGCCCGCGCCCTGCTGCCCGCGCCCGAGGCGCTGGACGACGCGGAGGCCGCAGCGCTGCACATCGGCTACCAGACCGGCTGGTTCGCCCTGCACCGCCGGGCGCACCTGGAGGCGGGCGAGACCCTCCTCGTGCACGCCGCCGCGGGCGGCGTCGGCAGCGCCGCCGTACAGCTCGGCAAGGCCGCGGGTGCCACGGTGATCGGCGTCGTCGGTGGCGCCGCCAAGGCGGCCGTCGCCCGCGAGCAGGGCTGCGACGTCGTGGTCGACCGGCACACCGAGGACGTCGTCGCCGCCGTGAAGGAGGCCACCGGCGGCCGGGGCGCCGACGTGATCTACGACCCCGTCGGCGGCGACGCCTACACGCAGTCCGCCAAGCTGGTCGCCTTCGAGGGCCGCATCGTGGTCATCGGCTTCGCCAGCGGCACCATCCCGGCCCCGGGCCTCAACCACGCCCTGGTGAAGAACTACTCGATCCTCGGCCTCCACTGGGGCCTGTACAACACCAAGAACCCCAAGCTGGTCCTGCACTGCCACGAGCAGCTCACCGAGCTGGCCGCCCGGGGCGCGATCAAGCCGCTGATCAGCGAACGGGTGCCGCTTCAGGGCGCGGCGGACGCCGTACAGCGGGTCGCCGACGGCGTGACCACCGGGCGGATCGCCGTCGTCCCGTCACTGAAGAACGGAGCCGCAGCATGACCGACGCCGAAGAACTGCGCCGCCGCACCCGGGAGTTGCTGGCCGCGCATCCGCCGGCCACCACCGACCGCCTCGACTTCCTCCGGGCCCGGTTCGACGCCGGTCTCGCCTGGGTGCACTACCCGGAGGGCCTCGGCGGCCTCGGCGCCCCGCGCTCCCTCCAGGCCGTCGTGGACGCCGAGCTGGAGCAGGCCGGCGCGCCCGACAACGACCCCCGGCGCATCGGCATCGGCCTCGGCATGGCCGCCCCGACCGTCCTGCACTACGGCACCGAGGAGCAGCACCGGCGCTACCTGCGGCCCCTGTGGACCGGGGAGGAGGTCTGGTGCCAGCTCTTCAGCGAGCCGGGCGCCGGCTCCGACCTGGCCGCGCTGGGCACCCGTGCCGTACGAGAGGGCGACGACTGGGTCGTCAACGGGCAGAAGGTGTGGACGTCCAGCGCCCACCTCGCCCGCTGGGCCATCCTCATCGCCCGCACCGACCCGGACGCGCCCAAGCACGCGGGCATCACGTACTTCATCTGCGACATGACCGATCCCGGTGTCGAGGTCCGGCCGCTGCGGCAGATCACCGGCGAGGCCGAGTTCAACGAGGTCTTCCTCACCGACGTCCGCATCCCCGACTCCCGCCGCCTCGGCGAGGCCGGCGACGGCTGGCGGGTCGCGCAGACGACACTCAACAACGAACGCGTCGCCATCGGCGGCATGCGGCTGCCCCGCGAGGGCGGCATGATCGGCCCGGTATCCAAGACCTGGCGCGAGCGCCCAGACCTGCGCACCCACGACCTCCACCAGAGGCTGCTCAAGCTCTGGGTCGAGGCCGAGGTCTCCCGGCTCACCGCCGAGCGCCTGCGCCAGCAGCTCGTCGCCGGGCAGCCCGGCCCCGAGGGCGCCGGCATGAAGCTCGCCTTCGCCCGCCTCAACCAGGAGATCAGCGGCCTGGAGGTCGAACTCCGCGGCGAAGAGGGCCTGTTGTACGACGACTGGACCATGCGCCGCCCCGAGCTGGTCGACTTCACGGGTCGCGACGCCGGCTACCGCTATCTGCGCTCCAAGGGCAACAGCATCGAGGGCGGGACCAGCGAGGTCCTGCTGAACATCGTCGCCGAGCGGGTCCTCGGCCTGCCCGCCGAACCGCGCACCGACAAGGACGTCGCCTGGAAGGACCTGGCCCGATGAGCACACAGCGGGATCTGCTCCACTCCGAGGAGGAAGAGGCGCTGCGCGCCGCTGTCCGTGACCTGCTCACGGACCACTGCGTCGCGGCGGACGTGATCGCCCGCACCGAGTCGGACGCCCCGCACGACCTCGCCCTGTGGAAGTCCCTCGCCGAGGGCATGGGCCTCGCCGGGCTCCTGGTGCCCGAGGCGCAGGGCGGCCAGGGCGCGACCCACCGCGAAGTGGCCGTCGTCCTTGAGGAGTTGGCGCGCGGTGGCACCCGTGCCGTACCTCACCAGCGCGGTCGTCGCCACCGAGGCCCTGCTGGCCTGCGGGGACGGGGAACTGCTGGGCCGGCTGGCCTCCGGGCGCACCATAGGCGCCCTCGCGGTCGGGCTGCACACGGCCCCGGGCGCCGCGCTTCCGGCCGTACGCCTGGAGAACGGCACGCTGCACGGTGAGTTGACCGGCGTCGCGGATGCCGCCGCGGCCGACGTCCTGCTCGTCCCGGCCGACGACGGCGGCCTGTACGCCGTGGCCGCCGACGCGGTGACTGTCACCCCGCAGATCTCCCTGGACCTGACCCGGCCGCTCGCCACCGTCACCCTCGACGGCGCCCCCGGCCGCCGCGTCGGCGAGGCGGGACCCGCCGTGCGCCGGGCCCTGCGCGCCGCCGCCGGACTGCTCGCCTCCGAACAACTCGGCGTGGCGGAGTGGGCGTTGACCGAGACCGTGCGCTACCTGAAGGAGCGCAAGCAGTTCAACCGGCCGGTCGGCGGCTTCCAGGCGCTCAAGCACCGGCTCGCCCAGCTGTGGCTGGAGGTCGTGAACCTCCGGGCCGCGGCCCGGGCCGCCGCCGACGCGCTTGCCTCCGGCGAGGACACCGACGTCTCGGTCGCCGTCGCACAGGCGTACGCGGCGCCCGTCGCGGTCCACGCCGCCGAGGAAGCCGTGCAACTGCACGGCGGGATCGGCATGACCTGGGAACACCCGGCCCATCTTTACCTGAAGCGGGCCAAGGCCGACTCGATCGCCTACGGCACCGCGGGCGCACACCGCTCGGCGCTGGCCGAACTGGTCGATCTTCAGGGGCCCCTGAGTTAGCTGTCCTTTCCGGCGATCACAAGTGAACAGAGGGCGAACTCCCTTTCGGATGGGGCCTGTTGGCTGTGTATGGAACGCATACTCCCTTCGGTCCCATCCGGTCCCTCAAGGGAGGCAGAGCATGGCCCTCACCACCCGTCGCAGAGCCCTCACCACCCTCGGCGCCGCCCTCGCCGGCGCGGTAGCCCTGCCCGCCGGCCAGGCCTGGGCGGGCGGCGGCCACCGCGGCCCGCGCCCGCTGTGGAACGCCCACGCACACAACGACTACGAGCACCCGCGCCCCCTGTTCGACGCCCTCGACCACCGCTTCGGCAGCGTCGAGGCCGACATCTTCCTCGTCGGTAACCAGCTCCTCGTCGCGCACGAGGTCGGCGAGCTGGACCCGAAGCGCACCCTCGAATCCCTCTACCTCGAACCGCTCTCCGCGATCGTGAAGGCCAACCAGGGCTCGGTGTACCGGGGTTGGCGCCGACCGGTGCAGCTGCTCATCGACATCAAGACCGAGGGCTCCTCGACCTACGTCGAACTCGACCGCCATCTGCGCCGCTACCCGCACCTGTTCACCACCTACGCGAACGGCCGGGTCCACCCCGGTCCGCTCACCGCCGTCATCTCCGGCGACCGTGCGGCCCGCATCCCCATGGAGGCCCAGACCGAGCGCCGCGCCTTCTACGACGGGCGGCTCGCTGACCTCGGCAGCGCGGCCCCGGCCTCCTTCATCTCGCTGATCAGCGACAACTGGACCAACAACTTCACCTGGCTGGGCGACGGGCCGTTCCCGGACGCCGAGCGGCAGAAGCTGCGCGCCATCACCGGGCAGGCCCACGCGCGCGGCCAGCAGGTCCGGTTCTGGGCCACGCCCGACCTCGCAGGTCCGGCCCGGGACGCGCTGTGGACGGAACTGCTCGCGGGCGGCGTCGACTACCTCAACACCGACGACCTCGCCGGCCTGGAGGCCTTCCTCGACGCCCACCCCTCCGCGTAACACCACACGATCGGAGGACACGTCAGCCGCCCGGACGAACCCCCCGCTACGCCACACTTGCGGCCGAACGCCGCTCATGGGGCGTGGCGGAGGAGGTTCCCGATGGCCGTTTCCATCTCTGTGGTGCTGCTGCTCGTGATCATTGCCGTGATCTTCATGCGCCAAGGCGCGCTGAAGCTCTCGCACGCCCTGGTCTGCATGCTGCTCGGCTTCTACCTGGCCGGCACGAGCATGGCGCCCACCATCAGCAGCGGGCTCACTGCGACCGCCGACCTGGTGAGCGGCCTGCGGCCCTGAGGCCGGACGGCCGGGGCAGCCGGGTCAGCCGGCCGAGAAGACGCCGATGCCGTTCGGTACGGGGCGTTCGGCGCCGCCGCTCGGGTGGTTGCGGACCGACACCGTGCTCGCGCCGGGCTCGCGGGTGACCATTTCCGTCGAGCCGCCGCCGTCCAGGCTGAACGCGTCGTACGACCCCAACTTCCGCATCACTGAGGCGACTTCGGCGATTGTCAGACCGCTGCGGTAGGCGGGGGAGCCGTCCGTGGCGAGGAGCAGCAGCCTGCGCCCGTCGCCGCTGAAGCCGACGGCGGTGCGCACCGCCGAGACCCGGTTGTCGAGCCCCGCGAGCGGCTGCCCCTTGCTCAGCACCGGGTAACCGCCGAGCGCGAACCGGTACGGCACCGTCGACGCCGAGGCCAGCGTCCGGTGCCATACCGTCACCTGGTCGCCCCTGGAGAGCTTCCGCAGCTGCCGGGCGCCCGCGTCGCGGCCGAGCAGTACCGTGGTGTCCTTGGCGATCGGGCCGCTGCCCGGACGGCCGGAGACGGACACGACCCGGCCGTAGCGGACGGTCACCTCGTAGGTGTCGTGGTCGCAGCCCGCGGCGCGGTCGGTGTCGGTGCCGCAGACGGCGCGGGCCCGCGAGACGCTGCCCCAGGCCCGGGTGAAGGCGCCGACGGAGTTCTCCGGCAGCGCGAACTGATTGAGGCCCCGCAGCGGCAGCCTCCCCTCCGGGGTGTGGACCGAGCCGGTGAGGCTGAGCCGGTCCAGGCGGGCCCTCCGGTCCTCGCCCACCCCGAAGACGTCCTCGGCGGTGGTGCCGGGCGGCAGTGCGGGCCCGAAGCGCTGGCCGTCCGGCACGGCGGCCTTCAGCACCCGGCCGTGCGCGATCTCCGGACCGTCGGACGCGCCGGTGGCCTCGACGCCGGGGTGCTGGGCCTCGCTGATGTCGAAGAAGTCCCCGTTGACGCCCGCGACGGCGCCCGCCGCGGCGGCCATCCCGGAGACCGTCGCCCGGGCCGCGACCGCGCCCGGGTACAGCAGGTCCAGGTGCACACGCCGGTCGGTCAGGTCGACGGTGACCACATGGGCGTGCGTCACCCCCTTGGCCGCCGGGAGGTCGAACTGCCGGTAGCTGACCCCCGGCGCGATCCGCCTTCCCTCCGGTGCGGCACTGGCCGGCGCCGCCCCGGTCAGGGTCGCGCCGGCCAGCACACCGAAGGCCGTGAGAGCTGTGAGGAGCGATCTGCCCGTGGCCGGTCGCCGCTGACGTCGTGTCACCGTACCCCCTGATGTCTCGTCAACGTTCCGAGGACTCAGGGGCAGTGCAGCAGACGCGGGGGACCGGCGGGGTGCCTAGGCGTCGACTACGCGAGAACGGGTGAGAAAACGCACCCCCTCGGGTGCTTCCAGCGAGAATCCGCTCCCACGTCCGGGTACGACGTCCACGATCAGCCGGGTGTGGCTCCAGGCCGCGTACTGGCTGCGCGACATCCAGAAGGTCACCGGCTCGTCGACGCCGTCCACGTCCAGCTCGGCCAGCAGCACGTCCGAGTCGCCGGTGCGGAACTCGCCGTCCGGGTAGCACATGGGCGCGCTGCCGTCGCAGCAGCCGCCGGACTGGTGGAACATCAGCGGACCGTGCTCGGCGCGCAGCCGGCGCACCAGCTCAGCGGCCTGCGGGGTGAGTTCGACGCGGGGGACTTCCTCTTCCATGGTCACCGTCCTGGAGAGCGGGGGCGTCGGCCGCGCTCCAGTCTCACGGCTTGTCAGCCGGGCGTCCAGCGCGCACTCCGTCGCGCATCAGCAGGGCGTACGCACCCGCGGACACCACCAGGCCCACGGGGAGGGCGAGGTCGATGCCGCCCAGGGCGGCGGCCACCGGACCGGTGTAGACGGTGTCGACGCAGAGGGCGGAGGCGGCGACACCCAGCCCGAGGGCCAGTGCGCCGGACCAGTTGACCCCGCCCCTGTACCAGAACGGGCTGCCCGGGGTCTCGTCGCCGAGGGCGAGGCCGTCGTAGCGGTTGCGGCGCAGCAGGATGTCGGTGGCGTACACGGCCATGCTGGGGCCGAGCAGGACCACGGTCAGCTGGAGGACGGTGCCGACGGTGTCGAGGAAGTCGGAGATCAGCAGCGCGTACAGCGTGAGCGCGACGGAGACGGTGCCGTCGACGAGGACGCTGCGCGAGCGCCGGATGCTGAGGCCGACGGCCTGGAGGGCGAGCCCCGCGCTGTAGGCGGTCAGGGCGTTGAGGGCGACGGTGCCGAGGACCAGCGCGAGCAGGAACAGCGGCCGGAACCAGCCGGGCAGCAGCCCCTGGAGTGCGGTCTGCGGGTCGCTCATGTCGACGGTGGTCGCGGCGAGCGCGCCGAGGCCGCAGACCACGGTGCCGGGCAGGAAGCCGCCGAGCGCCGTCCAGCCGGCCACGGCCTTCGGGGAGGCGGTGCGCGGCAGATAGCGGGAGAAGTCCGCGCTGGTGGTGTACGACAGCGGACCCGAGGCGATCAGGCCGACACCGGCCAGCACGGTCGCCCACAGGGCGCTGCCGGTCAGCGGCCGGTCCGGGACGTAGCCGAAGTCGGTGTGCTGCACCACGACCACGGCCACCACGGCGAAGACGACCGTCAGGACGAGGGTGATCGGGACGTAGAGCCGGACGATCGCGGAGTGGCCGTAGACGCTGATGGCGAGGGTGACCGCGGCGATGAGGATCACGATCACGGCCTTGACGGCGGTGTTCACGGGCAGCCCGGCCCGCTCGGCGAGCGAGAAGGCCGCGGTGGCCCCCGCCGCCAGGTTCAGGGCGAAGTAGCAGACGGAGATCATCCACCCGGTCACGGCGTTGTTCACGCGGTTGCCGAGCACGCCGTACATCGCCCGCGTGATCACCTCGCTGGGCGCGCCCGCCGCCGGGCCCGAGACCGCGAGCAGGCCGGTCAGCACCCAGAAGAGATTGCCGACGACGATCACCGCCAGCGCCTGCCTCAGGCTCAGGCCCATCAGCACCAGGGCGCCGCCGACGACCAGGCTGAGGTAGTTGACATTGGCCGCGGCCCACACCGAGAACAGCTCTCGAGGGCGGCCCCGGCGCTCGGAGTCCGGGATGTGGTCGATGCCGTGGGCCTCGATGCCACCGGCCCGCTCGGGGGCCAGGTCAGCCGCCGCCTTCCCGTCGGCGGACCTGAGGTGCGCTTCGGGAATCGGGTCGGGGAGTGTGGACGCCATGAGGCCCTCCGGGAGCGGTGGATCGACCGGGTCGCTTATTGGTCACTTGGCCAGTTGCTTATTGGTCGCACACTCAATAGCATCCGGGGTATGACGTCAAGCGTTCAGCGCAAACGGATCCGAAAGGATCCCGCCACCCGGCGGGCGGAAATCGTCGACGCGGCCTCGGCCGTTGCCCTGACCGAGGGCCTGGAGAGCATCACCCTGCGCCGGATCGGCGAGGAGCTGGACGTGCGCCCGGGGCTGATCGGTCACTACTTCCCCTCGGCCGAGGATCTCGTCGCCGAGGCCTTCGGCAGCGCGGCGACCGCCGAACTCGACACCCTGCTGCCGGACGGCCGGCCCGAGGACACCCCCACCCTGCGCCTGGCCCGGTTCCTCGCCCGCACCTCGGGCGCGGACTACGACGGCATCAGCCGGCTGTGGATCAACGCCCGCCACCTCAGCCGCTACCGGCCGGTCCTGCGCGACCGGGTCGCCGAGCAGGAGGGCGCCTGGCGTGCACGGCTCGAAGCCGTCATCCGGGACGGCGTCGAGGCGGGCGAATTCCGCACCGCCGACCCGCTGGTGACGACCATTCAGATACTCGTCGTGCTGGACGGCCTGGGCGCCCACGCCAACACCGTGACCCCCGAACGGCCCGCGGCCGTGGTGCGCATGGCCCTCACCACCGCCGAGCGCGAACTCGGCCTTTCGGAGGGCGTGTTCGAGCGCGCCCTCGCCGCCGGCTGACCACCCGTTCCATCCCCTGTTCCACGAAGGAGCCCCGCGTGCCCGCCGATCTCGTCCTGCTCTCCGCCCGGCTGCTCGACCCCGGCACCGGCACGCTCCTCCCGCACACCGCGCTCGCCGCGGAGCACGGGCGGATCACCTTCCTCGGCGACGACCGGCAGGCCCGGCTCCTCGCCGGGCCGGGCAGCACGGTTGTGGACCTGCGCGGGGCCGTGGTCACCGCGGGCTTCACCGACGGCCATCTGCACCCGGTCTCCGGCGCCGAGCGCACCATGGGCGTGGACCTGTCCGGCTGCCGCGACCTGACCGCCGTACGCGCCGCGCTCGCCGAGGCGGCGCAGGCGCTGCCACCGGGGGCCTGGCTGCGCGGCTGGGGCCTGGACCCCAACGCGTTCGAGGGCGCGCCGGTCGGCAACGCCGCGCTCGGCCCGGTGCTCGACGGCATCCCCGCCCTTGTCGACCTGTTCGACGCGCACTCGCTGCTGGCCAGCGAGCGGGCCCTGGAGCTGGCGGGCGTCGACGGAGCGCGGGAGTTCGCGCAGGGTTCCGAGATCGTCTGCGGCGCCGAGGGCCGGCCCACCGGCCTGCTCCTGGAGGACGCCGCCTGCGAACTCGTCGAGGCCGTCGCCCCCCGGCCCACCGAGGCCGAGGTGCGGGAGCGGACCGCCGAGGTGCTGCGCGCCATGGCCGCCGCCGGCCTCACCGGCGGGCACGCCATGGACGCGAACGGCGACAGCCTCGCCGTCTACGCCGCGCTGGAGGCCGAGGACGCGCTGCCGCTGCCGCTGCGGCTGCGGATCGCCCCCTGGTGCCGCCCGGAGGCCGACGACGACGCCGTGGCCGACCTCGTCCGGCAGCAGGGCACCGGCGGCGGGTTGTGGCGGGTGGCCGGCGTGAAGCTGTTCATGGACGGCACCATCGACAACGGCACCGCCTGGCTGGAGGCCCCCGACTGCCACGGCGAGTCCACGCACGCCTTCTGGCCCGACCCGCAGCGCTACACCGAGGTGATCGGCGCGCTCCACCGGGCCGGCGTGCCCACCGCCACCCACGCGATCGGCGACGCGGCCGTACGCCATGTGCTCGACTCCGTCGAGAAGGCGCGCGCCGAGCATTCGGAGGCCGTCCGCCACCGGGTCGAGCACGTCGAGACCGTGCCCGACGACACCGTACGGCGCTTCGCGGCACTCGGGGTGGCCGCCTCCATGCAGCCCACCCACTGCTGCGAGTTCACCCGGTCCGACCACACCGACAACTGGTCGCACCGGCTCGGCGAGGAGCGCGCCGCGCGCGCCTTCCGCTGCCGCGACCTGTGGGAGGCCGGAGCCCGGGTCGTCCTCGGCTCCGACTGGCCCATCGCGCCGTACCCGCCGCTCGAGGTCATGGCCGGCGCCCGGCACCGCCGCCCCGCCGACCTCTCCCGGCCGCCGCACGGCCCGGAGCAGGGCCTCACCGCCCTGCAGGCGCTCCAGGGCATGACCGTCAACCCCGCGTGGGCCGCCGGGGAGGAGGACCTCGCGGGCCGGATCGCCGTCGGTCACCGCGCCGACCTCACCGTCCTGGCCGAGAACCCGCTTCAGGTGTCCGACACCGACCTTGCCGGACTGCCGGTCCTGCTCACGGCGGTGGCCGGGCGGGTCACCTTCCGGGCGGCCCAGCTGTAACACACCGGCGGGGCAGCGGAGTTGGGCCGACCCGCCTGGCCTGACACGCCGTCAGGGTTGCTTCTTGTGGTGGATGAACTCCACCCCGTTGATGATGACGCTGCCGCCCACCGGGCACCGGCCCCGATCCCGGTGGCCGTCCTTGCCGGGCTTCCGGCAGGCGATGGACAGCCGCTCCACCGTGCCCCGGTCGTCGGCCCTGTCCGGGCGGATCTCGACCGAGCCCTCGCCGGTGGGGTCGAGGGCGTAGGTGATCAGGCTCCGTCTGCCCGCGAGCGCAACGGGCCCCAGCTCGCGGACGGTCCAGGCGCCGTCGGCGGCCTCGGGATACTGGGCCGTCAGCCAGCCCCGCATCCGCGGACGGTTGCGGTGCAGCCAGCGGCGCAGGTACAGGCCGGTCGGGACGGCGATCAGGAGCAGCAGCACGCCGCTCGCCGTGGGCAGCAGCCAGAACGGGATGCCGACCGTGCCCGTTCCGGCCACGTCGGTCGAGGCCGTGTCCAGACGCGGCGGGATGGTGCGCAGGCCGATCGCGGCGAGGTTCTGCGCCCAGGGCGTGCCCGTCCTGGCGTGCACCGAGAGCTGTCCGCTCAGCCGCACGGACGCCCTGCCCAGCCGGTACTTGTCGGCCTTCCAGCTGAGTTCGACGGTGACGTGCGCGGTGGCCCCGGGTTTCAGGTCCAGCTCCGTCGTGTCCGCCTTGGCCTTGATCGGGACCGGCGCGTCCGTGACCGTGAAGGCCACGCCCGAGAGGTGCACGGGAACCCGGCGCAGCGTCGACCGCAGCGTGAGGGTGACCTCGGCCTTCTCGTCCCAGGGGGACAGCCGGGGCGCCCGCCGCGGCCAGCTCGCGACGACCCGGCCCGCACGGTCCGGGGCGAGGGCGGCCAGCGCCGCGTACCGCAGCACGTCGTCGGCCAGTTGGGCGAGGTCGGGGTGGACGGCGGGGCTCCACGGGGCCGTGGCGACGGCCCCGGGGAAGGCGCTCTCCAGGAATCCCGACTGCCGTGCGCGGGTGTCGGCGCCGGCCGCCAGCGGATACGCGTGCACGGTGAGGGCGGTGTGCGCGGCCAGCTCCCCGGCCCGGCGGCGCAGTTCCGCCGACGGCTCCTCGCCGCCGGGGTCCCCGTACCCGAGGACGGCGAGCGCGGTGCGCGCGGGACGGTCGTCCTCCAGGCTGGTCAGCGCCGCGTCCAGCGCGGCGGCGAGGTCGATCCTGTCGTCCCCGGGCCCGGGCATCGCCAGCGAGCCCAGGTCCGCCCGGCCCAGCGGGCTGATCGTACGGCGGACCCGGTGGTCGAAGACGATCACGGTGATGTCGTCGGGCTTCGCGACCGCGTCCAGCAGGGTGCCGAGCTGGTCCCGGGTTTCGGTGAGCCGGGAGCCGTCGAGCGCCCCGGTGTCGAGCAGGACGACGTACCGCGTACGGATCCCGGTGACGCCGACCGCCTTGTAGAACTGTGCCGGGGTCAGCGGCTGGTCCCGGGCGTGTGCCGGCGGCGCCGGGAGCGACAGGACGGCCAGCAGGGAGAGGAGGGCGGCCAGGAAGGACAGCAGGGCGGCCCTGATCGGTCTCATGGGCGGTGACCTTCGGTGTCGTGCGGATCGGGCTGCCAGGGACGGCGGCGGTCCTGGGCGGCGCGCCGGGCCCTCAGTTCGGTGAGGCCGCGCAGCCAGCCCGAGGGGAATCCGGGGCGGCGCCGCGTCGCGACGGCCCGCGCCAGCTCGGGGTCGAGATGGCGCAGGCGCCGCAGCAGCCAGTGGTTGCGGGGGACGGCGGCGATCAGGGCGAGTCCGACCTGATCGCGGTGCTCGAACAGTTCTGGCCGGTCCCACAGGTTCAGGAAGCCGGCCCAGTAGCGGGCGCCCTCCCGGTCGGGACTCGTCCGCGCGGCCCAGACGGGGGCGACGCCGAGCAGCGGGGACAGGACGTCGAGTCCGGCGCGGTTGGCCGGGTCCGCAGGGGCGAGCCCGCCGACGGTGTCGCGGAGCGCGGCATGTGCGGAGCCGGGCCGGGCGGTCGTCAGGAGCAGCAGGGGCCGCCAGGCGCCGTACAGGACCAGGTCGATCGTGCCGGTGCGGCCGGCGGTGCGCAGCAGCGTGGGCAACGCCTCGGCCCCGCAGTGCCGTTGCACGTCGTCCAGCCAGGAGGGCGGGACGGGGCCCGCCCGCTCGGGCAGCAGCGCCCCGAACGCCTTCAGCCAGTCGGGGGCCGGAGCCCGTCCGGAGGTGCAGAGCCAGGCGAGCCAGTGCTCCAACGGTGCCCGGGGATGGGGGAGTTGCTGACGCAGCACCTGGTGGACGACGGCGGGGCGGGTCACCACGGTGCGGTGGAGTTCCGGGCAGGCGCCGGGCGCGGGCGGGCGCAGCGCGGTCAGCAGGGCTGCCTGCGTGCCCGGGGCGCGGTCCGGGGGGCAGTGTCTGAGGACGTCGTCGACATAGGAGTCCGCCTGCCGCAGCCGCTGGGCGACCTCCAGGTAGCTGCGCGCCAACTGGGCGCTGCCCGAGGCCAGTTCGGCACCGGCACCGGCGACGACGGCCTCCCTGGCCTCGGTCCAGCGGCGCGCGAGCTGCTCCGGGGAGGCGGCCTTCGCATGGGTGAGCAGCGCCTCGCGCGCGGCCCTCCGGTGCTCCGGCGCGGCGAGCACGTCCACCGCGGCGAGCAGGTTCCGCTCGTCGTTCAGCTCCAACGGACCGGTCTCCCGGGCGAGTTGTGCGAGCAACGGGCCCGGTTCGCCGTGCCGTCGGTGCGCGTCGCGCAGCGCGGACAGATAGACGTCCCCGAGGGTGCCACGGCCGGGCTCGGGCCGGTCGGACCAGAGCACGTGGTGCTGGTGCGACTTGCCGACCCACTCGCCGAAGAAGAGCCGTACGTCGTGATCGGCGAGGTTGTCCGCCCAGGTGCTGGCCCTGAGGCTGGCCCGCGCCCCGTACGGCAGCAGCGCCACGATCGCGTCGAGGCAGTCGATGCGCTCGGCCAGCGGCAGCGCCCCCGCGCCGATGAGCGCGACCGGGCCGTCGAGCAGCAGGGCGGCGACGGCGGCGTACCAGTCGAAGCCGCGCGGGTCGGCGGTCATGCGGTCGGCCAGGGCATGGGGGTCGAGGGCGGGAAGGTCCAGCGGGACGGCGTCGGCCGAGGGCAGCGGGAGCCCGATGGGGGCCACCTGGTCGTACAGGCCCCGGTAGCTGACGGCTGGGCCGGCGGCCTCCAGGAAGGGGAAGGTGAAGTAGCGGGTGGTGGTGATGCGCCTGCCGACCTCGTCCAGTTCCGGGGACCACTCCTTGACGGCGATGCCCGTCCAGTGCCCCTCGTCCGCGCCGCCGGACACGTCGAACGTCACCCAGGGCAGCGCGTCGGCCGCGTCGGCACCGCCACCCTGCGGGGTGCCCGGCGTCGCCTCGCGGATCAGGCGGTCGAACCGGGCGTCCTCGGCACGGTCCCGGCTGGAGCCGAGGATGTGGTAGTCGTGCCGCCGCTCGGGGAGTTTGCCGTGGAGCGCCCATTCCGCGTGGACAGTGGTCATGTGCCCCCCGCCGGTCCGTCGCCCGGGGCCGCGCCGGCCTCGGCCGGGTGGTACTGGGGCACCATGCGCTGCAGGGCGATGAAGGGCTCCAGCACGTTCACCGGGCGGATGCCGCTGCGGATTCCCCCCAGGGCGTCGGTGTTGACGAAGTCGGAGGAGCGGAACACCCCGTCGGGGCCGACGTGGAAGCCGATGGCGGAGGTGACGAAGTACCGGGTGCGCGCGGGGTCGAAGTGGTTCTCGATCAGGTCGCACATGCGGCGGCCGGCGTTGCCGGCGAAGTGACGGGCGGCCCAGTGCAGGAAGTCCCGGGCGTGTTCGTCCTTCACGCGCGGGAAGCGGTACCGGTCGTTACCCTGCGTGCCCCAGCGTGCCGCGCGGGCGGCCAGGAACACCTGGGGCGAGTCGAACTTGGTCACGCAGACCGCCAGGCACTGCGGGAGATACCGGCCGGTGGCCCGGCCCGTCTCCTCCAGATGGGTGGTCAGGCGCTGGATGAGTCCGAAGAGGTAGTCGGCGCTCGCGTGCGACGCCGCGTCTATGGGGTCGAAGAGGTAGACCAGCGCGTCGGACTCGGCGAGGCGGGCGACGACCGGGTTGTCCGGGGCCACGCTCCGGTCGTGGAAGAACTCGCCGGGGACGTCCTGCACCTCCACGACGAAGTCGACGGTCGGGTTCAGCGGGCGGCTCTCGCCGCCGGTGAACCGGAACCGCAGGGGTTCGCCGACCGCCTCGGTGGCGGACGGGAACTGACCGTCGTTCATCAGTCCGGTCTTGTGCCGCACCAGGAACTGCTCGGAGACGCGGTCCGTGCCGCTGATCCGCCATGTCCCGTACTCCGCCTGCGTGTCACCTACGACGTGCGCCAACGCGGCGAGCAGGGTGGTCTTGCCGCTGGCGGGAGCGCCCCAGAGACCGATGCGCACCGGGGCGGACTGCTGCTCGTCCACGACCGGTTCCGGCTCCGCGGGTGCCGGTTCGGTGAGCAGGTCCTCGCTGCGGGGGCGCGGAAGCGCGCGCGGGGACGACGAAGGGGCGGGCGCGGACGGCGATTCGGGGGCCTGGGCCGGGACGGGTTCCGGTACGGGGGCAGGGGTCGCGGCCGGCTCTGGTAAGGGGGCCTGGGCGGGGGCGGGTTCCGGTGCGGGCGGTGGCGGAGGCGGCGGCGGAGGCGGGGCGTACCCGCGATTGCGGGCCAGGGCCACTTTGCCGCCCATGTTGAGGCTGCGGATCCGGGGAAGAGGCCGGTTCTTGGCCCGGAGCTGCTTGTAGGTGTGCGCGTAAACGGTTTCGAGGTCGAGGAGCGCGGGCCCTTCCTCGATGCCGTCCCTGAGGAGAGTGATCAACTCGCCGGTGAACGCGGTGAAGTCCTCCCCGGGCTCGGCCTTCGCCTTCTTCGTCTCGGCGACCGAGGTCAGCAGGCAGGCACCGTCGATACGGGAGTGGTCGGCCAGTTGCTCCGCGACCGACTGGCCCCCGCTCATCCAGCCCTCCATCGCCCGCCCGCTCCAGCAGCAGTCGAGGATGACGACCTTGTGCCGGGCCCGCACCTCCGGTTCCAGGATCTCCCGGCGCACCCAGGCGAAGGGAAGCGAGGTGGACTGGACGCGGTAGCTGTCGGAGCCGACCAGGGAGAGGTGCAGGTCGTTGTCCTGCGGATCGAGCAGGCCGTGACCGGCGTAGTAGACGAGCAGCGTGTCGGTGGCCCGCCGGGCCACGTTCGTGAGCATGTCCAGGACCCGGTTGGGGTTGTCCGGCTGCGGCACGGTCAGGCAGTGGCTCGGCGGCAGTCCCCACACATCGGGCGCGCACAGCAGGTCGGCGAGCCCGGTCAGGTTCTTCTCGACGGCGGGCAGGGACTCCAGGGAGCTGTACCGGTGGACGCCGACGAGCAGGGCGTACGACTGCTGCGGATCGGCGAGCGTGGGCGTGCTCATGGACGACCCGAGGCGTCCGGCCCCTCGGGCGCGTCGCTCAGGGCCGCGAGCAGGGCCCGTGCCGTCTCGGGATCGTCGCCGCTGACGGTCACCGTCACCGTGGTTCCGGCGCGCTGGATGCGCACCTCGGGGGCGCGCCGCCGGGTGTCCCGCCAGGTGCCGATGGCGACCAGCAGATTGCCCAGCGCCACCGCGTCGCCGAGCACGATGTTCAGCACCTCCAGCGCGCCGCTCATCTCCCCGGTGGGCCCGTCGGTGACGCGCTCGCCCAGCTCGAGGGTGGCGTGGTGGGTCACGTCCGGGTCCTGGATCAGCCAGCGGTGGAGCGAGGTGAGCTCGTCCGGGCTGCCGTCGCCGGCAACCGTCAGCGAGAGTTCCATGGTGCGTCCCCCGATTGGTGCGCCAAGTGCCAACTGCCCGCAGTAGGCGTCAATTGACGATGCGTAGGCAGATTGTGCAGCAGACGCATCGGCTCGCGCGACCGCTTCGCCCGATTTAGAACCGGACGGTCATGTCCACCGTGACGTCGTCACCCGCCGACAGGCCCTGCGGCCCTCGCACGGCGCTCTTGAGCGGCAGCAGATAGCTGCCGTCCTTGGGGAACAACGAGGTCGTGAAGGCGGTCCGGCCGATCCTGGCCTCGACGGGGATCACGCCCCAGCCGTAGCTGGCCGCCGCGGCGACCTGGCGGATGTCGTCGCACTCCGCCTCCGGCACAGGCACGAAGTAATACGGCGCCGGGCCCCGCCATTCGATCACTCGGCCGGTGAAGACGAGGTCCATGAGGCAGTCCGATCATCGAGGGGGTCCGGGGCGCGCTCAGCGTAGCGCCGAGGGCTCGGGGGCCTGTTGGCGGGCGGTTTCGCGGCCGGCGGGCGATGCTGGGGAGCGAGCAGTCCTACGACGAGGCCAGGAGGCACGGCCGGTGATCGCCGTCGACCCGACGAACAGCGCCTCGGTGCTGGCCGCCTTCGGGGCCCTGGGGGTCCTGGCCGTGATCTTCGCCGAGTCGGGCCTCCTGGTCGTCGGCTTCTTCCTGCCCGGCGACGCCCTGCTCTTCCCGGCCGGTGTGCTGTGCGCGGGGAGCGCGCACCGGGCGCCGCGGCTGGAGCTGTGGCAGGTGCTGCTGTGCGCGGCCGTCGGCGCGGTGGCCGGCGGACAGGTGGGCTTCCTGCTCGGCCGGCACGGCGGGCGGGCCCTGCTGGCGCGCACCTCCAGCCGGCGCGTGAAGGAGGCGGCGGCGCGCGCGGAGGAGCTGCTGGCCCGCTACGGCTATGGCAAGGCCCTGGTGATCGGCCGCTTCGTGCCGCTGCTGCGGACCGTCCTGCACCCGGTGGCCGGTGTCCTCGGGGTACCTCTGCGCACCTTCGCCGTCTGGCAGACCGTGGGCGGCCTGCTGTGGACGCAGAGCCTGGTGCTGGCCGGTTACACGCTCGGTGCGTCGGTGCCGAGCATCGACGACTATCTGCTGCCGCTGGTCGCGGTGGTGGTGCTCCTCTTCTTCCTGCCCCTGCTGATCGGGGCTCGACGGTCGCGTCGCGAACGCCGTAGATTTGGATCATGACTGACGACTGGCGGAAGGACCGGATCGGGGCCGCGCTCCGCGGTGAGAACCCGACCGTGCTGCGGCGGCTCGACTCGGGGTTCGCGGCGATCGGGGACGTTCAGTTCCTGCCGGGATACTCGGTTCTCCTCGTGGACGAACCCGGTGTGGAACGCCTGTCCGATCTGCCGAAGGCCAAGCGGGCGGCGTTTCTCGCCGACATGGACCGGCTCGGCGAAGCGGTCGAGCGGGTCTGCCGGAGGCTGGACCCGGGATTCCGGCGGGTCAACCTGGAGATCCTCGGGAACACGGAACCGGTGCTGCACGCTCACGTCTGGCCGCGGTACGAGTGGGAGCCGGCCGACCTGGTGGGCCTGCCGGTGTGGCTCTACCCGCGCGACCGGTGGAGCGACGAGCGGTTCCGGCTCGGCCCGGACCACGATGAGCTGCGAGCCGCGATCGGCGGCGAACTGGACCGGTTGCGCGCGGAGGCCTGACGGCCGGGGTCAGCGGCTTGGCGGATAGCGAAATCCAGAGGTCAGTCGAGGAATTCTCCGTTCCGGGCCACGACGACTCCGCCGTGCACCACCATGTCCCTTTGCCGCATGTCCACGACGACCTGGGGCAGGCACTCGCCCCGCACGAGGACGAAGTCGGCCGGCGAACCGGCCCCGAAGTCGGCGTGCGGGAGGCCCATGACGTCCGCGCCCCCGTGGGCGGCGACGCGGTAGCAGTCCGTCAGCTCCTCGTCGAGCCGTACGTCCGTCACCCACCCGAGCAGATGCGCGCGATGCATCATGTCCGCGTTGCCGAACGGGCTCCAGGAGTCACGCACACCGTCGGAGCCGAGCCCCACCCGCACATGGTGCTCGCGCAGCCGGGCGATCGGCAGCACCAGGGAGTCGGACGGCACCACCGTGGTCAGGGCGATGTCCAGCTCTCCCAAGTCGGCGGCGATGGCGCCGAGTTCGCGGTCGATGATGCCGCGCAGGGCCTTGACGCCCGTCTCGCCACGGTCGTGCAGGTGGATGTCCACGCCGATGCCGTGGCGGTCCGCGATGCCGAAGACGAGGTCGAGCTCCTCGTCGAGGCCTCCGCGTCGCCGGCGGCGATGTGCCGGTACATCTCGGCATGCTGGGCCCGCATGTGGGCGGGCTCCGCGCGCAGTCCGAACAGCAGCCGCAGCTGCCGGCTCAGCTGCTCCATCGCGCGCGCGAGCAGCGGGTTGCCCGCCATGGTGACGACGCCTTCGTGGAACGCCGTGTGCGCGGCCACCTCGCGCGTACCCTCGTCCGCCGCTGCCGCCGACTCGGCCTGGCGCAGCGTCGCCTCCAGCGCGGCGAGCCCCTCGGGGTCGCCCGCCGCAGCGGCCCGCGCCGCGAGCCGCGAGGCCTGGACGGCCAGGGGCTCCCACACCTCGTACAGATGCTCCACGTCGGTGCGCTCCAGGCGTCGTACGCGTACGCCGCTGTGCGGGAGCAGTTCGAGCAGCCCTTCGGCGACCAGCGCCTCGCGCACCGGTACGCGGGACATGCTCAGCTCCTCGGCGACCTCCCGCTCGACGAGGCGGGCGCCCTGCGCGTACCGCCGGTCGACGATGCGCTGGAGGACCTCCTCGCGTGCCCGCGCGCTGAGCGAGGCCGAGGCGGCCGAGCCGGTCCTGCCTGTGTCCGCCACCATGTCCGACCTCTTCCGACCTCTTCCGTCCGCTTCCGTCCTCTTCCGGCCCTCGCCCGGTCCCGGGCCGGGAATACGACGGCCACCGTGCCCGTCTCCTCGGGCACGGTGACCGTGTTCTCACCTGCGTCAGGCGGCCGGTTCGGTCGCCTTCTCGGTGGCGGGGGCCGGGGCGGCGGCCGTCACCGTCGCCGTACGCGGACCGTGCCCGCCGCGCAGGCCGAAGCCGCTGATCACCGCGCAGAGGGCGAAGGCGGCGGCTCCGATCCAGAAGGTGAGGGTGAACCCGGATTCCGCGGGCAGTGCGGGGACGCCGGCAGGCAGGTGCTCGATGGTCTTCGAAGCCAGGATCGTGGTGACGATGGCGCTGCCGATGGCGCTGCCGGTGGAGCGGGAGATGGAGTTGATGCCGTTGGCGATGCCGCTCTGGTGGTGCGGGACGCTCGCCATGATGATGGCGGGCATGGCGGCGTAGCCGAAGCTGACGGCCGCGCCGACGACGAGGCCGGCGCCGATCACCGAGGCGGTGTGGCCGTGGTCGAGCGCGAGCCAGCCGAAGCCCACGGCGCCGAGCGCGGCGGCCAGGGCCAGGGCCGTGCGCGGGCCGCGGTGGCGGACCAGCTGGCCGCCGATGGGGGAGGCGAGCAGCGAGACGATCGCGCCGGGCAGCAGGAACTGCACGGAGGCGCGCAGGATGGACGCGTCGAAGCCGTAGCCGGTGAGGGCCTTGGGCATCTGGACGAGATAGGAGATGCCGAGGAAGTTCGCGAACATGCCGAAGCCGACGAGGATGCCGGCCAGGTTGGCCATGAGCACCGGCCGATGGATGAACATCCGCATGTCGACGAGGGGTTCGCGGACCTTCAGCTCGGTGAGGACCCAGACGGCCGTCATGACCGCCGCGCCCGCGAAGCAGCCGAGCGTGCGGGCGGAGGTCCAGCCCCACTCGTGGCCCTGCGAGATCGGCAGCAGGAGCAGCAGGAGGGTGATGCCGAGGGTCAGCGCACCGAGGAAGTCGGTACGGCCGCCGGTCTTGTGGCGGGTCGCGGGGACCAGGAAGACCACGGCGAGCAGGGCGAGCGCGGCCAGGCCGGTCGCCATCCAGAAGGCGCTGCGGTAGTCGGCGTCGTGGCCGGAGGTGAGCAGGCCGGTGGCGACGAGCGCGAGGCCGCTGCCGAAGGCGAGGGTGCCGCTGACGAGCGACATGGCGCCGGGCAGCTTCTCCGGGCGGACCTCCTCGCGCAGGACGGACAGGGCGAGCGGGAAGATCGCCGTGGCGGAGCCCTCCAGGACACGGCCCAGGATCAGCAGCGGGAGCGAGTGCGCGAGGGCGGCGATGACGGAGCCGACGACCATGACGCCGAGCACGCCCACGAGGGTGGGCTTCTTGCCGTGCTGGTCACCGAAGCGGCCGAGCAGCGGGGTGAAGACGGCGGCGGAGAGCAGCGTGGCGGTGGTCACCCAGCTCACGTTGGCGGTCGAGGTGCCGAGGTCGGCGCGGATGAGGCCGAGGATCGGGACCGGCAGGGTCTGCATCATCGACACGACCATCGCGGCGAGGCTCAGCGCGAAGACGATGACCGTCTCACGCCTGCGGCCGTCGGCGGGCGGAGGGGTGGGCTGGCTCATGAAAGGAGAAACCTTCTCAGTGCTTCAGGACGTAGATGTTTCATGTCATCAAGTACTCCGGCGACAGTAGACGAGATACTTAAGATGGTCAAACAAACAATTGAGGCCATGAAGCATCTTGTACGCTCGAGCCATGAGCACCACGGCCCCCGAGACCCCCGCCAAGCTCCGGCTGCTCGAGCTGCTCGCCGCCATCGGTACGGCCCAGTGGCGTGACTTCGCCGCCGCCGCGGCCCACCACGGCCTGACGCCCACGCAGGCGAAGGTCCTCGCCCAGCTCGACGGCCCGCTGCCGATGCGCGCCCTGGCCACCCTGCTGGTGTGCGACGCGTCGAACGTCACCGGGATCGTGGACCGCCTGGAGGCCCGCGAGCTGGTGCGCCGCGAGCCCGACCCCGTGGACCGCCGGGTCAAGAACGTCGTGGCGACGGACCGCGGCCGGGAGCTCATCCGCCGCGTCCGGGAAGAGATGCAGGCGACCCACGGCGCGCTGGACACGCTCGACGCGGACGAGAGCGCGACTCTGTACGCCCTGCTGGAACGCCTGCGCCCGGGTCTCGGTGCCGGCACCCGGTCTGCATCGCCGGCACGCCCGCCCGGACGGTGAAGGCCGCGGTCCGACATCCGCCTGCGGATCGCCCCTCCCGTCAACCCGGAATGACGGGTAGGTATGAGAAGCCATTGATGACAGGAGAGACGACAGGAGAGAGGCATCCATGTTCGACGACCTCGACGTCCGCGCGTTGTCCCGGCGCCCCGGAGTCAAGTGGAGCCGAGTCGAGCCGGACGTGCTTCCGGCGTGGATCGCGGAGATGGACTTCCCGCCCGCCCCGAGCGTGCGTGAGGCCTTGCTGCGGTGCGTGGACAACGACCTCGGCTATCCCTCCTGGGACGGAGGGGCGGTGGGAACCCCCCTGCGGGCCGTGTTCGCCGACCGCATGCGAGAACGCCACGGCTGGGTCCTCGATCCTTCTCACGTAAGGGAGTTCACCGACATCAACCAGGGCCTCCAGGCCGTGCTGTCCGTCGCCACGCGGCCGGGGGACGGCGTCGTGGTGCACACGCCCACCTACCCGCCGTTCCTGGAGACGATCGCGAGCATGGGGCGGCGCCTCCACGCGGTGCCGTACACGCCGGACGACGACAGCTGGACGTTCGACGCCGACCGCCTGGACCGGGAACTGCGGGAGCGGCCCGCCCGGGTGCTGCTGCTGGTCAACCCGCACAATCCGACGGGACGTGCGCTGCGCCGCGAAGAGCTGGAGGCGCTGGCGGGGCTCGCGCTCCGCCACGACCTGCTGGTCATCGCGGACGAGATCCACTCCGAACTCGTCCACGCCCCCCACCGGCACATCCCGTTCGCCTCGCTCTCGGCCGAGGTGGCCGCACGCACGGTGACCCTGACCTCGGCCACGAAGGCGTTCAACGTGCCGGGGGTGCGCTGCTCCATCGCCCATGTCGGCGCGGCCGAGGTGCGCGAGGCGCTGGCGAACCCGGGCCACCTGTACGGCGAGCCGAACACCTTCGGCGTCGCGGCCACCCTGGCCGCCTGGCGGGAAGGGGAGGGCTGGCTGTCGCAGCTGAGGCCGGTCCTGGCGCGCAACGCCGAACTCGTGCGCGAGGAACTGCCGCCCGGTGTGCGCTACCGGGTCCCGCAGGCCACGTTCCTCGCCTGGCTGGACTGCCGCGATCTGGAGCTGGATGCCGACCCGCACACCTTCTTCCTGGACAAGGCCCGGGTCCTGCTCAACGACGGCCGCGCGTTCGGACCGGGCGGCGAGGGCTTCGTACGGCTCAACTTCGCGACGTCGCAGGACATTCTGCGGGAGATACTGGGCCGGATCCGGGGAGCCTTGGAGTGAGGGGCGCCTGGACTGAGGGCGCTCTCGCTCGGTGTACCGGGGCCTATGTCTTCGCTCAGGCGCCTTTACGGAATCGCTCGCTGAGCCTTCTGCCCTGCGCCGGCGTGACCACGCCGGAGGGAGGCTCGTCGCCGAGGGACCGGGCCAGCTCGGTGGCGTACAGGTCGACGGCCGATTCCGTGAGGTCCGCCAGGTTGCCCGCGGCGTATCGCCCCCGCCGCCAGCCGAGCAGCAGCAGGACGACGCCGGCCAGGGCCGCCGGCCACCACAGGGTGCCCAGACACAGGTAGAGCACGCCCCAGCCGCTCTGTGTGGCCGTGCCGGTCATCGCCTCCCGTGCGGCGATCACGTCGTTGCGGCAGGTTTCCGGCAGGAGCAGCCACAACCGGGGCCAGGCGAACGGGAAGTCGAGCCCGTACTGACTTTGGACGCGCACTCCTACGCTCCGCAGCCGGTCACCGATCCACGTCGGGCGGGCCGGCTCGGTGAGCGCGACCACATTGCGGATCGCGACGCGGGCAGCCCGTTCCTTCGCCGAGGCGTGCTCGGCGGCGTCGTGCGCACGCGTCCAGCGGTCACGGCGCCACCCGACGAGAGGGCCGGCCAGCCACGCCGGACCGGCCATCACCCAGATCTTCTCGACCACGGTGCCGAGGCCGCGCGCCAGCAGTCCGACCGCCGCCGCGGCTGCCACGGCCGCCGCGGCCAGCAGCGCGGCCGATACGGGACGGTGGTCGTAGCGGATGGCGAAGTGTTCGGCGGTGTGGCTCAGCCGCCGCCCGTCGAGGGCATGGCGGTGTCCGAGCGCGGACGCCACCGCGGCGAGCGCGGTGAACAGCGCGCCGGGCAGGACCAGCAGGCTCACCCAGCGTTCGGCGAGCTTCGTGCCCAGCCCGGAGAGGAAGGCGTTCATCCGAACGACAACGGCTCTTCGAAAACGGCGCACTCGGGCAGGGGTTCGCCGGGCCTGCGGTCTTCGGCCCGCGTGCACCGCCTGCCGGGGCAGGCGTAGGAGCCGGGCGGCGGCGGTGCGGGTTCCAGGCCCGGGACCGGGACGTACCCGCGCGGTCGCGTCGGCATGCCCAGACGCTCACGGACCGCTACCAGCACGGACGTCACCGGCCGCGTACCGCTCCGCAACTCCGCGAGCATCCGCTCCAGTTCGACGGACCACCCGTCCTGCCTGGCCTGCTCGCGCAGCTCCGGCAGCTCGGCGCAGAACTTCGTCAGCTCGGCAGCGTCCCCAGCGGCGGTATCCACCCGTTCCTCCCCCCACCCGTCCCTCCACGGCATAGTCTCATCACTCATACGGACGAGTCATGACTTCAGTGCCATTTCAGGTGGCCGCTTGGGGGGCGTCGTGAACATCCAGGACCTGGCTTTCGCCATGGAGGAGTGCCTCGACGCGTTCGAAACCAGTGGCGATCCGGCGGTGTTACGGGAGCCGGAGGCGGAAGAGCTGGCCCACCGGCTCTACGCGATCGACTGGTTCGAGCCGTTCACCGGGGCGGCGTCCGCGCGGGCGTTCAACGTCGCCCTGCTGCTGGCCGCTTTCCACTTCCACCGCTTCGAGGACGACGGCTCACGGGAGGACGTGAAGCGGGCCGTCTTCCTCTATCAGCTGGTGTGTCTGGCGGCCCCGCACCAGGTGCCCGAGAGCGTGCTGGACTCCTTCCGGGAGCACGGCGACGAGGTGGGCGACACGCCGTCCGAGAGCACGCTCGCGGGGTACACCGCCCTGGGCGTCAACCTGCTCAAGGAGGCTGAGGCGAACGGCGATCGGCGGCTGCTGGACGACGCGATCGAGTATTGCCTGCTCGCGGTGCGCGCCAACCCGAGGCAGGACGTGGTGTGGGCGGAGGCCCTCGTCACGCTCGGGAACGTCTTCACCCGCCGCTACGAGTACACGGGTGACGAGAAGGATCTGGACCGGGCCTACCTCGTCACCGTGAGAGGGGCAGAGGTGATCCCCGAGGACGATCCGTGCCGTCTGAAGGCGTGCTCCGGCTTCGGGCACATCGCGATCCGGATGTTCCAGCGCACCGGGGAGCTCGACATGCTCGATCTCGCCGTCAACGCGCTGCGCGAGGCGGCCTACGGAGCCCCCGAAGACTACGAACACCGCGCCGCCCTGCTGACCAACCTCAGTACGGCCCTGAACCTGCTGTACGGGCACACCGGCCTGGCCGACGCGGCTGCGGAGGCGCTCGAAGCGCAGTTCGAGGCGGTGCGCATCACCCCGCGCGACCATCCCGACGCGCCGAGCCGGCTGGTGAATCTGGCGGGCGCGCTCGCAGGGCATGCCGGGCGGGTCGTCATGGCAGACGACCAGGACGACCAGTACGACCAGGCCGTCGAGCTGTTGCGCGGCGTCCTGCCTCTCGTCCCCGACGGCCATCCCGACCGGCCGGGTTGCCTGCGCTCCCTGGCCGACGTGTTGCTGGCACGGTTCACTGAGAAGAAGGATCCGCGCGACCTGGCCGATGCCGTCGACGCGAGCCGGTCGGCCGTCCAGGCCGGTGCGGCCTCCGGCTATCTGCGGCCGGGCCTGCTCAGAGGTCTCGCCAAAGCCCTGAGTGCCCAGGCCGACCACTTCGCGGTGCCTGGCGCCCTGACCGAGGCGGTGACGGCGCTCCGCGTGGCCGCCACGCTGCTCTCCGACGACCATCCCGATCGCACCGGGATCCTGACCGAGCTGGGGCTCGCGCTGCAAAACCGGTTCAACGCCGAGGGCAACCCGGCCGACCAGGTTCAGGCCGTCGCCGTGCTGCGCGAAGCATCCGCCATCCCCACCGCGTCGGCTCAGGCCCGTGCGCTGGCGGCAGCCAGCGCGGGGCATGTCGCCGCCGATGCCCTGGACTTCGCCGGCGCGACCACGTCCTACGCCCTTGCCCTGGAGCAGTTGGAGCTGACCGCCTGGCGCGGTCTGGAGCGTCCTGACCGGGAACGCCTGATCGCGAAGTTTCCGAGCCTCGTCACAGACGCGGCAGCCTGCGCGGTGCGCGCCGGGCAGGCGGAACGCGCCGTGGAACTCGTCGAACAGGGCCGCGGCATCCTGCTCGCCCAGGCCCTGGAGACCCGCACCAGCCATCGGGCGCTGCGCGCCCAGGCGCCGGAACTCGCCGACCGGCTCGGCCAGGTCCTCGACGAACTGGAGCGGCTGTCCGACGGCCCGTCGGGCGCCATCGCCGAGGAAACGGGCGAGCGCCGGCGGGCGCATCTGCGACGGGCGGCCCTCGCCCGGCAGCGGGATGAGCTGCTGACCGAGATCCGCGCGCTGCCGGGGCTCGACCGGTTTCTGCGGCCGCCGTCCTTCGCGACGCTGCGGGCCGCCGCCGCGCGCGGCCCGGTGGTGCTGCTCACCGCGAGTGAGTTCGGCTGCTCGGCTCTCGTCCTGACCAGGGCCGGCGTGCGAGTGGTGCCGCTCGCCATGGATGTCCGGCAACTGGCCGATCAGGCGGCCATCTTCCTGCATGCCCTCGGCAACGAGGCGTCGCCGCTGGAGGCGCGCAAAGCGGTCGTGAACAGCCTGGACTGGCTGTGGAAGGCGGTCGTCAAGCCCGTGCTGGATGCGCTGGGCTGCCACGAGCCGGTCAGCCCCGGCGGCGAGTGGCCGCGCCTGTGGTGGTGCCCGACCGGGCTCTTCACGCTTTTTCCGCTGCACGCCGCAGAGAGCCGCCGCCCTGACGGCGGTGGCACGGACACGGTTCTGGACCGGGTCATCTCTTCCTACACCCCGACTCTGCGCGTCCTGCTCCACACCCGTGAGCGCCCCGGGCCGCCGGCTGGAGAAGACACCCGCCGCCTCATCGTGTCCCTGCCGTTCACTCCGGACTTGCCGGACCTCCCCGCCGCCGAGGAAGAGGCCCGGGACCTGCACCAGCGGTACCCGGACGCCCAACTCCTCGCCGGGCCCGCCGCGACCACGCAGACGGTCGTGGACGCGCTCCCCCGCTGTTCCTGGGCGCATTTCGCGTGCCACGGCTCGCAGGACCTCGCCGAGCCGTCGCGCGGCGCGCTCATGCTGTATGACGGCCCCCTGATGCTGTGGGACATCGCGAACCTCCGGCTGCCGCACGCGGAACTCGCGTTCCTGTCCGCCTGCGAGACGTCCCGTGGCGGTATCGTCCTGGCGGACGAGGCGATCAGCTTCGCCGCCGCCGTTCAACTCGCCGGCTTCCGGCATGTCGTCGGCACGCTGTGGTCCATCGGCGACGCTGAGGCATCGAGCTTCGCCGGCCGCGTGTACGAGAACCTGTCGCGCCAGGACGTCCTTGACCCGGCGGGCGCCCTGCATGCCGCGCTGCGGGCGGTGCGGGGGGACAGCCCGCAGGCGGTCGTGGGCTGGGGGCCCTACGTTCATGTCGGCCCGTGACCGACGGCACGGCGTCCGCGGCATGAGGGTCTGCGGCATGAGGGTCTGCGGTGGATCCGGCTGCCTGGACACGGTCAGGCGGCGGGCTTGCCGGGCTGGTCGTGGGTGGAGCAGTGGATTCCACCGCCGCCGGAGGCGATGGTGTCGATCTGCACCTGGACGATGTCCCGCTTGGGGAAGTGTTCCTGAAGGATGGCCTTCGCGCGGGCGTCCGCCTTCCGGTCGCCGAACCTGGGCAGGAAGACGGCGTCGTTGGCGATGTAGAAGTTGGCGTAGGTGGACACGAAGTCGTCGCCCGCGCCGGTGATCCTGTCGAGGTCGGGCTGCGGCAGGTCGATGATCTCGAAGCGCCGGCCCCGCGCGTCGGTCGTCTTGCTGAGCACCGAACGGGCCTGGTCGGACGAACGGGACCAGGAGTCCGGGGGAGTGCCGGGGAACGCCTGGTCGAGGAGGACCACGCCCGGCGCGGTGAACCGTACGAGGCTGTCCACGTGCGCGTCGGTGATGTCCTCGCCGCGGACACCCGCCAGCCAGATCACCTTCTCCACACCGAGGGTCTCGATGAGCTCGTCCTCGATCCGGTCGCGGCTCTTTCCGCGGTTGCGGTTGTCGTTGACGATCGAGCTCTCGGTGATGAGGAGGGTGCCCTCGCCGTCGGTCTCGAAGGAGCCGCCCTCGGCGACGAGCGGCGCCTGTTCGCGGGGGATGCCGTACTTGCCGAGCAGCTTGCGGCCCACCTGGGCGTCGTTGGCGTGCTCCTGCTTGTTGCCCCACCCGTTGAAGTTGAAGTCGACGCCGACGACCTCACCGCCCTCCTCGACGAAGACGGGGACGGTGTCGCGGGCCCACAGGTCGTCGACGGCGAGCGGGATGACCTCGACCTGCGATCCGCACGCCCGCTGGGCCGCCGCCTGCTGGTCGGGGCGGGCCAGCATCACGACCGCCTCGTACTCCCCGACGGCTCGTGCGATGCGGGCGATGTCCTTCCGTACGTAGGGCAGGTCGTCCTTCCAGACGGAGGCGAGGGCGGGCCAGCACATGAACGTACGGGTGTGGCTCTCCCACTCGGCGCCGAAGCGGCGGTCGCCGTCCGACGCCGGGGTGCGGGCGGAAGAGGTGTTCGTGCCGCCGCTCACGGACTCCTCGGGACCGCAGGCGGTGGCGCCGAGGGCGAGCGCGCCGCCGATTCCGGCGAAGGCGCGCAGGGCGGTGCGGCGGGAGGAGAGAAGGTGAGACACGGTGTGCTCCGATCGTGGGCCGGCGAGGCTATCCGGCGGCGGTGGGCGGATCGCGGTGACGCAATGCGGCGGAGGCGTGAGCGGGGTGGCCGTGGATGTCACTGTGACACTGACTGAATTTTCAGTCAAACCTCTCGACCTCCGCCGCGATCGCGCCCCGCATCAGCTCGCAGGCGTGGTCGACCGGCAGCACTCCGATGAGCCACCGGATGCTCAGGCCTTCCAGGAGGACGATGAGCCGCTCGGCCGCGGCGACGAGGGCCTTGTCAGGGGTGGTGGGGGCGACCTGGCCCAGGAGTTCCGCGATCTCCCCGGCCCATTCGAGGCCCGCCCGTGCCAGCTCCTCCCGCAGCTCCGGTTCGAAGACGGCGCTGGCCCGCAGCTCGCACCATGCCGTGCTGTTCTCGCGCACCTCCGGGGTGTCCTGGAGTTCGAGCAGCAGCCTGCGTTCGAGCTCGCGCAGCGGACTCCCGGGTCCCTGTGGGCCGGGTGGCCGGCCGCGGGCGTACCGCTCCGCCCGGTCGCCGATGAACCTCAGTGTGTGGCGCAGCAGGCCCGAGCGGTCGCCGAAGTGGTAGTAGACGAGCGCTTTGGAGACCCGCGCCTCGGCGGCCAGCTCCTCCAGTCGCAGCCCGCGCACCCCGCGGCGTGCGATCACCCGGGCAGCCGCTTCGAGGATCGCCTTCTTCCGGTCCTTCACCCCTGTCCTCCTTCGCCCGGTTCTCATTCATCGGGTCGATGTTGACTGAAACTTTAGTCAGCATGCACGATCGGGCGTAGGGCGTGCCGTGCGCCCGTCGGCACAGTCGTCCCTCGCTCCGGCTGTTCGACCCGCCGATCCGTACCGCCGAAAGAGCCGCCCATGTCCACCACCCAGCCGCCCCGGGTTCAGCCGGTCCACCCGCCGCTGTCACCCGACGATCCCCGCGAGATCGGCGGCTACCGAGTCCACGCCCGGCTCGGCTCCGGCGGGATGGGTGTCGTCTACCTCGCCCGTACTCCGGGCGGCCGGCCCATCGCCCTGAAGGTGGTCCGCGAGGACTTCGCCGCCGACCCGGAGTTCCGCCGGCGGTTCGCCCAGGAGGTCGCGAGCGCGCGCCGCATCCACGGCCTGTTCACCGCGCAGGTGGTGGACGCCGGCGTCGACGCCGCCGTCCCCTGGCTCGCCACTGCCTACGTACCGGGTCCTTCGCTCCAGCAGGTCGTCGAGCGGTACGGCCCCCTGCCCACACGCACCGTGCTCCTGCTCGTCGCCGGGATCGCGGAGGCCCTCCAGGTCATCCACGCGGCGGGTGTGGTCCACCGCGACCTCAAGCCCGCCAACGTGCTCGTCGCCGAGGACGGCCCCCGCGTCATCGACTTCGGCATCGCGCGGGCGGCCGACGCCACCGGGCTCACCGGCACCGGCCTGCGGATCGGCACCGCCGCGTACATGGCGCCGGAGCAGGCCCTCGGGCACGCCGTGACGCCCGCCACCGACGTCTTCGCGCTCGGCGCTCTCGCCGCCTACGTGGCCGGAGGTGTCCTGCCCTTCGGGGCGGGCCCCGAGTCCACCGTCCTCTACCGTGCCGTCCACGAGCCGGCCGACCTCTCCCGCGTGCCGGAGGAGCTGCGCGAACTCCTCGGGCACTGTCTGGCCAAGACGCCCGAGCGGCGACCAACCCCGGCCGAGCTCATCGCCACCGTGCGCGCGCACCCCGCCGTAGGTTCTTCGCCCGAGTTCGGCGAGGGCTGGCTGCCCGGGGCGGTCGGGCGGGAGGTCATGCGTCGGGCATCGGGCCCGTCCGCCCCCGGGCCCACGCTCCTCGACGGTCCGTCCCTGCACCACCGGCCCACACAGGCGTCCGCCCCGTCCGTCGCGCTGCCCACGGAGCGGGGCGCCCGGGGCGCCGGTGCGCACGGCGGTCCGCCCGCGCGGCGGGACCGCCGCAGGAACCGGCGCGGCCGTACGGCTGTGACGGCAGGAGCCGCCGCCGTCCTCGCCGCGCTCGTGGCCGCGGCCGGAGCCGTGTACTGGCTGGACGATCCCGGACGGCGCGGAGCGGAATCGGGTGTCACGTACACGCCGCGCTACGAGGACGTCGAACTGACCGCCCCCGACGACGGCTACGAGTTCGACCTGGATGCCGGGAAGGTGGCGCCCGCCGATACGGCCACGTGGTATCTCGCTCGCGACAAAGGCGGGTTCGTGCTGCCCGAGGACTCCGACGCCTTCGTCGCCTCGGGATACGTGCTCAGTCCCGCCGACTGCGAGCGAGGCGTCGACACGGAGCCGGTGACGAGCCTGCCGTTCGACGAGCTGGCCGACGAGCGGCCGTTCTGCGTGCGCAGTGCCGACGGCGGGCGGCTCGTCGTGGCGCGTGTGGTCGAGACGGCTCCCGACGGCGGACCGGTCACGGTGGTGCTGAGCCAGTACCGGAGGAACAGGTGAGCCGAGCGGGAGCCTGGTGGCTCTCCGGCCGGGGACGCCGTGGCGATCGCCCCGCCCGGCGGTCCGGATAGGGTTCGTGGCATGGCGTCTCGCAGTACTCAGATCCTGGAAGCGGCTGCCCGGGTCATCGCCCGGCGCGGGGTCCGCGGGCTCCGCGTGGAGGAACTGGCCGAGGAGGCCGGGGTTTCCACCGGCCTGATCTACTACCACTTCAAGGACCGCACCGGAATCCTGCGCCACACGCTGGAGTTCATCAACGACCGCGCGGAGCGGTACACCACAGAGCGGGACCCCGACGCGGAACCGCTGAGCCCCCGCGAGGAACTCGACCAGGTCCTGCTCCTGGAGCTCCAGGACACCCCCGAGGTGCGGGAGAACAGCACGGCCTGGGGCGAGCTGAGGGCGAGCGCCGTCTTCGACCCCGTCCTGCGCGAGGACCTCGCCCGGGCGACCCTGGTGTGGGTGCAGGAGGTGGCCGCGCTCCTGGGGCAGGTCCACCCCATGGCGCCGGCGGCCCGGCTCGCCTCGGCCGCCGAACGGCTCACCGCTCTGCTCGAGGGCCTGAGCATGCGCTGGCTGAGCGGTGGCCTCGCGATCGACCACGCGCGCACTCTCATGGCGGAGGCCATCGAGGTGGAGCTGGCCCGGCTGCGCCAGTCGTAGGCTCCCGCGGTCCGTTGCCCTGTGGGCGTTCAGCCGTCCCTGGGTGTGCCCGATCTATTGACTGAAATTTCAGTCAGTGTCACAGTGAGGTGATCGCAGGGCTTCGCCGGCCCGCTCGCACCCGATGTCGAGCCGCACCCGCGAAAGCCCCGAATCCCTCGCCCTCTCCCCGCCGTGCTCGCAGGGGAGGAAGGAAACACCCATGTACGTCACGTACGCGAGGCCGGCATGCCGCTGACTCCCACCGAGCGGGACCGCCTGCTGCTCTTCACCGCCGCCGAACTCGCCCGGGCCCGCCACGCGCGCGGCCTGCGGCTCAATGTCCCCGAGGCGACCGCGCTCATCGCGGACACCGTCTGCGAGGCCGCCCGCGACGGCTTGCGCCTGGCCGAGGCGATCGAGCGGGGGCGCACGGCCCTGGGCCCGGACGATGTGCTGCCCGGCGTCGTCGACGTCGTCACCGAGATCCAGGTCGAGGCCGTCTTCGACGACGGCTCGCGGCTCGCCGTCGTCGCCGAGCCGTTCGGGCTCCTGGACCGGAACGACGGCGCCCCCGGAGCCGTACTGCCCGGCCCGGACGACCCTGCCGTGCCCGAGCCGCTCGTGACGCTCACCGTGCGCAACACGGCGACGGTCCCGGTGAGCGTGACCTCCCACTTCCACTTCTTCGAGGCCAACCCGCGCCTCGCCTTCGACCGCGCCGCCGCCTACGGCATGCGGCTGGCGGCTCCGGCCGGCTCGTCGACCCGTTTCGACGCGGGCCAGGCCGTCGACGTGGGTCTGGTCCCGCTCGGCGGTTCACGCGTCGCCATCGGCTTCGGGGGCCTGGTCGACGGACCTCTCGACGCCCCCGGTGCCAGGGCCCGGGCCCTGGCACGGGCCGCTGCCTGCGGCTATCTCGGTGCTGAGCCGGCCCAGGAGACTTCGGAAGGGGTACGGGCATGAGCAGGCCGAACCGGCACGGCGACCACTGTGCTCCCGGGCGCAGCCGTCACATCGACCCGCACGAGTACGCCGCGGTGCATGGCCCGCGGGCCGGTGACCGGATCAGACTCGGTGACTCCGGGCTCGTCGTCCGCGTGGAGTCCGACTCCCAGAAGCCCGGCGACGAGTTCCTCGCCGGCTTCGGCAAGACCGCCCGCGACGGGCTGCATCTGAAAGCCGCCGCCGTCCGCGCGACCTGTGACGTGGTGATCACCAACGTGCTGGTGATCGACGCGGTGCTGGGCATCCGCAAGGTGTCGATCGGTATCCGCGAGGGCCGGATCCACGCCATCGGCCGGGCCGGCAATCCCGACACCCTCGACGGCGTCGACGTCGTGGTCGGCACGGGGACGACGATGATCCCGGGGGAGGGGCTGATCGCCACCGCCGGAGCCGTCGACACCCACGTCCACCTGCTGTCGCCCCGCATCATGGAGGCCTCGCTCGCCAGCGGCGTCACCACGGTCATCGGCCAGGAGGCGGGCCCGAGTTGGGGTGTGGGCGTGAACTCGCCCTGGGTGCTCAGGCACGCCTTCAACGCCTTCGACGCCTGGCCGGTCAACATCGGCTTCCTCGCCCGGGGTTCGTCCTCGGACCCGGCCCCGTTGGTGGAGGCCCTCGTCGAGGGCGGCGCGTCCGGTTTCAAGGTCCACGAGGACATGGGCGCCCACACGCGGGCGTTGGACACGGCGCTGCGGGTGGCCGAGGAGCACGACGTCCAAGTGGCCCTGCACAGTGATGGGTTGAACGAGTGTCTGTCGGTCGAGGACACCCTGAGCGTTCTGGAAGGGCGCACCATCCATGCCTTCCACATCGAGGGCTGCGGCGGCGGACACGTACCCAACGTCCTGAAGATGGCGGGCGTGCCGAACGTCATCGGCTCCTCCACCAATCCGACCCTGCCGTTCGGCCGGGACGCGGTCGCCGAGCACTACGGGATGATCGTCTCCGTCCACGCACTCAAGACCGACCTGCCGGGCGACGCCGCCCTGGCGCGTGACCGGATCAGGGCCGGGACGATGGGCGCGGAGGACGTGCTGCACGACCTCGGTGCGATCGGCATCACCTCCTCCGACGCGCAGGGCATGGGACGTGCGGGGGAGACCGTCCGGCGTACGTTCGCCATGGCCGCGAAGATGAAGGCCGAGCTGGGCCCGCTGGAGGGCGACGGTGAGGGCGACGACAACGCGCGCGTCCTGCGCTACATGGCCAAGCTCACCATCAACCCGGCGATCGCCCACGGCCTCGCGCACGAGATCGGTTCGATCGAGGTCGGGAAGATGGCCGACATCGTGCTGTGGCGCCCGCCGTTCTTCGGAGCCAAGCCGCAGATGGTCATCAAGAACGGCTTCCCCGCCTATGGGGTGACCGGTGACCCCAACGCGGCCACCGACACCTGTGAACCCCTGGTCCTCGGCCCCCTGTTCGGCGCCCACGGTGCCACCCCGGCAGACCTCTCCGTGGCCTTCGTCAGCCGGGCCGCGGCCGAGTCCGGTTCCTTCGGCCGCCCGTACGACGCTATGGCCACCCGCCGTCGCCGGGTCGCCGTGCGCGGCACCCGCGGCATCGGCCCGGCCGACCTGCTGCTCAACTCGCGCATCGGGGACGTCCAGGTCGACGGCCACACCGGCCTCGTGACGCTCGACGGGGCGCCTGTGCGTTCCGAGCCGGCGCAGGAGGTCTCCCTGAGTCGCCTCTACTTTCTCTGAGCCTCCTGTTTCTCTGATCCTCCTGGGCATCTCGCGCCCAAGGTCTTGACTGAAAATTCAGTCAAGGCCATGATCCCTTCCCATCGATCGAGAAGAGACCCCGATGTCCGCTTTCCGTATGCCCGCCGAGTGGTCCGAGCACGAGGGCTGCCTGATGGCCTGGCCGACCCGCGTAGACCTGTGGGACGGCGTCCTCGACGCCGTGCAGCGGGAATACGCCGACGTCGCTCGCGCCATCGCCCGCTTCGAGCCCGTCACCATGGTCGCCCCGCCCGGCTTCGGCGACGACGCCCGCGCCCACTGCGGCGATGACGTCACCGTCGTGGAGCTGCCCCTCGACGACTCCTGGTTCCGCGACTCCGCGCCGCTGTTCGTCCTCGACGGCGACGGGCGTCGGGCCGGCGTCGACTTCCGCTTCAACGCCTGGGGCCGCAAGCACCATCCGTACGACTCCGACGACCGGATCAGCGCCCTGCTCCTGGAGCACCTCGGCGTCGACCGCATCGCCTCCGACATGATCCTGGAGGGTGGGGCGATCACCGTCGACGGCGAGGGCACCCTCATCACGACCGAGCAGTGCCTCCTCCACCCCAATCGCAACCCGGACCTGACCCGGGAACAGATCGAGGCCGAGCTGAAGGGGCAGCTCGGCGTCGAGAAGGTGATCTGGCTCCCGTACGGCGGACTGCTCGACACCGAGACCGACGGCCACGTCGACGGTGTCTGTGCCTTCGCCGCCCCCGGCAAGGTCGTCGTCTGCCTGCCCGAGGACCCCGAGCACCCCGATCACGCCCGGATGCGCGCCAACCGCGCCGTCCTGGAGGTCTCGACCGACGCCCGGGGGCGTGCCCTGGAGATCGTCGACGTCCCCCAGACCGCCTTCGCCGAGGTCGCGGGCGACCGAGTCGAGGTCTCGTACCTGAACTACTACGTCGCCAACGGCGGAGTCGTCGTCCCGGTCGCCGGAGCCCCCCAGGACACGGCCGCCCTCGAGGTGATCGCCGCCGCTTATCCCGACCGCAAGGTCGTCGGCGTGCGGGCTCCGGTGATCGCGTACGGCGGCGGCGGTGTCCACTGCATCACCCAGCAGATCCCGGTGGCCCGCCCCGGCGCGTGACCCAGCAGGAAGCCCCTCAGCAGCCCCTCTGCAGCCCTCCGTCCTGCCGTACCGAAAGAGAGCGCGACGATGAGCACCGCACCACCCCCGCCCCGCGTCCCGAGACGCCGCCCTGGGAGGACTGCCCTCGCGGCCCTCACCTCGGTCGCCGCCCTCACGGCAGTCACGGCCTGCGCCGGCCCGCCCCGCGCCGGCACCGGTGCCTCGTTCGTGCTCTCGGCCGATACCCCCAAGCCCAGGGGAGACATCGACTCCTTCACATGGGCCGTCTACGCGGAGCCGCCCACGCTCGACTACACCATGGCGTTCGACTACCCGCAGAACACCATCCTCTCCAACGTCTGCGAGAGCCTGATGCGCTGGACGCCCCGGCTCACCCTCGAACCCGGACTGGCCGAGAAGGCGACCAACCCCGACCCGACCACCTGGGTGTACGACCTACGGCGGGGCGTGCGCTTCCACGACGGCCGGACGATGACCGCGGACGACGCAGTCTTCAGCCTCGACCGGCAGCGGGACCCGAAGAACGCCGCCGCCTGGGCGCAGAACTTCCAGAACGTCACCTCCATCCGGAAGACCGGCCCCCTTCAGGTCACCGTCAAGCTGAAGAAGCCCGACTCGCAGTTCCCCCAGTACATGGCGACCGCCGCGGGCGTCGTCGCCTCCAGGGCCGGGGTCACCGCGGCGGGCGCCGACTACGGCACCTCCGGCGGTCTCGACTGCACCGGCCCGTTCACCCTCGGCGCCTGGCAGAAGGGACAGTCGCTGGAACTCGACCGGTTCGACGGCTACTGGGGCACCCGCGCCAAGGCGGGGAAAGTCGTCTTCCGCTTCCTCACCGACCCCTCCGCCCGCACCAACGCCCTGCTCACCGGAGAGGCCGACGGGGGCTACCTCATCCCCACCGAGAGCTACGGGCGCCTCAAGGACAGCGGCGTCGGCACCCTTTACTTCGGCGAGGGCCTCAGCACCGTCAACCTCGGCATCACGAACATGAACGGCCCGCTCGGTGACGTACGCGTACGTCAGGCGCTCTCCCTCGCCCTGGACCGCGCCGGATTCGTGCAGGCCGGCCTCGGCGGCGCGGGGACCGCCACCAGTTCCCTCACCACCCGCGCCGCATGGGCGGGCGCCTCACCCGAGGTCCGCAAGGCGGCGCTCGGCGGACTGCCGCCCACGACCCGGGACGTCGAGCGGGCGAGAGCGCTCGTCAAGGAGGCCGGCGCCACCGGCAAGACCCTCACCGTCGCCACCAGCTCCATCGGCCAGGACGTCTCCCTCCTCGCCACCGCCGTCCAGGCCGCCGGCAGCGAGATCGGGCTCAGGATCACCCTCAAGTCCGTCGCCCCCGACGCCTTCACGGCGCTCTTCACCAACCCCGCGGCGCGCGAGGGCATCGACATGTTCCCGCTCACCTACTACGAATCGATCACCGACCCGCTCGACCTCCTGACCAACTTCAGGACCGGTGCGTACCTCAACTTCGCCGGATACAGCGACAAGGGCTACGACGCACTGGTCGAGCAGGCCACCGCCACGTACGACAAGCACCGCCGCCTGCGCGTCGAGAGCGAACTCCAGCGGCAGGCCGCGCAGCGGCTGCCCTGGATCCCGGTCGCGGAGTGGCCGACCGCCCTCTTCCTCAACAAGAGGATCACCGGGGCCCCCACCACCATCGCGTACATGTACTACCCGTGGGCCGCCGACGTCGGCGCCGCGGACGCCGGGGGCACGCCGTGAACGCCGTCGACTTCCTGAGATTCGCCGTACGGCGGGTCGCCGAGATGGCGGCCACCCTCCTCGTCGCCTCGTTCGTCGTCTTCGGCGCCATGTACCTGGCACCCGGCAGCCCCGCGAGCTTCCTGCTCTCCGGCCGCTCCGCCTCACCCGAGGCGCTGGCCGCCGTCAACGCCCGCTACCACCTCGACGATCCGTTCGCGGCACGGTACCTGCGCTGGCTCGGCGACATGATCCAGGGCGACTTCGGCCGGTCCCTCACCTACCGCACCGACGTCTTCCGCCTCCTGGCCGACCGGCTGCCCACCACACTGCTGCTGATCACCATGGCGCTGGCCGTGGTCGTCACCCTCGGTCTGCTGCTCGGCCGGATCGCCGCCGTACGCGGCGGCAGGACCGACTCCGCCGTCCTCCTCGCCACCACCCTCGCCGTCGGCACGCCGTCCTTCGTCGCCGCCGTCCTGCTCCAGGGGCTGTTCGCCGTCAAGCTCGGCTGGTTCCCCAGCAGCGGCGCAGGCGTCGGCTTCCTCGACATGGTGTGGCATCTGACCCTGCCCGCGATCGCCCTCGCGCTCTACCTGACCGGCCTGCTCGCCCGCGTCACCCGCACCGCCATGCTCGAAGCCCTCGGCAGCGAACACGTGACCGTGGCGCGCAGCCGGGGCGTCCCCGAACGCCTGGTCATCCGCCGCCACGTGCTGCGCAACTCGCTCGGGACCGTGCTCACCACCGGCGGCCTGATCGTCTCCACCCTGCTGGTCTGCACGATCCTCGTCGAGACCGCCTTCAGTATCGGAGGCATCGGACAACTCCTCGAACTGTCCACCACCACCAAGGACTTCCCGACCGTCCAGGCCGTCTCCCTGATCATCGTCGCGCTGTTCATGACCGTGAACCTGATCGTCGACCTCCTGCTGCCCCTGGTCGACCCCCGGATCACCCTCGGAACGAGAGGGGCCGCCGTATGACCGCCGTCCTCACCCGTCGCCCCGGCCTCCTCAAGCTCCGGGCCGCCTCGGGCCGTTCACCACTCAACCTGGCCTGCCTGGGCTTCGTCGGACTCGTCGTCCTCGCGGCGCTGCTCGCGCCGTGGCTGGCGCCGCACGACCCCAACGCCGTCGACCTCGGCTCCTCGCTCGCCGGGACCTCCGCCGACCACCCGCTCGGCGCCGACACCGCCGGCCGCGACACCCTCTCGCGGCTGCTCCTCGGCGCCCGCACCTCCCTGCTCGGCCCGCTCGGTGTGATCGTCTTCTCCACCCTCGCGGGCGTCGCCGTCGGCACCACCGCGGCCTGGCGCGGCGGCTGGCTGGACTCCGTCCTGTCCCGCTCGACCGAACTCGTCTTCGCCTTCCCCGGGTTGCTCCTCGCGATCCTCGTGATCTCCGTGTACGGAGAGGGTCTGCTCGCCCCCGTCGTCGCGCTGGGTCTCGCGTACCTGCCGTACGTCAGCAGGCTCACCCGCTCGCTCGTCCTGGCCGAACGGGCCCGCCCGTACGTGAGCGCCTACCAGGTCCAGGGCCACTCGGCGCTCCAGATCTGCCTGCGCCACATCCTGCCGGGCATCGCCCCCGTCGTCCTCGCCCAGTCCACCATCAACTTCGGCTACGCGCTCATGGACCTGGCCGGCCTGTCCTTCCTCGGCCTCGGCGTGCCCCCGCTCACGCCCGACTGGGGCCGCATGGTCTTCGACGGCCAGACCGCCATCCAGCACGGCTACCCGCTCTCCGCGATCCTGCCGTGCGTCCTCGTCGTGCTCACCGTCGTCGCGTTCAACGTGGTCGGAGAGCGCTGGGCCGACCGCGTCGCCAGGAGGGACCGATGACCCCGACCGCCTCCGCGCCGTCGACGCCCACGCTCGACATCCGGGGCCTGCGCCTGACCCTCCCCGGCACCGCCCGCCCCGTTCTCGACGGCGTCGACCTCACCGTCAGCCCGGGCGATACGGTCGCCCTCGTCGGCGAGTCGGGCTCCGGGAAGTCCCTCACGTCACGCAGCGCGCTGGGTCTGCTGTCGCCCGGCGCCACCGCCGAAGGCGCCGTGCTGGTCGAGGGCCACGACGTCCTCACCATGGACACCGACCGGCTGCGCGCCCTGCGCGCGGGCACCGTCGCCATGATCTTCCAGGACCCGCGGGCCACCCTGAACCCGCTCCGCCGCATCGGCGACTTCCTCACCGAGGGCGTCCGCTCGGCCGGGACCATGGACGGGCCGACGGCCACCGCCCGGGCCGTGGCACTCCTTCGGGCCGTCGGCCTCGACGACACCGCCCTGCGGAAGTACCCGGGCCAGGTTTCCGGCGGCATGCTGCAACGCGTCGTGATCGCCGCGGCGCTCATGGGTGACCCCGCACTGCTCCTCGCCGACGAACCGACCACCGCGCTCGACGTCACCACCCAGGCCGAGGTGATCGCCCTCCTCGCCCGGCTCCGCGAGAGCTTCCGCACGGCACTGCTGTTCGTCACCCACGACCTCGACCTCGCGGCGGCGATCAGCGACCGCGTGTACGTCATGTACGCCGGGCGGATCGCCGAGACCGGCCCCGCCGACGTCCTCTTCGCCCGCCCCCGCCACCCGTACACCGCGGCCCTGCTCGCCTCCACACCCCGCCTCACGACCCCGGGCGGCCGGCTCTCCGCCATCCCCGGACAGCCGCCCGACCTGCGCACGCCCCTGACCGGCTGTGCCTTCGCCGCCCGCTGCCCCCTCGCGACCGAGATCTGCGGGGAAGCGGCACCGGAACCGCTGCCGGCCCCAGGCCGGCCCGAACACCTCGCCGCCTGCCACCACAGCGACCGGCTCGCGCGGGAAGGAGCGGTCAGCGATGCCTGGACCGATGCCTGAACCATTGCTGCAAGCCGTCGGCCTGAGCCGTGCCTTCGACGCCGTACGGGCCGTGGACGGCGTGTCGTTCACCCTGCCCGAGGGCGGCTCCCTCGGCATCGTCGGCGGCTCCGGCTCCGGCAAGACCACCACCGCCCGCATCGTCGTCGGCCTGGAGCGGGCCGACGCGGGAGAGGTACGGATACGGGGCCGGGCCCGGCCCGCCCGGGCACGCGGCCGGCGACAGCGCCTGGCCAGAGCCCGCGAGGTGCAGATGGTCTTCCAGGACCCCTACCTGTCACTCGACCCCAGGACCAGCGTCGAACGGGTCCTGCGCGAGACCCTGCGCCTGCACTTCCCCGACCGCGACCCCGGGCCCCGCATCCGTGAACTCCTCGACCAGGTCGGCCTCGGCACCCGCGCCGCCGACGCCCTGCCCCGGCAGCTCTCCGGCGGCCAGCGCCAGCGCGTCGCCATCGCCCGCGCCCTCGCCGTGGAACCGGCCGTCCTCGTCCTCGACGAAGCGGTCGCCGCCCTCGACGTGTCCGTACAGGCCCAGATCCTCAACCTGCTCGCCGACATCCGCGCACAGACCCCGATCGGCTACCTCTTCATCACCCACGACCTCGGCGTGGTCCGGTGCGTCACCGACGAGGTCCTCGTCATGCACCACGGCCGCGTCGTCGAGGCCGGCGCCACCGCCGAGGTGCTCGCCGCGCCTGAACACCCGTACACCCGGCTGCTCCTGGACTCCGTACCGCGCCCCGGCTGGAACCCGGACCGGATCGCGGAGGCCCGTCGGCAGCTCTCGTCCCCGCAGGCAACCCCCACACAGGAGGCATGAATGACCCGAGGACTGAACCGGCGAGGATTCCTCGCCGCCGCCGGAGCGACCGCCGCCGGCGCCGCCCTCGTCGCGACGACCCAGGACAGGGCCCGCGCCGCCGCGGGCACCTTCCGGGTCCCGGTCGAGGATGTCCGCCACACCCGCACCTGGATGGCCTGGCCGGACAGCACTTCCATATGGGTCGGCAAGCTGAGCGGTGTCCAGGCGGACATCGCCCTGATCGCCCGTACGATCGCCAAGTACGAACCGGTCGTCATGTGCGCCAACTCCGGCAGCGCCGCCAGGGCACGCTCGATGTGCGGCTCGTCGGTCACCGTCATCGACTCCATCCCCGTGGACGACTGCTGGATGCGCGACACCGGCCCCGTCTTCCGCACCGACGGCTATGGCGGCCTCGACGCCGTCGGCCTCAACTTCAACGGCTGGGGCAACAAGCAGACCCACGCCAGTGACGCCCTCGTCGCCGAGCGGATCGCCTCCTACGTCGGCGTCCCGTTCACCTACGCCGACCTCGTCGGGGAAGGCGGCGCGATCGAACAGGACGGCGCCGGAACCCTGATGGCCACCCGCAGCAGTCTGGTGAACCGCAACCGCAACCCCGGAGTGTCCGAGAGCCGGCTGGAGACGGCGATGTGCGACGCCTACGGCGCCTCCAAGGTCATCTGGTTCGACGGCGTCTACGGCCAGGACATCACCGACGACCACGTCGACGCCACGTCCCGCTTCCTCGCCCCCGGCGAGGCCCTCGTCCAGATGCCCCTCTCCACCGACACCGACGCCTTCGCCCGTGACGCCCGCCAGCAGTACGGCATCCTGTCCGCCTCGACGACCGCCACGGGCCGGGCCATGGACGTGATGCGCCTCCAGGGCCCGGACTACAACAAGATCCGCTCCACCAACCGGAACTTCCTCGCCTCCTACGCCAACTTCTACCTCTGCAACGGCGCCGTCATCAGCGCCCACTTCGGTGACACGACGGCGGACGAGGCGGCGAAGGCGACCCTGGCCCGCCTCTACCCGGACCGTGTCATCGAGCAGCTGAACATCGACCGCCTCGGCACGGGCGGCGGCGGCATCCACTGCGTCACCCAGCAGCAGCCCGCCGTGTGAGCAAGGGTGCCTGGAGAGGGCAACGTCCTTTCCAGGCACCCGACTTCGTCGAGGGGCTGGTGCATTCATTCCTCAGAAATAAACATGTTCCAACTGTTCTCCTCAAAGCTCAACGTTTCTAGACTCCTGGCTGTTCGCGCTCGCTCATCTCTGTGAGGAGTAACGTTCATGCCCTTCAGGCCGCACCGCAGACGCGGACGCGCAGCCGCCGTGGTCGCCCTCGCCGCCTGCACTCTCGCCGCCTCGGGACTGCTCGGCGCTCCGGCGCAGGCGGACGCCCCGGCGAAGGCAACACGTCCGGCCGTCTCATCGCCCGTGCCGGACATGTCGGAGCCGCACAAGGTCTCCTACGACGCACACTCCATGACCATCGACGGCAAGCCGCTGTACATCTGGTCCGGCGAGTTCCACTACTGGCGTCTGCCCAGCCCGGACGCCTGGCGCGATGTCCTGCAGAAGATGAAGGCGGGCGGCTACAACGCCACCTCCATCTACTTCGACTGGGGCTTCCACTCCGCCAAGCCGGGCTCGTACGACTTCACCGGGGTGCGCGATGTCGACCGCCTGCTCGACATAGCCGCCGAGGTGGGTATCTACGTCATCGCCAGGCCCGGCCCCTATATCAACGCCGAGACCGACGGCGGTGGCTTCCCCGGCTACCTCACCACGCAGAAGGGGAAGGCGCGCTCCACGGCACCGGACTACCTCAGGGCCGCCGACGAGTGGCTGTCCAGGATCGACCCGATCATCGCCCGCCACCAGCTCACCGAGGGCAAGGGGTCGGTGATCGCCTACCAGGTCGAGAACGAGTACTACGACGACAGCGAGGACGGGCACGCCTACATACGCCACCTCGTGGACCAGGCGCGCGCCCACCGCATCACGGTGCCGCTGACGGGCAATCACAACGGCACGTTCGCCCAGGAACTCGACATCGACGGCTCCGACTCCTACCCGCAGGGCTTCAACTGCTCCCGCCCCGACACCTGGCACAGGCTGCCGGACTTCTCGAGCGTCAAGAGACCGGACGAGCCCCTGTTCCTGGCCGAGTTCCAGGGCGGATCCTTCGACCCGTGGGGCGGCCCCGGCTACGACAAGTGCCGGGACCTGACGAACGGCGAGTTCGACAAGGCCGCGTACGAGAACAACATCGCCTCCGGTGCCACCATGCAGAACTTCTACATGGCATACGGCGGCACGTCCTGGGGCTGGCTGCCCTCGCCGGAGAACGTCTACAGCTCCTACGACTACGGCTCCCCGATCAGCGAGGACCGTCAGCTCACGGAGAAGTACCTGGTCAACAAGAGGCTCGGGTACTTCGTCCAGGCGGTGACCCCGCTCACGAACACCGAGCCGTACACCTCCGCCGCACCGGACAACACCGCGCTCTCACGGCGCGACCGGCGCAACCCCGACACCGGCACCACGTTCACGGTCGTCCGCCACAAGGACGTCAACGACAAGGCCAAGGACACCACGCACCTGGCCCTCGGCTCGTACCCTTCCGTGCCGCAGGAGCCGGGGACCGCGCTGACCATCGACGCCCGCGACACCAAGACGCTCGTCGCCGACTACGCGATGGACCACCAGCAGCTGCGCTACTCGACCTCCGAGATCATGACGCACGGCACCTTCGGAGACCGTGACGTGGCACTGCTCTACGGCCGTCACGGCGAGGACGGCGAGAGCGTGCTGCACTACGACGCACGCCCGGACGTCAAGGTCCTCAGCGGCTCCGTCGAGCAGCATTGGGACTCCGACAAGGCGGACCTGCGCCTGAACTACCGCCACGACGGGCTCGCCCAGGTCCTCGTCACCCCCGCGCACGGCACCCCGGTGCTGCTGCTCCTCGCCGACGACGCGACGGCCGACACGTACTGGCGGCTCGACACCCCCGAAGGTCCGGTGCTGGCCGCCGGGCCGGAGCTGCTGCGCACTGCCGACTACAAGGACGGCGTGCTCCGGCTGACCGGTGACACCGACAAGGCGGCGAAGCTGCGGGTGCTCACCGCAGCCCCGGCCACCTCGGTCACCTGGAACGGCAAGCCCGCCAGCGGAGCGCTGGATTCCACCGGTGCCGCCCTGGACGGGCCGAAGCCCGTCGAGCTGCCGCAGATCGGGAGCTGGAAGTTCCAGGAGGAGACGCCCGAGGCGCAGCCCGGCTTCGACGACGCCGCCTGGCGCGCCGCGGACGGACCCTCGCCGGCGGCCGACCACTACGGCTTCCACACCGGTTCCGTCTGGTACCGCGGCCACTTCACGGCCGCCGGCGACGAGAAGTCGGTGCGGCTGAACGTCTCCACCGGCCAGGCCGGTTCGTACCTCGTCTGGCTGGGTGGCCGCTTCCTGGGCAGCAGCCCTACCGGGGAGCACACCTTCACCATCCCGAGCGAGGTCCTGAAGCCCGGCAAGGACAACGTCCTGGCGGTGCTCGCCGCCGACATGGCGCACCATGAGGACTGGTCCGCCGACGATGCTCACAAGGAACCCCGGGGTCTGACCGCAGCCGCTCTGATCGGCTCCGAACGGCAGATCGGATGGCGTCTGCAGGGGGCACTCGGTGGCGAGGACCTCGCCGACCCGGTGCGCGGACCGCTCAACACGGGCGGCCTGTACGGGGAACGCCACGGCATGCACCTGCCCGGCTACCCCGACGCCGGCTGGCAGAACACGTCGCTGCCCCACACCGACGACACCGCGGGTGTCTCCTGGTACCGCACTCACGTCGACCTCGATCTGCCCGCCGGGCAGGACGTGCCGATGGGGCTGCGGATCGACGACGACACCAAGCGTCACTACCGCGCCATGATCTACGTCAACGGCTGGATGGCCGGGCTCTACATCAACGACCTCGGACCGCAGAAGTCCTTCCCGGTCCAGCCGGGAATGCTCAGGACGAACGGCCGTAACACCATCGCCGTCGCCGTGATCAACGAGGACGGCCAGGGCGGAGGACTCGGCACGATCTCCCTGGAGTCCTACGGCAACCACACCACGCCGCTGCGCTACAGAGATCTCGACTCCCCGTCCTACGCGCAGGTACCCCATCGCGACACCACGGCGAGCGCGGACGTCCTGATCACCGCGCCCGACACGCTCGCCCACGGCGACACCGGGAAGGTCACCGCCACGTTCACTCCGCGCGCTTCGGCGGCCCGTGACGCGACGTTCGCGCTGCACCTGCCGGAGGGATGGAAGGCAGACCCGGACGCTCCGCAGAAGCTGGGTACCGTGCCCGCGGGCCAGACAGTGACGCGAACCTGGGAAATCACCGCTCCCACCGAGGCCGGCACACCGTGGACGACGGCGTTCTCCGCCACCGCGTGGTACACCTCCCGCGGCCATGAGTCCTCGACGAGCGCACCCGCGACGGTCCTCACACCCCCCGCGCCGCCCAAGGCCGGGACGGACGAGGTGAGTTCGCTGGACTTCGATGCCGTCAACGGCTGGGGCCCGGTCGAGCGGAACACGTCGAACGGCGAGCAGGCGGCAGGCGACGGCAAGCCCATCGCCATCGCCGGCACGACGTACGACACCGGCCTCGGCGTGCACGCGGACAGCACGGTGACCGTCTACCTGGGCGGATCGTGCACCCGCTTCACCAGTATTGCCGGGGTGGACGACGAGATGAGGGGCGCCGGCAGCGTCGCCTTCTCCGTGCTGGCCGACGGCAAGGAACTGTTCACCACCGATGTCGTCAGGGGCCACCAGGCGGGAGTGCCCGTGGACGTGCACATCACCGGGGCGCGCGTGCTGGAGCTGCATGTCTCGAACGGCGGCGACGGCTACGGCGCCGACCACGCCGACTGGGCGCGGGCGAGGGTGACCTGCGGCTGAGCGTCTCCTGGCAGCCACAGTACGTCGGCCCTGGTGGGGGCGGTGCCGTTCGAAGTGTCGGGCGTAGTCGTGGAGGAGTTTCCCGGTGTACTGGTTCGCGCCCGTGCAGCATCCGTCCGTCGCTCCCAGCTCCGCGTGCTCGTTCTGCCGTTCCGACCTGGGCATCCGCTTCGCTCCGGGACTGTGCGCAACCGCATGGTCCAGACCGTCACCCGGGCGTACGCGCTGAAGTAACCCGGCCTGCCCACTGTTGAGGCGCCGCACGGGAACTCCCGTGCGGCGCCATTTCTTGCGTCTCTAGAAGAAGCCGAGCTTCTTCGGTGAGTACGACACCAGGAGGTTCTTCGTCTGCTGGTAGTGGTCCAGCATCATCCTGTGAGTCTCGCGGCCGATCCCGGACTGCTTGTAGCCGCCGAACGCCGCGTGCGCGGGGTAGGCGTGGTAGCAGTTGGTCCAGACGCGGCCCGCCTGGATGGCGCGGCCCGCGCGGTAGGCGGTGGTCGTGTCCCGGGTCCACACGCCCGCGCCGAGGCCGTACAGCGTGTCGTTGGCGATCTTGATCGCGTCGTCGAAGTTGTCGAAGGAGGTCACCGAGACGACCGGGCCGAAGATCTCCTCCTGGAAGATCCGCATGCGGTTGTCGCCCTCGAAGATGGTCGGCTGGACGTAGTAGCCGCCCTTCAACTCGCCGTCGTACTCGACGCGTTCACCGCCCGTCAGGACCTTCGCGCCCTCCTGGCGGCCGATGTCCAGGTAGGAAAGGATCTTCTCCAGCTGGTCGTTGGAGGCCTGCGCGCCGATCATCGTGTCGGTGTCGAGCGGGTGCCCCGGCTTGATCAGACGGGTGCGGGCGACCGCCGCCTCCAGGAACTCGGCGTAGTTGCCGCGCTGGATCAGCGCCCGGGACGGGCAGGTGCACACCTCGCCCTGGTTGAGCGCGAACATCGTGAAGCCTTCGAGGGCCTTGTCGCGGAAGTCGTCGTCGTGCGCCCACACGTCGTCGAAGAAGATGTTCGGGGACTTGCCGCCCAGTTCCAGCGTGACCGGCTTGATGTTCTCCGAGGCGTACTGCATGATCAGCCGCCCGGTCGTGGTCTCCCCGGTGAACGCGACCTTCGCCACCCGCGGGCTGGACGCCAGCGGCTTGCCCGCCTCCACACCGAAGCCGTTGACGATGTTCACCACGCCCGGCGGCAGCAGGTCCGCGATCAGGCTCATCCAGTAGTGGATGGACGCCGGCGTCTGTTCGGCGGGCTTGAGGATCACGGCGTTGCCCGCGGCCAGGGCGGGCGCCAGCTTCCAGGCCGCCATCAGGATCGGGAAGTTCCACGGGATGATCTGCGCGACGACCCCGAGCGGCTCATGGAAGTGGTACGCCACCGTGTCGTCGTCGATCTCGCTCAGCGACCCCTCCTGCGCCCGGATCGCCCCCGCGAAGTAGCGGAAGTGGTCGATCGCGAGCGGGATGTCGGCGGCCAGCGTCTCCCGTACCGGCTTGCCGTTCTCCCAGCTCTCGGCCACCGCGAGGGATTCGAGGTGCGCCTCCATCCGGTCCGCGATCTTCAGCAGGATGCCGGAGCGCTCCGTCACCGAGGTACGGCCCCACCCGGGGGCCGCCGCGTGCGCCGCGTCCAGTGCTCGCTCGACGTCCTCCGCGGTGCCGCGCGCGATCTCGGTGAACGGCTGCCCGTTGACCGGCGACGGATTCTCGAAGTACTGCCCGCGGACCGGCGGCACGTACTCGCCGCCGATGAAGTGGTCGTAGCGCGCCTGGTAGGAGACGATCGCGCCTTCCGTGCCGGGCGCCGCGTAACGGGTCATGCTGGTCTGCCTCCCGGTGAAGCGCTGCCCGCCGTTGGGCAGCTCCCGGCGCGAGGCTAGGCGAGCGGACGTTGCAAGTACGTTGCGCCACGCGTCCGCAGCGATTTCCGGCGGGCCGGTACGGTCAGTTCGGCCTCCAGCGCCGCCAGCCGGGTTCTGACCGGTGCCGTGGGCCGCACCGCCGCCAGCGCCCGCCACACCTCGACGTCGTCCTCGCCCCAGGGCGCGTGCGCCCAGTCCGCCAGCAGGTCCGGATCGCGGTGGGCGATCAGCGCCGCCCGCAGGCCGTCGGCGAGACTCCGTCGCAGCCGCACCACCGCCGGGGCCTCCGAACCCGGCAGCAGCGGTCCGCCGTACGCCTCGGCAGCCGCCGTGAGCGCGCCCACCTTCAGCCTCCGCTCCACCACGGTCGCGTCGCAGTCGACCGGGCCCGTCAGCCGGTACGGCCGCGAGGCGAGCAGCCCCGGCCCCAACAGTCGCCGCAGCCGGGCCAGTTCGGCGCGGAGCGTCACCGGCGTCACCGACTCCTCCGCGTACAGCGCGCACAGCAGCTCGTCGCCGGTCAGCCCCTCCGGATGACGGGTGAGGAGGACGAGGATCTCGCTGTGCCGGCGGCTGAGCCTGATCCGGCGTCCGTCCAGGCGCAGTTCCGCCTCGGCCCGGCCCAGCGCGCTCAGCAGCCGGCTGTCCTCGGCGGGGCGCGGCGGGGCGAGCAGCGCGAGCTGCGACTCGGCGGCCCGCGCCACCGCCTGCACGAACCCCAGGCTGTGCGGGTGCGCCAACCGGTCTCCGCCGGTGATGTCGACGGCTCCCAGAACCCGGCCGGTGCGCGGATCGTGCACCGGTGCCGCCGCACAGGTCCACGGCTGCACCCGGCGTATGAAGTGCTCCGCCGCGAACACCTGCACCGGTCGGTCCACGGCGACCGCCGTGCCCGGGGCGTTGGTGCCGACCGCGCTCTCCGCCCAGCGCGCCCCCGGCACGAAATTCATCCCGTCCGCCCGGCGCCGGGTCGCGGAGTGCCCCTCGACCCACAGCAGTCTGCCGTGCACGTCGCACATCGCGAGCAGATGCTCGCCATCGGATGCGAACGTGCCCATCAGCTCCCTGACCAGCGGCATCACCCGGGCCAGCGGGTGCTCCGCCCGGTAAGCGCCCAGGTCGCCGTCGGACAGCTCCACGTTCGCCGTGCCGTCCGGCCCGACCCCGGCCCGCGCGCTGCGCCGCCACGACTCCGCCACCACCGACCGCACCGGGCGCGGCACCGTGCCCACCGCGGTGAACGTCTCGCGCGCCCGGCGCAGCACCCGGACCCGCTCGGCTGGGTCGGCGCCCGGCTCCAGGGCCACCCACGGATCGGCCAACTCACCCTCCCCGGACGGTGAAACAACGCTGTCATGGCCGCGATACGGCGGTGACACGGCGGCCACCATCGTCACTCGCGGTGTTCGTGCGGACAAGCGGTCGGACGCTCGCCTAGGCGAAATTGACCAGTCTGATGTAGCGGACCCAGTCCCAGTTCGGGCCGGGATCCGTGTGGTCGGTGCCGGGCACCTGGTAGTGGCCGATGATGTGCTCCCTGTCTTTCGGGATCCCGTATTTGGCGCAGATCGCCGCGGTCAGCTTCGCGGACTGTTCGAAGAGGGCGTTGGTGAAGTAGGCGGGCTGGTCCACCCAGCCCTCGTGCTCGATGCCGATGCTGCGTGTGTTGTAGTCCCAGTTCCCGGCGTGCCAGGCGATGTCGGCCTCGCGCACACACTGTGCGACGTGACCGTCCGCCGAGCGGACCACATAGTGCGCGGACACCTGCTTCGCCGGATTCTGGAAGATGTCCAGCGTGTTGGTGTACGTCTCCTGCGTGACGTGGATGATCACCCGGTCGATGGCGTAATCGCCGGGGCGGCTGGACGCCGTGTAGTTGGAGGTGCTCGCCGGCTGCCATTCGGCCGGTGGGTAGTCCGCTGACTGGACCTGCGCACCGGCATGGGCCTCGGGAAGCAGCGCGTAGGGGACGGCGGCGAGGGCCGCGCCCTTCAGGAGCCGTCGTCGGCTCAGGTGGGGTCTTGCCCGGTCCTTGTCCATCGGCGGTGCCTTTCGGGAGGGATGGGGGTTGTCTCGGGTGGGTCAGGTGCGCAGGGCCCGCGCTGTCTCGCGCAGCAGGGTGTGCATGCCTCGGTCATGTCTCCCGCGCGGGCAGCCACGCACACGATGGCCAACGGTGATTCGACCGCCGGGGTTGCGAACTGGTACGCCTCCAGCGCAGTGAACCCCCATGCGGCCCCCGACAGGTCTCGGCCGAGTGTCACTCGACGTGTGCGATTCCCCTCGTTACCAGCGCACTTCACCGCCACGACGGTCCGGCGATCGCGCCTCGTGTGCATCACGGTACGGCGTGTGCGGGTCGGGCAGAAGGGTGAGCCGTGGTTGCGTGGACAAGCCGCGCACTGTGGAAAACTCGGCCACCCGATCGAGTGAGTCCCCTACGGCAACCGGCCGTTCGGGCCCACCGCGTTCAACGGCCTTGGCGCGTGCGCGTCAGGCTTGCTCCGCCACCGCCGCCGGGTCGTCCAGCACGGCCCGCACGACCGAGTGCGCCGCGCCGAGCAGTGGGCCTTCCGGGCCCAGCCGGGAGACCGACACCCGGCACGGCGGTCCTGCCGTACGGCCCGTCAACTCGGCCTCCAACGGCGGCAGAAGCCAGGGCGAGAGGCCGGCCAGCGCGCCACCGAGGACGACCGACTCCGGGTCGAGCAGATTGACCGCTCCGGTCAGGGCGATGCCGAGCGCCGTACCGGCGTCCCGCAGAGCTTCCCGGACAGCCTCGTCGCCCGCCTCGGCACGCTCCGCGAGCAGACCGACCAGATCCTCGCGAGGTGCGAGCCCAGCGGCACGCAGCACTGCCTCCTCACCGGCGTACTGCTCCAGGCACCCGCGTCCGCCGCACGGGCACGGCGGGCCGTCCGGGCGTACCGGCACATGGCCCAGCTCACCTGCGAAACCTCGCGTGCCGCGCAGCAGTTGCCCGTCCACCACGACCGCGGCACCGATGCCGATCTCGGCCGACACATGCAGGAAGTCGCGCGGGGTGCTCTCGTCGAGCCACAGCTCGGCCAGGGCGCCGAAGTTGGCCTCGTTGTCCACGGTCAGCGGCAGACCGTCCGGCAGCAGCGCGCCCAGGTCGGTGTCGTGCCAGTCGAGGTTCGGGGCGCGCACGACCGTGCGGCCGTCCCGCGCCACGAGCCCGGGCACGGCGACCGCGAGCCCGGCGGGCCACAGCCCCTCCCGCTCCGCCTCCGCGACGACCCGGCGCACCAGCGCCGTCAGCTCCTCGACGACCGGGCCGGGAGCGCGGCCTCGGTTGGCACCGTGCCGCACGGCCCGTGCGCGTACCGTGCCGCGCAGGTCGACCGCGCACACCGTGAGATGGTCGACGCCTACCTCCGCGCCGATCCCGGCCGGGCCACGCCCGCTCACCGCGAGCGCCGACCCGGGACGGCCCACCCGGCCCGGCCGCTCGGGCCCCAGCTCCTCCAGCAGCCCCCAGCGGATCAGCTCGTCCACCAGGGTCGACACCGCGGCGCGCGTCAGCCCGATGCGCGAGGCGACCGCGGCCCGCGAGAGCGAACCCTCGGCACTGACGGCGTGCATCACCCGGGCGAGGTTGCGCCGGCGCATGCCCTGCTGGGTGTCCGGCAGGGCGCGGCCGGCACCCGACGGCCGGGTCTGGTGCAGCGGTGCGGTCATGCCTCCGTCAATCCTCGGTGTCCGCCGCTCAGCTCTGTGTGCGCGGCTGGGGATTCGTGCCCCGCTCCAGCAGCGGGGCCGCGTCGGAGAGTACCCCGGTGATCCGGGCCAGCGTCTCCTCGTCCCGCTCCACCGCCTCCAGCACCGGGCCCGCGGCCGTCTTCCAGCGCCGGGCCACCGCCGCGGGATCCTCGCCGGTCAGCAGGCCCGCCGCCTGCGCCGCGGCACCGAGGGCGACCAGCTCCCGGGTCTCCGGTACCTGCACCGGCCGCCCCGACAGCCGCCGCACGGTCTCCTGCCAGGCCCTGCCACGGGCTCCGCCGCCGATCAACAGCAGCGGGGTGCTGCGGTCCGCGTCCGCGTCGAGGACCAGGTCGAGGGCGCCGAGCAGCGAGTGCACCGCGCCGTCGTAGGCGGCCTGCAGCAGCTGACCGGCAGTGGTGTCGTGGCGCAGCCCGTGCAGCAGACCGGAGGCGTTCGGCAGGTTCGGCGTGCGCTCGCCGTCCAGGTACGGCAGCAGGGTGACGGAGGTGCCGGGCTCGACGGCCTCGCGGTCCAGGCCCAGCAGAGCCGCCACCCGGTCGACGGCGAGCGTGCAGTTGAGGGTGCAGGCCAGCGGCAGCCAGTCCCGGTGCGCGTCGGCGAAGCCCGCCACCGTGCCCGTCGGGTCGGCCGGACGGTGCTTCGAGACGGCATAGACGGTGCCCGAGGTGCCGAGGCTGAGCACCGGAGTGCCCGGCCGCAGGCCGAGTCCCAGGGCCGCCGCCGCGTTGTCGCCGGTGCCGGGCGCCACCAGGGTGCCCTTGGAGAACGGCAGATCGTGGCTGTCGCGCACCGTGCCCGCCACCTCGCCGGGCCGCACCACCCGCGGCAGCAGCGCCGGATCGAGCCCGATGTGCGCGAGGATCTCCGCGTCGTACGACTCCGTCGCGGAGGCCCACCAGCCGGTGCCGGAGACGTCGCCGCGGTCCGTCGTGCCCTGCCCGGTAAGGCGTTCGGTGAGGTAGTCGTGGGGGAGCCGCACCGCCTTGGTCGCGCGGACCGCCTCCGGCTCGTGCTCGGCCAGCCAGGCCCACTTGGTCGCCGTGAACGACGCCCCGGGCACACTGCCGGTCCGCTCCGCCCAGGCCTTCGGGCCGCCCAGCTCCTCGACCAGACGGCGGGCCTGGGGTGCCGAACGGACGTCGTTCCACAGCAGCGCCGGCCGCACCGGCTCGCCGTGCTCGTCCAGGGTGACCAGACCGTGCTGCTGGCCGCCGACCGACACCGCCGCCGCCTCGTGCGCCGCGTCGCCGCACTGGCGCAGCGCTTCGCACAGCGCGTTCCACCACTGACGCGGATCGCTCTCCCGGCCGGCCCCCGTGGACACGGTGTGCGGCGCCTGGCCGCTCGCCACGACCTGCCCCGTGGAGGCGTCGACAACCAGCACCTTCGTGGACTGCGTGGACGAGTCCACACCGACGACGAGCGGACCCTCGGCTGCTGACATCGGGCTCTCCCTCTCACAGACACGTTGCCGTCAAGGACACCTTCTCTCTTCCCAGAGGTGCGTCCGCATACTAATTTGTAAACGGCCATGACGAAATAGTCGTACGCAGCAAGGAGCCGCGGCATGAGCTACCAGCCCACCCCCGAGGACAGGTTCACCTTCGGCCTGTGGACCGTCGGCTGGCAGGGAAGGGACCCCTTCGGCGACGCCACCCGCCGCGCCCTCGACCCGGTCGAGACGGTGCGCCGTCTGGCCGAGCTGGGCGCCTACGGCGTGACCTTCCACGACGACGACCTGATCCCCTTCGGCTCCTCGGACACCGAGCGAGAGTCCCACGTCAAGCGCTTCCGCCAGGCCCTCGACGCGACCGGTATGACCGTCCCCATGGCCACCACCAACCTCTTCACGCACCCCGTCTTCAAGGACGGCGCGTTCACCGCCAACGACCGCGACGTGCGCCGCTACGCCCTGCGCAAGACGATCCGCAACATCGACCTCGCGGTCGAACTGGGCGCGAAGACCTACGTCGCCTGGGGCGGACGCGAGGGCGCGGAATCAGGCGCTGCCAAGGACGTGCGCGTCGCCCTCGACCGCATGAAGGAGGCCTTCGACCTGCTCGGCGAGTACGTCACCGCCCAGGGCTACGACCTCCGCTTCGCCATCGAGCCGAAGCCGAACGAGCCGCGCGGCGACATCCTGCTGCCCACCGTCGGCCACGCGCTCGCCTTCATCGAGCGCCTGGAGCGGCCGGAGCTGTACGGCGTCAACCCCGAGGTGGGTCACGAACAGATGGCCGGGCTGAACTTCCCGCACGGCATCGCGCAGGCCCTGTGGGCGGGCAAGCTCTTCCACATCGACCTCAACGGCCAGTCCGGCATCAAGTACGACCAGGACCTGCGGTTCGGCGCCGGCGATCTGCGGGCGGCGTTCTGGCTGGTCGACCTTCTGGAGAGCGCCGGTTACGAGGGTCCGCGCCACTTCGACTTCAAGCCGCCGCGGACCGAGGACCTGGACGGTGTGTGGGCGTCGGCGGCGGGATGTATGCGCAACTACCTGATCCTGAAGGAGCGTTCGGCCGCCTTCCGCGCCGACCCGGAGGTCCGGGAGGCGCTGCGCGCCGCAGGCCTGGACCAGCTCGCCCTGCCGACGGCGGCCGACGGCCTGCAGGCCCTGCTGGCCGACCGCACGGCGTTCGAGGACTTCGACGTGGAGGCGGCCGGCGCGCGCGGGAAGGGCTTCGAACGACTCGACCAGCTGGCCATGGATCATCTGCTGGGAGCGCGGGGCTGAGTGTCCCCCGCGCGCGTGGGAGAGCGGCTCGGGCATGGACCCATGCCGCTCTCCTCGGCTCTCAGACAAGCCGGAACAATCGCCCTGACGGGCGGTTTCACGGGTTCACAGGTCCTCAGGCAGCCGGACGTACACCAGCGTCGTCTTGATGCCGCTGTCCACCAGCCGGCCCTGGGCGTCGAACGCGCCCGGGCCGTCGGTCATCCCGAAGTCGTTGTCATTGATGACAGCCAGCGTGTCGTCGTCCACGCGCGCGACCCCCTCGATCTTCCCCGGCACCCCTTCCACCTGGCCCAGGTCGACGACGAGCCGCTTGGCCAGTACGGGGACGCCCGCGGCGGCCGGGTCGTCCAGCTGCTCCAGCGACGGCGAGGTCGTGTCGTCGTCCCAGGGGCCGCCGAGGATGCCGGCGCCGCGTCCCAGGCGTACAAGCTGCAGCCGAGCCGTCTTGTCGGTGCGCTCCTCCACCAGCAGCCGGTCGCCGCCCACGGCCACCACGGACGAGATCTTCAGCTCCGAGGTGTCGTTCGTGCTCGGGTCGACCACGTTCACCGGGTCGAACCGGTAGGCGTACTCGGCGGTGACGGCCCTCTCCTTCGGCGAGAAGCGAAGGAGACGCGTGTTGCGCGAGGTGTCCCCGGCGCCCGCGTCCGGCAGCGAGAGCGGGCTCTGCAGCGCCATCACCAGATCGCCGCCGGGAAGCTGCGCCAGCCCCTCGAAGCCGCGATTGGTCTTGCGGTGCAGCATGACCGACGGCAGGGCCTCCACCACCGGGTAGTCGGCACCGGTGAGGTTCAGGCCCTTGGGCACATAGCGGGTGAGCACCGTCCCGCGCGCGGAGACGTGAACGAGCGAGGGACCGTACTCGTCCACGAGCCAGAACGTCCCGTCCTCGGCGCGCACGATGCCCTCGGTGTCCAGGCCGTTCGGGTTGTACGAGAGCGCCGTCCCGGCGTCGTACGTGTACGGTGCCTCGTCACGGCCCTTCTGGTCGGGCAGCCCGGTGACCGCCTTACCGGAGGACGTGGTCAGAGGGAGCGCGTCGATGACCTGGACGCTGTCCCCGCAGACCCGGATCTTCACGATCGCCGGATCGAATCCGGGCACCGGGAACGTCCGGCGCTTCTTGCCGTCCACCTTGATCTGCCCGTTGGGCCCGCGGTCGGTCACCGTCCAGTACTCGCCCTTGCGGCCGGCCGGGTAGATGTCGCTGCCGATGCCGCCGAGGTCGATCCCGTGGTCGTCGTCCACGCTGCCCGGCAGCAGCGCGTTGCTGAAGGCACCGAGCGGGATGTCACCGAGGGTCGCGGTGCGGACGACACGGGCGTCCTCGGACGGTGCCGCCGCGGCCGTTCCCGCCACCACGAGGGCGGCGGCCAGGGCGAGCGGCAGGCCCGTGGCGACGGAACGGTGGACACGGCGTCGGCCGGTGACGTGCGAGGGCATCGGGGCTCCTGGGACCAAGTTCGCTGACTGCGCACACATTTGGGCCCCAGGAGGAATGCTGTGCGACGGTACGGTGAACAGTCGCGGTCCGTCGCCGGTCGGGTGTGCCGATGTCGTGATGACGGCCTGTCAGGAGTCGCCCACCGTCGGCGCGGTGCTGGTGTCGGTGTCGGTGTCGGTGTCGCACCGTGCCGTCGCCAGTGCCGTCGTCGGGTCCCGGTCCGCGCCACCGGCCGGAACGAAGCAGCCGTCCTCTTCCCGGAAGGGCCACCAGCGGCCGTCCCGGTCGAGGCGCAGCTGAACCCCTTCGCCAGGAAGCGTCCACCGGTTGCCGCTCGCGCGGAACGACGGCCGTTCGTCCGCCTCCCAGGCCGCATCGAGCGCGGCATGCGCGCGTGCGAGTGCCGAACCCTCCACCTGCCACTCCTCGTCGAGCACGGCCAGCGCCGCCGCGCCTCCGACACGCCACGCGCGGACTGCCGTGGCCAGCCCGTCACGGCCTCGCCCCGACCCATCGGCGAGCCGCTCGGTGACGGCGTCGGGCGCCGCTCCGTCGGCCAGGCGGACGGCGTCCTGAGCAGCGTCCTGAGTGACCGTCACATCCGCCGTGCCGGTGTACCCCTCATGGCCGTCGCCGCGGAGAGCCTGCGCGAGCATCCGGTACGCCTGCGCGGCCGTTCGGCCGGCCAGGTACTCCAGCGTCGCGGGGTCGATCCCGGGCGCCGGTGCCGCCTCGGCGTCGTAGGACGGCGGTCCGCCGGGTGCGTCAGAAAGGCCCGGCAGAGCGGGCAGCGGCGGCAGGATGTCCGAGGCCGCCCAGACCTCGGCGGCGTCGACGCCCACGCTCCCACCTCCGGCCCCGGCCTCGGAGGGCTCGTCCTGGGGCGTGCTCCGCAGGTGCAGCTCCTCCAGGAAGGTGCCCTTGCCCCGGCCACGCAGCAACAGCAGCACGAACGGATCCTCGTCCAGGAGCCGGGCGACCTGGTGGCAGAGGGCTGCGGTGTGTCCGCAGTGGTCCCAGGTGCCGCAGTCGCACTCGGGCTCCAGCTCACCCAGGCCCGGCAGCAGGTCGATCCCGCGCACAGCCGCGTCCTCGACCAGGTGCGGGGGCACCTCCCGGTCGAGGAGTGCCGCCAGGTGCCCGGCCTGCTCCATGGACAGGTCCAGAAATCGGACCCACTCCTCCTGGGACAGTTCCGACACCAGGACGTCCGCGCGATGGGCCGCGCCGTCGCGGTCACGCACGACGGCGGTGACCCGGCCCGGCCGTACGGTCACCGCGCCCACGCCGCCCGCGCGCGCGAGCCGGCGCCCCACCTTGACCGCCTCCGCGTCCAACGCCGCCTCCTCCAGGGCCCGCAGCCAGGCGCGACCCCACCAGCTCTGAGCGAATCCACGCCCCCGCGCGGGCGGGAGCGCGGCGAACGTGCGCTCGTCCTCAGGGTCGTGTGCGTGGTCGTAGCGGCTCATCGCGCCTCCCCGTGCAGTTCCACCAGTGCGGCCAGTTCGGCATCCGTCAGCTCCGTCACAGCCGCCTCGCCGGAGCCGAGCACCGCCTCGGCCAGTCCCCGCTTGCGCTCCAGCATCTCCGCGATGCGGTCCTCCAGGGTTCCCTCAGCGATCAGCCGGTGCACCTGCACCGGCTTGGTCTGACCGATGCGGTACGCGCGGTCGGTGGCCTGCGCCTCGACCGCCGGGTTCCACCAGCGGTCGTAGTGCACGACGTGCTCCGCCCGGGTGAGGTTCAGCCCCGTCCCCGCGGCTTTCAGGGACAACAGGAACACCGGCACCTCGCCGTCCTGGAACCGCTGCACCATCGTTTCGCGCGCCGCGACCGGGGTTCCGCCGTGCAGCAGTTGCGAGGACACCCCGCGGGCCGTCAGATGCCGTTCCAGGAGGCGTGCCATCCGCACGTACTGGGTGAAGACGAGAACCCCGGCGCCCTCCGCGAGGATGGTGTCGAGGAGTTCGTCCAGCAGCTCCAGCTTTCCCGAGCGTCCGACCAGCCGCGGATCGTCCTCCTTGAGGAACTGCGCCGGGTGGTTGCAGATCTGCTTCAGCCCCGTCAGCAACTGCACGATCAGACCCCGGCGCGCCATGTCGCCGGCATCCGCGATGCGTTCCATGGTCTCGCGGACCAATGCCTCGTACAGGCCCGTCTGTTCGTGCGTCAGCTCCACCGGATGATCGGTCTCGGTCTTCGGCGGCAGCTCGGGCGCGATTCCCGGGTCGGACTTGCGGCGCCGCAGCAGGAACGGCCGGACGAGGCGCGTGAGCCGCTCCGCGGCGGCCGGGTCCCCGCCCTCGGCCGGCTGCGCGTACCGCGCGCGGAAGGCACCGAGGCGGCCCAGCAGACCCGGCGTCGTCCAGTCGAGGATCGCCCACAGCTCGGTGAGGTTGTTCTCCACCGGAGTGCCGGTGAGCGCCACACGCGCGCGTGCGCCGAGGGAACGCAGCGCCCGCGCGGTCGCCGAGTACGGGTTCTTCATGTGCTGCGCCTCGTCGGCGACGACCAAGCCCCAGCGCACCCCGCCGAGCCGCTCGGCGTCCAGGCGCATCGTGCCGTACGTGGTCAGGACGAACTCTCCGTCCGCCACGGCACCGAGGCAGCGTCCCGGCCCGTGGAACCTGCGCACCGGCACTCCGGGGGCGAACTTCTCGATCTCCCTCTGCCAGTTGCCGAGCAGGGAGGCCGGGCAGACGACGAGCGTGGGACCGGCGGCCGAGGCGTCGGTCTGCCGGTGCAGGTGCAGCGAGATCAGCGTGACCGTCTTGCCGAGTCCCATGTCGTCGGCCAGGCAGCAGCCGAGACCGAGGGCCGTCGTCCGGGCCAGCCAGCCGAGGCCGCGCAGCTGGTAGTCCCGCAGCGTGGCGACCAGGCCCGGCGGCGGTCCGACGGTCTGTGCCGGATCAAGATCGGTGAGCTGCTTCCGCAACTGTGCCAGCCACCCGGTGGGCCGTACGTCGACCCGCCGGCCGTCGACCTCGGCGGAGCCCGTCAGAGCCGCGGCCAGTGCCTCGACCGGGGCGACGGACCGGTCCTGCCGGGCGCGGGCGCGCTGCGCCTCCTGAGGGTCAACCAGCACCCATTGGTCGTGCAGCCGCACCAGGGGGCGCTTGGACTCGGCCAAGCGGTCCAGTTCCGCCCGCGACAGCTCCCGGCCGCCCAGGGCGAACCACCAGCGGAACGTGACCGAGGAGTCCGCCGAGAGCAGCGACGCGGGTGCCGAGGCACCCGCGCGGGCGGTCGCACCGTCGTCCAGCGGGCCGACGGACGCGGAGGCGGTCAGGTCGCGCGACAGCTCCTTGGGCCAGTGCACGTCCGCGCCCGCCGCGGCCAGCGCCCGTGCGCCTTCGCCGAGGAGTTCGGTGATCTCGTCGTCGGCCAGGTCCACGGCGTCCGGGACAGCGGCTGTGAGCAAGGGCGACAGCGGCGGCCAGGCGCGGGCCGCGCGGCGCAGCGCCAGCAGCGCGTCGGCACGCGCGCGCGGGCCGAACCCCTCGTGCCCGGCTCCCGTTCCGGCCCACAGCTCCGCGGCGTCCATGACGTCCGCCGTCCCCCTCACGCCGTGCACTTGAAGCACCGCGCGGAACCGCAAGGACGCGGTGTCCTTGGCTCCGGCGTCCTGGAGACCTGGCGCCTCCACGCGCAGCGACAGCTGTACGCCCGCGTCGTGACCGGCGGCGATGTGGTCGGCCCAGGCCCGCTGACCGGGCAGGTGCTGCGGCTCAGGTGCCGCGTACGCGGGGCCGCCGGTCACCAGCGGCGCGGCAGGGGAGCGGGGGAGCGTGTCGGCCACCGCGTCCAGGAAGTCGCGCAGCAGCCTCTCGGGGTCGGGGAGCCGGGGCGGTCCTGGCGTGGCGACCGGTACGGCGTGCGCCTCCGGGGGCATGGCGGCGGCAAGTTCACGGAGCAGCTCTGTGTCGTGCGTGGACAGCGGCCCCACCCGCCACGCGTCGTGGTCACCCGGGGAGAGGCCGGGCAGGAGCAGGCCGCGTGCCAGGAAGTGCAGCGCCAGCAGGCCGGCCGTGCCCCAGAAGGCGATCGCCCGGTGAGGCTGCGACTCCTCACGCGCGCGCGTGAGGAGCGGCAGAGCGGCACGCACCGGAAGCAACAGGGCAGGCACCCGTACGCGCTCGACGCCCCCGCCCTGCGCGGGTGCGACCGACTCCAGCTCCGTCACGGAGCCTTGCGCGACGGCCGGGAGGGCTTCGCCGTCCGGACGCCAGAAGGCCATCCGGCCCGCACGGGCGGGGTCGGACGGGACGAACACGGCACAGCAGTGGGCCAGTTCGGACAGGTCGGAGGGTGGTGCCGGGGAGATTCGCTGCACAGCTCTGGCCACTCCTCAAATTTGACTACTCGGCCGGGTGGCCGAGGGTACAGCACGCCGAGGGCGAGCCCATCGTGGTTATCGGGTGACCCGGGCCACTTCACAATCCGTTCGAAGCGTGGTCATGGTTGACCTGAGCGGACAGTGGCCACTGGCCGGTAAGGAGCCCGTCTCAGGGATGTTTCAGGGTCTGAAGGCGGAACCGCCGCGAGTGCGGGGCCGTTCTCAGATCAGAGAGCGGCAGTGGCCGTGAAGGAGGCGACGCTCATGTCGAAGTACGCGAAGATCGCCGCCGGTGGTGTGGCGGTCGGGATCGTCCTGTTGCTGATAGGGCTGCCCTGGTGGGTGGCATTCCTGATCGTGGTTGGAGTGCCGACGGCCGCGTACCTGACGCTGGACCCCTCGCAGCGGCGCAGGCTCCGCCGGATCGGGCGCAAGGAACTGGGCCGCTGAGAGCAGGGTGAACGCCCGGCACGGACCGTCGAGCGGTTGCGGGTGCCCGCGCGCCGGGCCGTCGGGGGCCGCGCCTCCGTCAGGGGCGCGGCCCGCACGGGCTCAGATCGGCCGCACGGCCATCTTGTCGAGCGCTTCCAGGAGGCCCGGCAGTTCGGGACCCCTGCCCACGGGCAGGACCTCGCCGGGTTCCTCGTCGAGCAGGACGAACGCGATGTCGTCGGTGCGGGCCACCATCGACCAGCCCGGGCCGTCGGCGCGCAGCGTACGGGCGTCGCCCGGCGCGAAAGACGAGCGAACCCGGCCGAGCGGCGGCGGCGTGTCGACGTAGGCACGTGCCTCGGCCAGCACACGCCGGACGCCCTGATGGCCGCCGCTGCCCGGTGCGCTCTCGGAATCCTCCGGCGAGGTCGCGGCGGGCTCCGCCTGTTCTCCCGGCGTGGAGAACTCGGCGTCGTCGATCTGCTCCCGCCACGTCGCCCACTGCAGCGCGATCTCGTCCGCCCCGAGGCGCCGCTGCGCCGGGCCCCAGGAACTGGTGTCGGGCGGGCTCAGCGGATGCCCCTCCGCCACTTCGGGCGCGGGGTCGTGCGGCGCGGGCACACCGGGGGCTGCGACGGCGACCGCCAGAGGCCAGCCCGGCAGGGCGGTCACGACCGCGCGCTCGTCCGGTGACAGCTCGTACTCCATGCCGCAGTCCCAGGACGCGATCGCCACGGCGACCAGCGAGACGTCGTCGATGACGACCGTCCAGCGAGCCCCCTCGCCGTCCTGGCCCAGCACCAGGCCGTACCCGTCGGCGTGGGGCGCGAGGCCCAGTGCCGCACAGGCCTCCGGATAGTCGTCGCCCAGCACGCTCGGAAACTGTGCCGGCGTCAGCAGTACCGCCGTGAGCACATACAGCGCATCGTCCGCGGCGGCGACGGCCTCATCGTCCGTTCCGGCCATCCCTGCCTCCCAGTGGTTCGTCCAACGGCGCGCACCCTAATGCGAGCGGAAGCCGCTTGTCACGACTCCGCACACTACCCGGACCTGCAGGTTTCCACCTGGACAGGGGCGAAACGACCTAGGTCTGCACGGGTCCTCCTCAGGTCACGGGCAGCCCGAGCAGCTCACGGGCCACCGCTGTGCGCGCGCCGCCCTTTCCCCCTCCGGGGAGCGTCGCTGGTCGCCCGTCTGCCGCTGCTCAGCGTAGAGTTGGAGTTTCGGCGGCAGTAAGGGGGACGACCCGTTGAAGCGTTTTGAGCGGCTCGAACAGATCCGTCGGATGGACCCGGTGGCAGATTCACTGGAGATCTATCGGCTCAGCGCCACCTTCGAGTTCCCCTGGGACTACACGCGCGCCCTGGAACTGGCCCTGTACCGCACCTACGCCGTGCCGAGTATCGGGCGGCTGCTCGCGCGGACGGCGGAGATGACCGGGCGCACCCAGAAGCGGTACGACGACACCGCGCTGCTGCTCGACGCCGTCGTGGAGCACGGGTTCGCGTCGGAGGAGGGGCGGACCGCGATCCGTCGTATCAACCAGATGCACCGCAGCTATGACATCAGCGACGACGACATGCGGTACGTGCTGAGCACGTTCGTCGTGATGCCCAGGCGCTGGATCGACACCTACGGCTGGCGGCGCATGTCCCGGCATGAGGTGATCGCCGCCACCGAGCACTACCGCACGCTCGGCCGGCACATGGGCATCCCGGACATCCCCGAGACCTACGAGGAGTTCGAGGCACTTCTCGGCGCCTACGAAGAGGAAAACTTCGGATGGGACGAGCAGGCGCGGGGGGTCTCCGACGCCACGCTCGACCTCATGGCGTCCTGGTACCCGCGCCCCCTGGCGCCGCTGCTGCGCACGGCCACACTCTCCCTGCTCGACGAGTCGCTGCTGCGCGCGTTCCGCTATCCGGCACCCCCGGCCACCACCTCCGCCCTCGTGCGCCGCGCCGTGCGGACGCGCGGCCGGCTGGTCCGGCTGCTGCCGCCGCGCCGCACACCGCACTTCGCCCGCCAGAACTGGGAGATCAAGGGCTACCCGAACGGCTACCAGGTGGCCGACCTGGGCACCCGCCCGGTCCCCGGACTCCGCGGCTGCCCGGTTCGGCACCAGGGCGCCTCAGCCGCCGACTCCTCCTTCGAGTGAGGCGAGAGTGTCACGCAGCCAGGCCAGTTCGGCTCGGCTCGTGGCACGCGCGATGGTGAGGACGCCGCGCCGGAAGGGATCGTCCAGCTCCTCGGCGCGCAGGGGCCGGTCGCCGTCGTAGAAGAAGCTCGCCGGCTCCTCCAGGAAGGCCAGCCGACGCCGCAGTACGGCCGCCTGGGCGGCGGGATCCTCCAGGTGGCGCAGGAACGCGAGCAGCGTGAACCAGTGGTTCTCGTCGGTGATCTCGCGCTGCGCGGGCTCGGCGAGGCGGCGCCGCAACTCCCGCCTGCCCTCCTCGGTGAGGGTCAGGACGTGTCGCGGCGCGGCCACGGCGCCGGGTTCGGTGGTCCGGGCCAGCAGGCCCGCCTTCTCCAGCCGTTTGATGGCCGGGTACAGCGTGCTCTCGGCGACGGGCCGTACATGGCCGGTGAGTGCGGCGATGTGCCTGCGCAGGACGTAGCCGTGCAGCGGTGCGTCGTACAGGAAGCCGAGGATGGCGAGTTCCAGCATGCCCGCATTCTCTCCCGGGACCGCGATATCTCGGCGCAACTATATTTCGCTTCAGATATACATCGGTCCCGAGGTATCTTGAGGGCCGCCGTGAACGCCACGTCACCGCAGGCATCAGGAGGGCACGTTGCTGCAGGCCGAATTCGATGGCAGGGGAAGCCGGATCCGCTGGACCGAGGTGCCGGGCGCGGAGCCCGTGCGTGTGTATCTGCACGGGCTCGGATCGATGTCCGCCGTCTATCACGCGCACATCGCGGCCCGCCCCGAACTGGCCGGCCGCCGCAGTCTGTTCGTGGATCTGCCCGGGCACGGCATCAGTGACCGGCCCCAGTGCTTCGGTTACACGCTGGAGGAGCACGCCGACGCCGTGGCGGTCGCCTTGGACAAGGCGGGAGTCACCGGCGCCGAGCTGATCGCGCACAGCATGGGTGGCGCCGTCGCCATCGCGCTCGCCCACCGGCGGCCCGACCTCGTCTCCCGGCTGGTCCTCACCGAGGCCAACCTCGACGCGTTCCCGCCGCCGACCGCCGGCAGTAGCGGCATCGCCGCCTACGAAGAGGACGAGTTCGCCGAAAGCGCGTACGCGCGCGTGCTGGAGGCCGTCGGGCCGCTGTGGGCGGCCACGATGCGGCTTGCCGATCCGCGTGCCCTGCACCGCAGCGCCGTCGGCCTGCGGCGCGGCTCGGACCCCGTGATGCGCACCATCCTGGAGGGCCTGTCCGTCGACCGCGTCTATCTGCAGGGCGAGGACAGCGGCGAACTCCCCGGCAGGGAAGGCCTGGAGGCCGCCGGGGTGCGCGTGGTGACGGTCCCGGGCGCCGGGCACAACGTCATGTTCGACAATCCCGACGCCTTCGTGGCGGCCGTCGCCGGGCGGGAGTGACCCGGCCCGCTCGTCAGTCCTCGCGCACTGCGAGCGCGAGAAAACGGGCATACTCATCCACGTACGACGTCATGCGCCACCCGGAACGGGCCAGCAGCGGGCCGAGATTGGGCTCGGCCCGCAGGTCGTCCGGAGTGATCTGCCGTCCCTGACGCGCCGCCAGGGCCGCCCGGCCGATGGGATGGAAGAGCGCGAGCATTCCACCCGGCCGCACCACGCGGGCCAGCTCCCGCAGGTTCTCCGCCGGTTGCGGCAGGTGTGAGATCAGTCCCGCGCCGAACACGGCGTCCAACGACCCCGACCGCAGCGGCAGCGCCGCGACGTCGGCGAGCAACAGCTGCCCGTCGCGGTCCCTGCCCGCCCGCGCGGCGGCCTGGAGCATCGCCGGGGTGAGGTCGGCACCCACCACCACTCCGGAGGGCCCCACGGCGGCACGCAGCGGCGGCAGTGCGCGTCCCGTGCCACAGCCCGCGTCGAGCACGCGGTCGCCCGCCCTGAGCCCCAGGTCGGCGACGGCAGCCGCGTAGGCGGGGCCGTCGTCGGGGAACCTGCTGTCCCAGTCGGCCGCCCGCGCGGTGAAGAACTCCTGCACGTGTGTGTGGTCATCGCTCATGCACCGCATGATCCCTCACCGGCATGAGGGATATTCCTGTGCGCATGTTCGAGCGGGATGCGATCGTTCTGTCGCATCTGTGCGTCATATTCCAACATGTTTCGAAATACGCCCCCTTTGTGCGCCCGTGTACCCCTAGCGTCCCGGGACCATGGGACACGTGGACCACGCGGGCGGCCAGTGGTGCGACGACGAAGCCGGACCCCTGGTGCGCCCGTACGCCATGACCGGCGGGCGGAGCCGGCCGGGACACACCGGGGTGTGCTTCGACCTCGTCGCATTCGTCGCCCTCGACCCGGCCGCACCGGGGCTATGCGACGAAACGGCACTCGGCCCCGAACATCACAGGCTGATCGAACTGTGCCGCCGGGAGACGCAGTCCGTCGCCGAGCTGGCCGCGGACACGGAGCTTCCTGTCGGAGCGGTCAGGGTGCTCCTGGGCGACCTCGTGGAACTGGGCTGCGTGACCGTCAGCCGCCCGGGGCCTACGGCACGCCTGCCCGATGCGCGGATTCTGCGCGAGGTCATCGAGGGATTGCGAGCGCTGTAGATGAACCTTCAGAACCCGCCGGGCGAGCGGCAATCCGACACCGGCGACGAGACGTCCGCCACCCTGGCGCTGAAGATCGTGGTTGCCGGCGGATTCGGCGTCGGCAAGACGACCCTGGTCGGGGCCGTCAGCGAGATCAAACCGCTGCGCACAGGGGAACTGCTCGGCGAGGAGGGCCGGTTGGTGGACGGTACGGACGGCTTGGCGCACAAGGTCACCACGAGTGTCGCCATGGACTTCGGACGCATCACCCTCCGCTCCGGGCTCTCCCTCTACCTGTTCGGCACGCCGGGGCAGGAACGTTTCTGGTTCCTGTGGGACGAGCTGTCGCAGGGAGCGCTCGGCGCCGTGGTGCTCGCGGACACCCGGCGGCTGGAGGACTGCTTCCCGGCGGTCGACTACTTCGAGCACCGGCGCATCCCGTTCGTGGTGGCCGTCAACTGCTTCGCGGGAGTCCACGCGTACGGCGCCCACGACGTCTCCCAGGCCCTGGTCCTCGACAGGGGCACCCCCGTGGTGCTGTGCGACGCACGTGACCGGGACTCCGGCAAGGAAGTGCTGATCCGGCTCGTCGAGTACGCCGGGCGGACGCACACCGCCCGGCTCCTGCACTCGGCGGGCTGAGATCCCTCAGGCGGCCAGGTCCTTGACCGCCACCACCTTCTTGATGGAAGCGCGGACCAGCAGCTCACCCGGAACGCCGTTGCGGGCGCCGTACTCGTCCGCGCGGTCCGCGCCCATGTAGCGTGCGGCGATCCGGGTGGCCCAAAGACGTACCTCGTCCAGGTCTTCCGACAGCTGGGCGCGTCCGCTCAGCACCACGAAGTGGAACGGCGGCCTGTCGTCGTCCACGCACAGCGCGATCCGTCCGTCCCGCGCGAGATTGCGCCCCTTCACGGTCTCCTTGCCGGTGTTGAAGACCAATTCGTCCCCGTCCACGAGGAACCAGATCGGGGCCACGTGCGGGCTCCCGTCGGCGCTCACCGTGGACAACTTGCCGGTTCGGGTGCCGTACGAGACGAACGCCCGCCATTCCTCATCGGTCATCTTCTGTGCCATACGCCCATCCTGCTTGCCCGGACGCCGGTCGTGGGGAAGGCTGGCGGGCAGATCCTCCGGTGAGGGGGAGAGGTCACACGGGGAGACGGAAATGGCGCAGAACCAGGGACTCGGCTGGCTGCTGGACGACCTGACCCAGCGGGTGGAGCATGTGCGGCACGCGCTGGTCCTGTCGAACGACGGGCTGGTCACGGGGGCCAGTACGGGCCTCCGTCGCGAGGACGCCGAGCACTTGGCCGCCGTGGCGTCCGGGCTGCACAGCCTCGCCAAGGGTTCGGGACGCCACTTCGGCGCGGGCCGGGTGCGCCAGACGATGATCGAGTACGACGACGCCGTGCTGTTCGTGACCGCCGCCGGCACCGGCAGCTGTCTGTGCGTGCTCAGCGGCGCGGAGGCGGACATCGGCCAGATCGCCTACGAGATGACCCTGCTCGTCAACCGAGTCGGCGAACACCTCGGCGTGGATGCCCGGCAACCCGAACGCGCTCCCATAACAGACGTCTGACCTGCGCATTTGCCTTGCCCCGCGAAGTTATCCACAGGCTTGCCGCGAGATTCGCCGAACCGGCTACGGTTTTTGCACGGCGAGCGCACACGGCGTGAGCCAACCGACTCCACGGGGGAGTACGAGCATGTCGGCAAGCACTTTCGATCCATCCCACTCCGTCACCTGGGCGGCCGGTCACGCCGCACGTGAACTGAGGATCAAGCGAGGAGAGTTCGACCTCGCGGTCCTGCTCGGTCAGATCCGCACCGTGCCCGACGAGGGCGGAGGCGGGGGCCGCCGTGTTCAACGCGCGGAGATCGACCGGCTGCGCGCCCAGGACGGCTTCCCCGACGCCCTGCGCGAACGGGTGCGCATCGTCGGCACCGCCGAGGGCGCCGCGCTCATGGAGATTCCGGCAGGCAGGTTCACCCGGCTCGCCCGGTTGGGCCTGGTCGTGCCAGTCAAGTTCTACCGCAACCGCTACCGGGCCGTGGTCTGGCTCTATCTGGCCGAAGAACTACGACACTTCACATCCGGCACCGAGAACGCGCCCCTGCTCAAGGGCCGTACGCCCGAGACGCTGCGCGGGCAGCTGGAAGCCGGAGTGGACCTGCGCGCACGCAACTGGCGGGGACGGCACCGCGGTTTCCTGCTGCGGCAGGCCGAGGACGCCTGGCAACGGGCCGGAGTCCTGGCCGCCTTTCTCGAACCCGTGGAGGTCGCCAATGTCGTCAGGGACCCGTACGAGCGCGCCGAGTTGAACCGCTACCGGGCCGCTCCGCCCGCCCACGGCGCGTCAGGATCCCCGTCCGCGCAGCTCGCCGAGCAGATCATGACGGCCGCCGACCCCGACGAGATCGCGTGGCTGCGCAGCGAGCTGGCACAGGCGGTGGAGGAGGCACGGCTCTGTCGCCCCGCTCCGCGCCCGGCCTCTCGGCACAACGGCCCCGCCCCGCACACGGCCCCACGCCACACCCGCCCCGTGACACACCCGACCACACAGCACATCGAGCCCCTCCCGCGGCCGGCTCCGCAGCCCGTCGCACCCCGGCACCACAAGCCGGAGTCCGGAGGGCCCCAGCGCCATCGCGGCCTGCGGACCTGGCTGCGCCGCAGAAGCCACCGACCCGCAGAAGTCTGAACACCCGGCGCCGACCCGCTGTACGCCCCCCCGCAGGGCGCTGACCGGGTCCGCTACAGCGCCCGGAACAGACCCTCCTGAACGACCGAGACGAGCAGACGTCCCTGAAGGTCGTAGATACGTCCGCGGGCCAGGCCGCGCCCGCCGGTGGCGATCGGGGACTCCTGGTCGTACAGGAACCACTCGTCCGCGCGGAACGGCCGGTGGAACCACATGGCGTGATCCAGCGACGCCAGGTCGAAGCTCCGCGGACCCCACAGCGGTTCGACCGGGATCCGCACCGCGTCCAGGAGCGTCATGTCACTGGCGTAGGTCAGCGCACACGTGTGGACCAGCGGGTCGTCGCCGAGCGGGCCCACCGCGCGCATCCACACGGCGCTGCGCGGCTCGGCCCCCTTGATCTCCTCGGCGTTCCAGCGCAGCCGGTCGACATAACGGATGTCGAACGGCTGGCGGCGCGCCATCCGCTCCAACTGCTCCGGCAACGCGCCCAGATGCTTGCGGATCTCCTCGGCCACCGTCGGCAGGGACTCCGGGTCCGGCACCTCACGGGCCGGCGGCAGCTGGTGCTCGAACGGTCCTTCCTCAGGCAGGTGAAAGGAGGCGGTCAGATTGAAGATCGTGCGGCCCTGCTGCACGGCCGTGACCCGGCGCGTCGTGAACGACCGTCCGTCGCGGACCCGCTCCACCTGGTACACGATCGGCACACCCGGCCGGCCCGGGCGCAGGAAGTACGCGTGCAGCGAGTGCACGGGGCGGTCTCCGTCGGTGGTACGCCCGGCGGCGACGAGCGCCTGGCCCGCCACCTGGCCGCCGAAGACCCGCTGCAAGGACTCCTGCGGGCTGCGGCCACGGAAGATGTTGACCTCGATCTGCTCCAGGTCGAGCAGGTCGACCAGTCTCTCGGCCGGGTTCGTCATCGGTGGGCTTCTCCTGTGCTCACAGCTGGCCGACGTCGGTGACGCGGACGACCGCACGGCCCTCGGCGTCGGAGGCCGCCAGGTCGATCTCCGCGCTGATGCCCCAGTCGTGGTCGCCGTTCGGGTCGTCGAAGATCTGGCGGACGCGCCACAGACCGTTCTCCGGCTCCTCCTTGATGACCAGCAGCTTGGGGCCGCGGGCGTCGGGGCCGGTGCCGAGATCCTCGTACTCGTCCCAGTACTTGTCCATCGCCTCGCCCCAGGCATCGGCGTCCCAGCCGGACTCGGCGTCCATCTCGCCCAGTTCCTCGACCTGGTCCAGGGCCGCCAGCTCCACGCGACGGAACATCGCGTTGCGGACCAGGACCCGGAAGGCGCGCGCGTTGGTGGTGACCGGCTTGACCTCGTCGGCCTTCTCCCGGGCCTCCTCGGCGGTCATCTCCTCCGGGTTGGCCAGCTGCTCCCACTCGTCCAGGAGGCTGGAGTCCACCTGGCGCACCATCTCGCCGAGCCACTCGATCAGGTCCTGCAGGTCCTCGGACTTCAGGTCGTCCGGGATGGTGTGGTCGAGGGTCTTGTAGGCGCTGGCGAGGTAGCGCAGCACGATGCCCTCGGTGCGGGCCAGCTCGTAGAAGGACACCAACTCCGTGAAGGACAGCGCCCGCTCGTACATGCCCCGGATGACCGACTTCGGCGACAGCGGATGGTCGCCGACCCAGGGGTGGCTCTTGCGGTAGGTGTTGTACGCGTGGAAGAGCAGCTCTTCCAGCGGCTTCGGGTAGGTGACGTCCTGGAGGCGCTCCATGCGCTCCTCGTACTCGACACCGTCCGCCTTCATCGCGGCGACGGCCTCGCCGCGCGCCTTGTTCTGCTGGGCGACGAGGATCTGCCGCGGGTCGTCCAGCGTGGACTCCACCACGGACACCATGTCCAGGGCGTAGGACGGCGACTCCGGGTCGAGGAGTTCGAACGCGGCGAGCGCGAACGTGGACAGCGGCTGGTTGAGCGCGAAGTCCTGCTGGAGGTCGACCGTGAGCCGGACGATACGGCCCTCGGCGTCCGGCTTGTCGAGCTTCTCCACGATCCCGCCGTCCAGCAGCGAGCGGTAGATCGCGATCGCGCGCCGGATGTGCCGCAGCTGCTGCCTGCGCGGCTCGTGGTTGTCCTCCAGGAGCCGGCGCATCGCCTCGAAGGCGTTGCCCGGCCGGGCGATCACCGACAGCAGCATCGTGTGCGTCACCCGGAAGCGCGAGGTCAGCGGCTCCGGTTCGGAGGTGATGAGCTTGTCGAAGGTGTTCTCCGTCCAGCCGACGAATCCCTCCGGCGCCTTCTTGCGCACCACCTTGCGGCGCTTCTTCGGGTCGTCGCCCGCCTTGGCGAGGGCCTTCTCGTTCTCGATGACGTGCTCGGGCGCCTGCGCGACGACAAGTCCCGCCGTGTCGAAGCCGGCCCGGCCGGCCCGGCCCGCGATCTGGTGGAACTCACGGGCCCGCAGCGTGCGCACCCGGCTGCCGTCGTACTTGGTCAGCGCCGTGAAAAGCACCGTCCGGATGGGCACGTTGACGCCCACGCCGAGCGTGTCCGTGCCGCAGATGACCTTCAGCAGACCGGCCTGCGCCAGCTTCTCCACCAGGCGCCGGTACTTCGGCAGCATGCCGGCGTGGTGGACGCCGATGCCGTGCCGGACGTAACGGGAGAGATTGCGGCCGAACTTGGTGGTGAAACGGAAGTTGCCGATCAGCTTGGCGATCTGGTCCTTCTCCTCCCGCGAGCACATGTTGATGCTCATCAGCGCCTGCGCCCGCTCCACTGCCTGCGCCTGCGTGAAGTGCACGATGTAGACGGGGGCCTGCTTGGTCGCCAGCAGGTCGGTGAGGGTCTCGGTGAGCGGGGTGAGCTGGTACTCGTACGACAGCGGCACCGGGCGGGTCGCCGAGCGGACCACCGAGGTGGGGCGGCCGGTGCGGCGGGTGAGGTCCTTCTCGAAGAAGGACACGTCGCCCAGAGTCGCCGACATCAGGATGAACTGCGCCTGAGGGAGTTCCAGCAGCGGGATCTGCCAGGCCCACCCGCGGTCACCCTCCGCGTAGAAGTGGAACTCGTCCATCACGACCTGGCCGACGTCCGCGTCCTTGCCGTCGCGCAGCGCGATCGAGGCCAGCACCTCGGCGGTGCAGCAGATCACCGGCGCATCGGCGTTGACCGAGGCGTCGCCGGTGAGCATGCCGACGTTCTCGGTGCCGAAGAGCTTGCACAGCTCGAAGAACTTCTCCGACACCAGTGCCTTGATCGGGGCTGTGTAGAACGTGACCTCGTCCCGGGCCAGCGCGGCGAAGTGCGCGCCCGCGGCGATCATGCTCTTGCCGGAGCCGGTGGGCGTCGAGACGATCACGTTCGCCCCGGAGACCGCCTCGATCAGTGCCTCCTCCTGGTGGGGATAGAGGGTGAGGCCACGCTCCAGCGCCCACGACTCGAAGGCTTCGTACAGGGCGTCGGGGTCGGCGGTCGGCGGCAGCTGATCGATGAGGGTCACGGACCCATCTTGCCTGGCCTTGTCCCCAAGCGGGGAATCGGCTGCGGATCCGAAGATCACGGCCGCTACGCTGTGTCGCCGACGAAACGTCAGCGCACCGGGTCAACCGGACAGCGGCACACGAGGAATGGGGCGGGAAGCGGCCATGATGGGACCAGCACACTCACTGTCGGGGGCCGCCGCCTGGCTCGGCGTCGGAGCGGCAGCCGCGGCGACCGGGCACACGATGCCCTGGCCGGTCCTCCTCGTCGGCGCCCTGGTCTGTGCCGGAGCCGCCCTCGCCCCGGATCTGGACCACAAGGCGGCCACCATCTCGCGTGCCTTCGGGCCCGTCTCGCGCTGGCTCTGCGAGATCGTCGACAAGCTGTCGTACGCCGCCTACAAGTCGACCAGGAAGAAGGGCGACCCGCGCCGCTCCGGCGGACACCGCACCCTGACCCACACCTGGCTGTGGGCGGTCCTCATCGGAGCGGGCTGCTCGGCAGCGGCCGTCACCGGTGGCAGGTGGGCGGTGCTGGCGATCCTCTTCGCACACATGGTGCTGGCGATCGAGGGCCTGCTGTGGCGGGCGGCGCGCGGCTCCAGCAGCGATGTCCTGGTCTGGCTGCTCGCGGCGACCAGCGCGTGGATCCTCGCCGGGGTGCTGGACAAGCCGGGCAACGGCTCCGACTGGCTGTTCACCGCGCCCGGGCAGGAGTACCTGTGGCTGGGGCTGCCGGTCGTGCTGGGCGCGCTGGTGCACGACATCGGGGACGCGCTCACCGTCTCCGGCTGCCCGATCCTGTGGCCGATCCCGGTGGGCCGCAAGCGCTGGTACCCGGTGGGGCCGCCGAAGGCGATGCGGTTCCGGGCGGGCAGCTGGGTCGAGCTGAAGGTCCTGATGCCGGTGTTCATGCTGCTCGGGGGAGTGGGCTGCGCGGCTGCCCTCAACGTGATCTGACCCGCCGCTCGCGGCCGGGATGCGCGGGCCGCTGCCGGCGTCGGCCGGGCAGTGCGGGCTGCCGCTCCTGCCCCTGGCCGTGCCCCGGCCGGTCAGGTCGTCCTGCCCGCGTCCGGCTCGCCGTACCGGCGCTCGAAGCGGGCGATGCGGCCCTCGGTGTCGACGGTGCGGGCCTTGCCCGTGTAGAAGGGGTGGCTCTCGGAGGAGATCTCCACGTCGATCACCGGGTAGGTCTGGCCGTCGTCCCACTCGATGGTCTGCTCGCTCTGTGCGGTGGACCGGGTCAGGAAGGCGTATCCGGCGGCGCGGTCGCGGAAGACCACGGCGTGGTAGTCGGGGTGCTTGTCCTGCTGCATGGCGGCTCCTCGCGTGAGGCGGTCGGGCAGGGGGCACCGGCATCCGGTTCAGCGGGTGCAGCCGGAGGCTCGATGGGTTCAGCCGGAGAGGAAGTCCTCGTCCACGATGTGCATCGCGGCCTCCTCCGCGGACGCGGCGGCGCCGTCGATGCCGACGTCCGTGGCGACGAGGGCACTCTCCTCGTCCTCGTGCGCGCCCTCGTCCGGCGCGACCAGGCGACCGGAGCGGAAGTGGCCGACTTCGTTGTCCAGGAGTTCCCCGTCGCTCTTCTGGCAGTCGCCGATGTCGTCGCCGTCGGGCGGAGCGAGGTCGGGCAGTTCCTCGGCGAGCCGCTGGTCCAGCGTCTCCCCAGCCTGGCGTTCGGCCGCCGTCACACCGCTGTGCTCCACCGCCCACGGCCGCTCGGGAGGGGACCAACCCCGGTCGAGAGGGTCGTCGACGCCGTCGTTCTCCAGGGTGTCCTCGACATCGAGCACACCCGAGTCCTCCCGGATCTCGGACGCATCGGGCTGGTAGACGTCGTCTCCCCATCCGTCGGCGTTGTCCACGGGTACCTCCAGGTGGTGAGGACGGCCTCGTACCTCCGCACGGGGAGGCGGGTCGTCAGCACGCTCGCCAAGGGTTGCACGCGCGGCGAACCCAAAGGTTCCCGGGCGTTCCCCGAGCCGGTGCCGCTTTCCAGCCTTCCACCCCTGTTCGGGACTGCGCAACGGCACGGGCCCTCGCCTGGGCCTGCACGCCCGCTCCGGGCCCCGGCGGCGGGTACCGAACGGGCCGGAGCAGCAGGTACGGCCGGTGCGACGGGCACGGCCGGTGTGGTGGGCACCGGCCCGTCCCCCGGCGTCACCGCCGCCCGCTCATCCGTGCCACGAGCGCCACAGGGCCGCGTACGCGCCGTCCGCCGCTACCAGCTCCTCGTGACTGCCCAGCTCGCTGATGCGGCCGTTCTCCACGACGGCGATCACGTCGGCGTCGTGGGCGGTGTGCAGGCGGTGGGCGATGGCGACGACGGTGCGGCCGTCGAGAACGCGGGCCAGGGAGCGTTCCAGGTGGCGTGCCGCGCGCGGGTCGAGCAGCGAGGTCGCCTCGTCCAGGACCAGCGTGTGCGGGTCGGCCAGCACCAGCCGGGCCAGCGCGATCTGCTGGGCCTGCGCCGGGGTGAGCGCCAGTCCGCCGGAGCCGACCTCGGTGTCCAGGCCATCGTCCAGCGCCCGCGCCCAGCCGTCCGCGTCGACCGCGCCCAGGGCCGCCCACAGCTCTGCGTCGGCCGCGCTGGTGCGGGCCAGCAGGAGGTTGTCGCGCAGGGAGCCGACGAAGACGTGGTGTTCCTGGTTGACGAGGGCGACGTGGGATCGGACGCGTTCCGCCGGCATCCGGGACAGCTCCGCGCCGCCCAGGGTGATCCGGCCGTCCCGGGGCGCGTAGATGCCGGCGAGCAGCCGGCCCAGCGTGGACTTGCCCGCGCCGGAGGGGCCTACCAGGGCCATCCGGGTGCCGGGGGCGACCTCGAGGGACACCTTGCGCAGTACGTCGACGCCCTCGCGGTAGCCGAAGTGCACCCGGTCGGCGTGCACGTTCCGTCCGTCGGGCGACAGTGCACCGTCCCCGGCCTCCGGCTCGATGTCCCGCACACCGACCAGGCGGGCCAGCGAGACCTGGGCGACCTGCACCTCGTCGTACCAGCGCAGGATCAGGTTCACCGGCTCGACGAGCATCTGTGCGATCAGCGCGCCCGTCGTCAGCTGTCCGACCCCGATCCAGCCCTGCAGCACGAAGGAGCCGCCCACCATCAGGACCGAGCCGAGCACGAGGGCGTGGACGGCGCTGATCACCGGGAAGAGCACGCACCGCAGCCACAGGGTGTACCGCTCCCAGGCGGTCCACTCCTTGATCCGCCGCTCCGAGAGCGCGATGCGCCGGGCGCCGAGGCGGTGCGCCTCGATGGTGTGGCCGGCGTCGACGGTCTCGGCGAGCGCGGCGGCGACGGCGGCGTATCCGGCGGCCTCGGAGCGGTAGGCGGAGGGCGCCCGCTTGAAGTACCAGCGGCACCCGGCCACCAGCACCGGCACCGCGAGCAGCACGGCGGCGGCCAGCGCCGGCGCCGTCACGACCAGCCCGCCGAGCAGCAGCAGGGCCCACACGACACCGATCGCCAGCTGCGGCACGGCCTCCCGCATGGCGTTGGCGAGCCGGTCGATGTCGGTGGTGATGCGGGAGAGCAGGTCGCCGGTGCCCGCCCGCTCCAGCACGCCCGGCGGCAGCCCCACCGAGCGGACCAGGAAGTCCTCGCGCAGGTCGGCCAGCATCCGCTCGCCGAGCATCGCGCCGCGCAGCCGTACCTGCCGGACGAACACCGCCTGCACGGCCAGGGCGAGCACGAACAGCCCGACGGTCAGGCCGAGATGAAGCTCCCGGGCGCCGTCGGAGACCCGTTCGACGAGGCCGCCGAGCAGGTAGGGGCCCACCATCGAGGTGACCACGGCGACCGTGTTGACGCCGATGAGGAGCAGGAAGGCCCGGCGGTGCCGACGGAACAGCTCGGCCACGTAGGCGCGCACGGTGGAGGCCGCGCCGACAGGCAAGGTGGTGGCGGTCGTCGGAGCCGCCGGGTCGTACGCCGGTGGCGCAACGCCGATCATGCGCTCTCCTCCATCTCTTCCAGCTTCTGCGGGGCGCCCACGAGAGCGTTTCCGTCGGCCCCGGCCGCATTTCCTTCTGCACTGCTCAGTTCGTCGTCGCTCTCCCGTGTCACCACGGCCCGGTACCGCGGCTCGCCGTCGATCAGTTCGCGGTGCACGCCGACCGCCATGACCTCGCCCTCGTGGACGAGGGCGACCCGGTCCGCGCGGTCCAGCAGCAGGGGAGAGGAGGTGAACACCACCGTCGTCCGCCCCGAGCGCAGCCGCCGCAGCCCGTCCGCGATCCGTGCCTCGGTGTGCGAGTCGACCGCCGAGGTCGGCTCGTCCAGGACCAGTACCTCCGGGTCGGTGATCAGCGACCGGGCCAGCGCGAGCCGCTGCCGCTGGCCGCCCGACAGGGAACGGCCCCGCTCGGTGATGCGGGCGTCCATCGGGTCGGCGGCGTCCAGCGAGCCTTGCACGAGCGCGTCCAGGACGTCGTCGCACTGCGCGGCGGCCAGCGCGTCCGCGGCCGGGACGGCACCGGAGGCGGGCACGTCGAGCAGTTCGCGCAGGGTGCCGGACAGCAGCACCGGATCCTTGTCCTGGACGAGGACCGCGGTGCGGGCGCTGCCGAGGGGGAGTTCGTCGAGGGGGACGCCGCCGAGCAGCACCGAGGGACCCGGTTCGGCGGGGTGGCCGCCCAGCCGTTCCGCGAGCCGTCCGGCCGCGTCCGGGTCGCCGCACACCACCGCGGTGAGCAGACCGCCGGGTGCGAGCAGACCGGTGGCCGGGTCGTACAGGTCCCCGCCCGGAACGTCGGCCTCACGCTCGGGGGAGCCGTCGGCGGCCGTGGCCCGCTCCAGGGACAGTACGCGCGCGGCCCGCATGGCCGAGGGACGTGAGAAGGAGTACGCCATGGCGATCTCCTCGAAGTGCCGCAGTGGGTAATTGAGGACCATCACCGCGCTGTAGACGGTGACGAGTTCGCCGACCGTGATCCGGCCCTGGCGGGCCAGGTGGACGCCGTGCCAGACGACCGCGACCAGCAGCAGCCCGGGCAGCAGCACCTGGATGGCCGAGATCAGCGACCACATGCGGGCGCTGCGCACGGCGGCGTGCCGTACCTCCTGCGAGGCGCGGCGGTAGCGGTCGAGGAACAGCTCCTCGCCGCCGATGCCGCGCAGCACGCGCAGCCCGGCGACGGTGTCGGAGGCCAGCTCGGTGGCCCGGCCGGCCTTCTCCCGCTGGGCGTCGGCGCGGCGCGTCGCCCGTGGCAGCAGCGGCAGCACCGCGAGCGCCACCAGGGGCAGGCCTCCCGCGACGACCACGCCGAGGGCGGGCTGGTAGACGAGGAGGGCGACACAGACCACGACGACCGTCAGCGCGGCGGCGGTGAACCGGGAGACCGCTTCCACGAACCAGCCGATCTTCTCCACGTCACCGGTGGACACGGCCACCACCTCACCCGCCGCCACCCGCCGCGTCAGGGCAGAGCCCAGATGGGCCGCCTGGCGGGCCAGCAGCTGCTGGACGCGGGCGGCGGCCGTGATCCAGTTCGTGACGGCGGTGCGATGCAGGAAGGTGTCGCCGACGGCGATGCCCGCACCGCACAGCAGCATCAGACCACCCGTCAGGGCGAGGAGGGTGCCGGAGCGTTCGACGACCGCCTGGACGGCGAGGCCCACGCAGAAGGGCATGGAGGAGACGGAGACGAAGTGCAGCAGGCCCCAGGCGAGCGCCTTCAGCTGCCCGCCGAGCTGATTGCGCTCGAGCCACCACAGGAAGCGGGGACCCGAGCGCGTGTCCGGTACGCCCGGGTCGGAATACGGAAGGTCTTGAATCTGCATGGCGTCCCAGCGGCTCGTGTCAGGGTTGCGGCGGCAACTGGCCGTGAAAGGTTCGCGTCGCAGAGTGGTGAATTTCAAACGGTTTTTCTCCGGACGTCCGCGAAATCCACTGACTTCCGGCCAGGACCGGCGGCCGGCTCCTGGGGCGAGGACCGGGGCGGCGGCATCTGGTTCCCCGGCTGGCGACCCCATCGTGGTGATGGGCGACCGGGAATTTGACGACAGGACCTAGTCCGCCGGCGGCGCTCCCGCGGTGGCGGTCGAGCCCACAACGTCCACGTCGCTCGCCCGGACGAAGGCGAGCCGGTGGCCGAACTGGATCTCGTAGTACCCCTCCCGGCCGCTGACGAAGGACCCGGGCGAGTCGTCGTAGGACGACTTGGCGAGGTAGGGACTGTCGAGGTGGGACTGCGTCACATACCGCTGACCCGCCAGGAAGCGGTACGGGAGCGGAGACTCGGGGGTCCGATCCGACATCTCCTCCGGGACGGCGCCCTGCTCCGGGATCGCACGCCCGAAGACCTTGACCTCGTCCAGACCCTCCTTCGGCGTCACCATCCGGCCGGCCGCACCGACGGCCGTCGGGTGCTTCCTGGGGTTCTTGAACCAGGCCTTCCGGCCCTGGAACCAGATCGCCGTCCAGTCGCCGTCGCGTTCGGCGACCGCGAAGGTCTGGCCGGCGGAAGCGCGCGCCCCCAGGTCGTTGACGTCCTTCGTGGACGCCTCGCCGTTCGGCTTGCGGCCCGGGTCCTGGATGAGCGGTGCGTCGTCGAACGGTTCGGTGTGCAGGCGGACGGCGCTGGAACCGTGCGTCGGGCATGGCACACCATCCGCGGCGCACCCCGTGAACTCGGGCTTGTGCTCGGCGAAGTCCGGCAGGATCGTCACCATGTCGCTGTTCGGAGCGGCTGTGGCCCGCAGCGGCGCGCCGAGCAGGTCGAAGTAGTGCCGCCAGTCCCAGAAGGGGCCGGGGTCGTCGTGCATCTCGGGGATGCTGCCGGCGGTCGGAGCCGGCACGTTGTCATGCCCGAAGATGTGCTGCCGGTCGAGCGGAATGCTGTACTTCTTGGCCAGGTAGCGCACGAGGCGCGCCGAGGCCTGGTACATCTGCTCCGTGTACCAGGTGCCCGGCTGTCTGAGAAACCCCTCGTGCTCGATGCCGATCGAACGGGCGTTCATGAATCTGCTGCCGGAGTGCCAGGCCGGGTCCTTGGTTTTGATGTGCTGGGTGACATGGCCGTCGCTGGAGCGGATCGAGTAGTGCCACGACGCCTCCGTCGGATCCTGCACGGTCTGGAACATGCTCTTCAGCGACGCCTCGGTGTCGTGGATGACGATGTACTCGATCCCCTCGTCCTGGGGCCGGTCGCCCAGATCGTGGTTGCCGTACCGGCCGTCGCCGATCTCCTCGTACGCCGCAGCGAGCCAGTCGCAGGACAGCTCGCGCGGGCACTCCACCTCCTTCGACCGTTGCGGACCCTGTGCCATGGCAATGCGTGGCCGCACACCAGGGCTGGCGGGCAGGGTGACGTGCTGCCCTTCGGCGGTGATCCGGTGCGCTCCCCGCCGGATCACCGCGAAGACGTCGTTCGCGTAGGTCGCCGCTGATGTGGCATCAGGTGTGCCCGGGAAGTGCTCCACCGCCTCCCACCAGTCCCCCGGGTTGGCGCTGAGGGGCTTGCCCAGCCGCCGCTGCGTGTCCGCCAGAAGTGCCGCGCCGCCCCGTACGTTGGCGGTGGCGTCGGTCCGCAGGCGCTCGGTCCGTTCCTCGATCAGCTGCGCGGCGTGCCGTAGGTCGGCCGGCGGGTCGGCGCTGCGGTGCGGGGCGTCGGTTTCGGCGTCTTCGTCGCCTGCGGCGGGTGCCCCTGCGTTCGCGCGCTGCCCGGCGTTGCCGCCCTGCAGCGCCGCGGGACCAGGGGCCGGCGCCGGGGCGTGGGCCCGGCCGGTGTCCACCAGGTGCATCGGTCCGTAGCCGCCCGCGACGCTGGGGGCGCCCGGATGGGCGTCCCATCGCGACTGCATGTAGGACACGCTCATGAGCACACTGCGCGGCACGTGATACTCCCTCGCGGCCTCCGTGAAGGCGTCCTGCAGACTCGGTTCCCGGGGCTTGTCGCAGCCGGACAGCGGGGCGATCAGCAGCGGCGTCAGCAGCGCCGCCGACCCGATCACACAGGTCTTCCAGCGACACCCGCGGGCGGATCCGGTGACACGTGGGACAGCAGGTCTTCTCATCACGCGCTCCAACCGTGCTCGTCGCAGCCAGGCGAAAGGCAGCCGGGACCCGGGCGGCCAGGAAAAAGGCGGCCAGGACCGGAGTTGCCGTTCACGTCACCCCCCGTACGTTTCCGGTCCCCGCGCGTCACGGCGCGTCGAGCGTCACCGAGCTGGACCAGCGCCACGGTCCAGGCCACCCGGTCGGCGGCAGCGACTCCGCCTCCCGGGTGGGGCAGCCGCGGGTGGGGCAGTCAGGTGGGGCAGCCGGGTGCGGCCTCACTCCTGCACCGGGTTCACCCGCCAGTCGGGGTGGCCCGGCATGGGCGGGGTGTGCGGCCCGTACAGCCACGACGTCAGGAACGGGTCGAGGTCCTCGCCCGCGACCCGGGACGCGAGCGCGATGAACTCCCGGGTGCCCGCAGCACGGCCCCGGTACGTCGTCACCCAGGAGCGCTCGATCCGGTCGAAGGTCTCCTCGCCCACCTTCTCCCGCAGCGCGTACAGCACCAGCGCCGAGCCGTCGTAGCGCATCACCTTGAACAGCGTCGCTTCGGTGGGTTCGGCGGGCGCCCCGTCGTCGTGACGCCACCGGTCGTGCTGCTCGTACGCGTCCCGCATCGCGTCCTCGAGACTGACGCCGTCGTGGTCCTCGGAGTACAGACGCTCGTAGAAGCGGGCGTGCCCCTCGCTCAGCCACAGGTCGGACCAGCGCCGGATGGCGACGCTGTCACCCGTCCACTGGTGGGTCAGCTCGTGCACGAGATTGCGTTCGGCGTCGACCCGGCCGCCCAGCAGGTCGTCCTTCGGTAGGACGGACAGCGACTGCGTCTCCAGCGCCACCGGCAGGTCGGTGTCCCCGACCAGTACGCCGTAGCGGCGGAACGGGTACGGGCCCAGCCGCCGTTGCAGCCAGTCCAGGTGCTCCGTGGTGAGCGAGCGGTATGCCTCGGTGTCCCCGACCAGCCCGTCCGGCACCACGTCCCGGACGGGCAGCCCGCGCGGGCCGTGGCGGTCGCGGAACGTGAACCTCCCGATCGCCAGCTGCACCAGCTGCGCGGCGATCGGCTGTTCGGAGTCGTACGTCCACCGGGTGCGTCCGCCGGGTCGCCGGACGGTGCCGACGAGCCGGCCGTTGGCCACCGCGCTGAGCCCTGCGGGGGTGGTGATGTGGAAGGTGACCGGCGCCCGCAGGCTCGGGTGGTCGTTCGCCGGGAAGATCATTTTGGCGCCGTCGGGCTGCGCGCAGACCACGGTGCCGTCGGGCGTGGGCACCCAGCCGTAGTCCTGGATCGCGTCGTGGCGGTGGCGCCGCTGGGTCGGGTCGGCGGTGTAGGCCACGTGCACGGTGAACGCGCTGCCGCGGGGGATCGGCCGGGCGGGAGTCACGACGAGTTCGTCGCCGTCGCGCACCGCGGTGGCCGGTGCCCCGTCGACTGTCACCCGGTGCAGCGTGTTCCCCGCGAAGTCGAGGTCGAAGCGGGACAGGGACTGCGTGGCGGTGGCGCTGATGGTGGCGCCGGCGTCGAAGGGCGTCCGAGGTGCCCGCCAGTCGAAGTCCAGCGTGTAACGGCGCACCGAGTAGCCGCCGTTGCCGGCGAGCGGCATCAGGGGGTCGCCGATGCCGCGTGCGCCGGGCCCCGGTGCCGGGCCCGGCACCGGCGAGGCGGTCGAGCCGGGAGCGGGTGAGCCATGGCCTCCGTCCGGGCGCGGGTCGGAGAGAACGGCGGCACCGGCGAAGGCGACGGCACCGGCGAAGGTGAAGGCGAGGGCCGTGCGCCCGGGTCGGAGGCCGACGGTCGTGATCTTCATGACCGCACTATGGCAGTAGGGTGTGCTTATAGCACTAAATGTCCCGGGATGGTGCGTCCGCATGGGGCAATCCGGCCGGCCCCCGCGCACTCGATGCCGTGGCTTCATTCGCCCGGCGGCCGTCGTCCGATCTGTCCATTGCGGTGGGTGGTCAACTCCCCGTAGAACACCGGCCATGAGAAGACGGATGCTCGTGTCCATGCTCGCGGGAGTGACCCTCTTCGCGGGCACGCTCTTCGGTACCGGAGTCGTCGCCGCCCAAGCCGCCGACGTCCCGGCCGAGTTCGGCACCGACTGGCACGACCCGGTCACCGCCGCGCCGCCGGTCGACCGGCCGCATACCAAATCCTGCGAAGTCACCCTCGCCGACGTCCAGTTCCGCGACTTCACCCCCTACCGAGGCTCGTACACGCCACCCCAGGGCTGCGGCGACCACTGGAGCAAGGTCGTTCTGCAACTGGACGGCAAGGTGAAGGGCCGTCAGTACGACCGCCTCGGCTATCTGCACGTCGGCGGCGTCGAGATCCTGCGTACCTCCACGCCCGAGCCGTCCCCGGACGGCATCGCCTGGCACGTCGAGAAGGACGTCACCCGCTACAGCGACACCTTCCGCAGTGCCCAGGACGTCGAGATGCTCATCGGGAACGTCGTCAACGACACCTACACCGGCGTCATCGACGTGCACGTCACCCTGACCTTCTACGCCGGCCGCCCGGAGGCCCCGGCCCCCGACCGCGTCCTGACCCTCGCCGACACGCCCGACGGCACGACCCTCACCGCCCCGCGCAACAGCGAGCGCATCGTCGCCGAGGTGTACGCCACCGGATCCGGCGGCGGCTGCGAGGAGTTCTGGTACATGACCGTCGCCGACCCGGCGTCGTACTCCTGCAAGGCCGACCACGGCCCCTACCGCGAGGTGCAGATCAAGGTCGACGGCCAACTCGCGGGAATCGCCTCGCCGTTCCCGAACGTGTGGACCGGCGGCTGGTCCGATCCCTTCCTCTGGTACGTCATCCCCGCCCCGGGCGCCTTCGACGTCCGGCCCATCGAGTACGACCTCACGCCCTACGCCGGTTTGTTCGACGACGGCCGCCCGCACCGCGTCGAAGTCTCCGTCGCCGGCGTGCCCGCGGGCCAGGCGGGCTGGAGCGTCCCCGTGAACGTGCTGGTCTGGCAGGACGCGCACCGGGCCCAGGTCACCGGTGCCCTCACCGAGAACAAGGCGACCGACATCGCCAACTCCTCCACCTACACGCCTGGTTCGGAGAACCGCGTGGACACGCGGGCCGGGCACCGGCTCACCGTCGCCGGATACCTCGACACCTCGCACGGCCGCGTGACCACCACCGTCACCCGGACCCTCGCCAACACCTCCGCACACACCTGGACCGACGGCGAGAACACGGACGGACTCGACGCGACCTGGACCGACGACCAGAGAATCACCGTCGGCGGCCAGGGTCCCGAGCGGACGACGCACACGTTGCGGACGTACACGATGAGCGGCGCCACGACGGTCGGCACGGACAACCGGCTCCGCACCGAACTGACCCTCGGCGACCGGGCCGCGGTCGTGCAGCGGCAGGACGGCCGGCGCACCGCGTGGTCGCGGCTCGACGACACCTACAGCGGCGACGCCTCCTTCACGCTGAACGTCCCGCGCGACCAGCGGCATGCGGTCGGCACCTCGACGGAGCGCTACCGCCTGTACGGCTCGGACGGCTGCTACGACCGCACCCTGGCCACGGCTCAGGGAGTGCTCACGGAGGACCGCAGCCGCTGCTGAGTCGGGCAGACCGGCGCGGTTGTCCGGCTTGAGTGCGGCGCTCTCCGTTCCGTGGGGGCGCCGCACGGCTGTCAGCAGCGCTTGGGGACTTCCCCGTCGATCAGCGTGTCCAGCAGCACACCGAGCACCTCGCGCTCCTTCCCGGTCAGGGGCGCGAGTATCTCCTCGGCCGCCGACCGGCGGGCGCCGCGCAGCTCGCGCAGGGTCGTGCGCCCGTCGTCCGTCAGCTCGATCCGGGTCACCCGCCGGTTCGCCGGGTCCGCCACCCGGCGCACCTTGCCGCTCGCCTCCAGCCCGTCGACCAGCGTCGTCACCGCGCGGGGCACCACCTCCAGGCGCTCGGCGAGGTCGGCCATGCGCGGTGGCGAGCCGTAGTGCGCGAGAGTGCGCAGCAGCCGGGACTGGGCGGGCGTGACGCCCAGGTCGCGCTGCTCCAGGTGGCGTTTCTGGATGCGGTGCACCCGGCGGGTCAGCCGTAGCAACTGCTCGGCGAGCAGGCCGTCGGGGTCGGGGGTGGTCATGCGGGAACAATATCAGGATGCAGTTCATTGTGAGTATAGGTAACAATGAGCTAAGATCCGTAAGTCATCGTCGGCCGGTCTCCGCGCCGGCGCCCGTTCACCACCGTAGGAGCCCATGCATCCCGACCGAGAACCCTCCTGGACCCCGCCTGCCGACGCCAAGGAACAGCCCCGGCAGGTGCGCCGCATCCTGAAGCTCTTCCGCCCCTACCGCGGGCGGCTCGCGATCGTCGGCCTGCTGGTCGGCGCCGCCTCGCTGGTCTCCGTGGCCACGCCGTTCCTGCTCAAGGAGACGCTCGACGTCGCGATTCCCGACGGCCGCACCGGCCTGCTGAGCCTGCTCGCGCTCGGCATGATCCTCAGCGCCGTCCTGACCAGCGTCTTCGGCGTGCTCCAGACGCTGATCTCGACCACCGTCGGCCAGCGTGTCATGCACGACCTGCGCACCGCCGTCTACGGCCGCCTGCAGCGCATGTCGCTCGCCTTCTTCACCCGCACCCGCACCGGCGAGGTGCAGTCCCGCATCGCCAACGACATCGGCGGCATGCAGGCCACCGTGACCTCCACCGCCACCTCCCTCGTCTCCAACGTCACCAGCGTCGTCGCCACGATCGTCGCGATGGCCGCCCTCGACTGGCGGCTCACGATCGTCTCGCTGGTCCTGCTGCCGGTGTTCGTGTGGATCAGCCGCCGGGTCGGCAACGAGCGCAAGAAGATAACCACCCAGCGCCAGAAGCAGATGGCCGCGATGGCCGCCACGGTCACCGAGTCGCTCTCGGTCAGCGGCATCCTGCTCGGCCGCACCATGGGCCGTTCCGACTCGCTCACCGCGTCCTTCGCCGAGGAGTCCGAGCGCCTGGTCGACCTCGAGGTGAGGTCGAACATGGCCGGCCGCTGGCGCATGGCCGTGATCACCATCGTCATGGCCGCGATGCCCGCCGTCATCTACTGGACCGCGGGCATCGCCCTCCAGCTCGGCGGTCCGCAGGTCTCCCTCGGCACCATCGTCGCCTTCGTCTCGCTCCAGCAGGGCCTGTTCCGCCCGGCCGTGAGCCTGCTCGCGACCGGCGTCCAGATCCAGACCTCGCTCGCGCTCTTCCAGCGCATCTTCGAGTACCTCGACCTGCCGATCGACATCACCGAGCGCGCCGAGCCCGTCCACCTCGACCAGGTCAAGGGTGAAGTCCGCTTCGAGGGCGTGGAGTTCCGGTACGAGAAGGACGGCAAGAGTGGCAAGGACGGCGGTGGCGCCGCGGTCCGGCCCGTCCTCGACGGCATCGACGTCACCGTCCCTGCCGGCGGCAGCCTCGCGATCGTCGGCCCGACCGGCGCGGGCAAGTCCACGCTCGGCTATCTGGTGCCCCGCCTCTACGACGTCACCGGAGGCCGGGTCACCCTGGACGGCGTCGACGTCCGCGACCTCGACTTCGACACCCTCGCCCGCGCGGTCGGCGTCGTCTCCCAGGAGACGTACCTCTTCCACGCCTCGATCGCCGACAACCTCCGCTTCGCCAAGCCCGACGCCACCAACGAGGAACTGGAGGAGGCGGCACGGGCCGCCCAGATCCACGACCACATAGCGGGGCTGCCCGACGGCTACGACACCGTCGTCGGCGAGCGCGGCCACCGTTTCTCCGGTGGCGAGAAGCAGCGCCTGGCGATAGCCCGCACGATCCTGCGCGATCCGCCCGTGCTCATCCTCGACGAGGCGACCAGCGCGTTGGACACCCGCACGGAGGCCGCCGTGCAGCAGGCCATCGACGCGCTGTCGGCCAACCGGACGACCATCACCATCGCGCACCGCCTGTCCACCGTCCGGGGCGCCGACCAGATCGTGGTCCTGGACTCCGGACGGGTCGTCGAAGGCGGCTCGCACGAGGAACTGCTGGAACTGGACGGGCGGTACGCGGCCCTGGTGCGCCGGGACGCGCAACTGGAGCCGACCAGCTGAACAGGGCCGACGAAGCGGTAGATGTGTCAGATATGCCGGGTTTGTGAGGATATGCGTATTACCGTTCCCGCATGCTGATGAACACTCCGCCACGGAGCACGATTCGACTGACACGCCGGGGCAAGCTCGTCCTCGTCGTGGCCGGCGCCGTCGTGGCCGGCACCGCCGTGGTGGTGCCGCTGCTGACCCTGGGAGGCGGCGGCGAGGCGGTGGCGCCCGCCGCGCTCGTCATCCCCGAGGGCTGGCGTGCGAGCCAGATCTACGACGCCGTCGACAAGGCCCTCAAGCTGCCCCCGGGCAGCGCCCGCAAGTCCATCGGCAAGGCCGGCCTGAAACTGCCGAACGACGCCTCGGGCAACCCGGAGGGCTATCTCTTCCCGGCGACGTATCCGCTGCAGAAGGGCGCGACTCCTGAGTCGCTGCTGCGCTTCATGGTCGACACCGCCAACGAGAACTTCAACGGGGCACCGGTCGCGGCGGGAGCGCAGCGCAACGCCCTGAACGTCTACCAGGCCGTCACCATCGCCAGCATCATCCAGGCCGAGGCCGCCACGAAGGCCGACATGGGGAAAGTGGCCCGGGTCGTCTTCAACCGGCTGGAGCGCGGCATGCCGCTCCAGATGGACTCCACCATCAACTACGTGCTGAACCGCAGCACGGTCCGCACCAGCGCGGACGAAACTCACATCGAGAGCCCCTACAACTCCTACCAGCGCATGGGTCTGCCGCCCACACCGATCGACAACCCCGGCGCGGAGGCGATGCGGGCCGTGATCAATCCGCCGCCGGGCGACTGGCTGTACTTCGTCACGGTCAAGCCCGGCGACACCCGCTTCACCTCCGACTATGCGACGCACATGCGCAACGTGGACGAGTTCAACGCCCTGCACCGGAGCGGCGGGCAGCCGCAGGGCTCGCGCGTCCGCTGAGCCGACGGGGCGTCACGCGGCGACGGGCTGCTCCTCGGCCAGCAGCCGCCTGATGTCCCGTACGGCCGCGCGCCCGGCCCGGTTGGCACCGATGGTGCTGGCCGAGGGGCCGTAGCCGACGAGATGGATACGCGGATCGGCAACCGCGCGGGTCCCCTCGACGCGGATCCCGCCGCCCGGCTCGCGCAGCCGCATCGGCGTCAGATGATCCAGCGAGGCCCGGAAACCGGTCGCCCAGAGGATGACATCCGCGTCGACGCGACGGCCGTCGGCCCATTCCACGCCGTCCGGTGTGATCCGGTCGAACATCGGCTGCCGGTCCAGAACCCCGTCCGCCAGCCCCTGCCGGATGGCGTCGTTGAGCGGCAGCCCGGTGACCGAGACCACACTCCTGGGCGGCAGCCCCTGCCGTACGCGTTCCTCAACCAGCGCGACCGAGGACCGGCCCGCCTCCTCGTTGAACGGCCCCTCGCGGAAGACCGGGGGCCGGCGGGTGACCCAGGTGGTGGCGGCAGCGTACGGGGCGAGCTCCAGCAGGTGCTGGGTGCCCGAGGCCCCGCCGCCCACGACCACGACCCGCTGTCCCGTGAACTCCTCGGGGCCGTTGTACTGCGCGGTGTGCAACTGCCGCCCCCGGAACGTCTCCTGGCCCGGATAACGCGGCCAGAACGGCCGGTCCCAGGTGCCAGTGGCGTTGATCAGCGCCCGCGTCGACCAGGTGCCGTCCGAGGTCTCCACCAGCAGCCGCCCGCCGTCCCCCTCGCGCACGGCCGTCACGTCCACGGGACGCCGTACCCGCAGGTCGAAGGTGCGCTCGTACCGGTCGAAGTACTCGGCGATCACGTCTGCCGACGGCCTGGCCGGGTCGGCGTCCGTCAGTTCCATGCCGGGCAGCGCGTGCATCCCGTGCACCTTGCCGTACGTCAGCGACGGCCACCGGAACTGCCAGGCGCCGCCCGGACCGGGGGAGTGGTCCAGCACCACGAAGTCACGGTCCGGCTCGAAGCCGGTGCGCCGTAGGTGATAGGCGCTGGACAGACCGGCCTGACCAGCGCCTATGACGACTACCTCGACCTCGCGCGTTTCGTTCACGCTTCTACCAACAGAGGCCTGCGCCGGGATCTTCCCGAGAGGCCGGGAGCTTCCCGGGAGTCAGCGCCCGCCCGTCGCGAGCAGCGGAACCCCGCCCGCAAAGGACGTACGGCCGGTGCGGCCCGGGCGGCCCGGGCGGCCCGGGCGGTCCGTGCGGTCCGTGCGGTCCGTGCCGCCGGTACGATCCGCTCGGTCCGGCAGCTCGCGTGCCACCAGTTCGGGGATCACCCCCTGCCTGCACCATCAGGAAGCCGATGCAGGAGTCGGCGTTGACCTGCTCGGCGAAGACCAGCGCGAGCCAGGCGATGATGCCGAGGGAGTGGCGCAGTCCCGTCAGCGCACCGGGGAGCGCGCCTGGGGAGCACCACGTGCCGCACGAGGCCCCACCGGGACAGCCCCAGCGACCCACCGGCCTCGATGAGTTGGGCGTCGACGCCGCGAATGCCCGCGTACACGTTGAGGCAGAGCGGGAAGGTCACACCGAGCGTGGCCGACGGCAGCCCCGGGGCAGGAGGGCAGGAGGGCAGGAAGGGGAGGTGGGAGGCGGAGGGGTGCGGCCGGGTCAACGGTGTCTCGCTCAGCGGACTTCTCGTCTCAGCAGCCGACCGTGCCGCCGCATGTGAATCGTGCTGTATGGGTCAGGATGAGGGCATGCCTGATGCCTTCACCACCCGCATGCTGCACATCACCTCCGGTTCCCGGGAACGCGTCGTCGACCTCACCGGTGACTGTGAGGACTTCCTGCGCGAGGCGGCGGCCGGCCGCGACGGTCTGCTGAATGTGTTCGTCCCGCACGCGACCGCCGGAATCGCCATCATCGAGACCGGCTCCGGCAGCGACGACGACCTACTCGCCACCCTGCACACCCTGCTCCCCGCCGACGACCGCTGGCAGCACCGCCACGGCAGCCCCGGCCACGGCCGCGACCACGTCCTCCCGGCGATCGTGCCCCCGCACGCCACGCTTCCGGTCATCGGCGGCCGACTGGAACTGGGCACCTGGCAGTCCGTGTGCCTGGTGGACACCAACATCTCTAAAGTCAACCGTCAGGTTCGACTGAGCTTCCTGGGCTGAGCAAGATCATCCTGGGTGTGGCCGCCAAATCTCCGTACCTTGCGTGTTCGGAACGGAGAAGTCTTGCGCGGTACGGACCTGAACATGATCGAACGCCCCTACGACGGATGCGGAAAGTGCCTGCTGGGGGTGCGGCGGCTGTCGCGGATGAAGCTCGCCACGTCGTCTCCAGAGCGGCAACGCGAGGACGTGCTGACCGCAGCCGCGTCCGCCGGGGGCCACATCATCGGCTGGGCCGACGACTGGGAGGTGTCGGGCGCCACGGATCCGATGACGCGGCCGAAGTTGGGCCCTTGGCTCCGCGATGAGAGGGGTCCGTACGACGGGTTGGTCGCTGCAGCCGTGGACCGGCTCGGCCGCAACGTCGTGGACTGCCTGAACACCGGCTACAAGATGCGGGACGAGGGGAAGCTGCTCGTCACCTACGGCCATGACGGCCCGTGGGACCTGAACGATCAGGTGGACGAGAACCGCTTCACCATGGAGGCATGGGGCGCGCAGATGGAACTGCGTGCCATCCAGCGCCGAAACCGCAACGCTACGGAGAAGACGCGGGCAGCGGGACGCCCGAAGGGGAAGCCCTCCTACGGGTTCCAGTACGTGCGGACCGTGATGGGCGGCAAGATCGATCACGTCGTCCTGCATCCGCACGCCTCGACTGTCATCCGTACGGTCGCCCGTCGCATCCTGGCCGATCCGGAAAAGGTCACTCCCAGCAGCGAGGCGGCCCGCCTGAGCCGGTCCGGAGAGCTCTCACCCGCTGACCACTTGGCCGTCATGTACGGCAAGCCGGCAGGTGGCCGCCCCTGGCAGCCGACAAGCCTGAAGAACATACTTCTGTCCGAGGCGGCCTTGGGCTACTTGATGCACCAGAACAAGCCGGTGATCGACCGAGACGGAAACCCCATGCGGCTCTGCGAGGGCTTGTGGGACCGTCCCACGCACGAGGCCCTGAAGAAGGCCCTGGTTCCCCGGCGAACGCCCTGGATCGGCCGCCGTGCAAACCGGCCTTACATGCTCACGGAGTTGGCGCTGTGTGGGCAGTGCCACAACCGGCTGTACACGCAGACCTCACGCGATGAGCCGCCTCGATACGTGTGTACTGCCCGGAACAAGGGATGGCTGAGTGCGAAGGACTGTCGGCCTGCACCACTGATACAGGCACGGCTACTGGACACGTACGTCGAGGAATGGTTTCTGCAGAGGTTCGGCGACGGAATGATCTTCGAGACGGTCTACGACGAGGGGAACGGCGTGGCGGAACGTATGGCCGAGCTCAGGGCCAGCCGCGAGCGCCTGCGCGCTGACCGCGAGGCTGGACTCTATGACGCGCCAGATGACGCCGTGTGGTTCCGGGAGAAGTACGCGGCGATGGGGCAACGGTTGGCGGAACTCGAATTGGAGCCGGAACGCCCGCCGGGTATGGTCCGGCGGGCGACGGGAGAGACCGTGCAGGATCGCTGGGACAAAGCGTTGGATGTCCAGGCCCGTAAGGAAATCCTCATGGACTTCGGTGTGCGGGTCATTCTCTACCCGAATACAGCACCAGTGCGTTGGGCGGCAGGCGTAGTGCACGGACCTGAACGTGATCCAGCAGGCGTCGCATGAAGTCCGGTGAGCCGCTTCATCGCATCTGATTCGACGGCTGTGTGGGGCCTCGTCCCTACACGAGAACACCGGCTCAGCCAAGCGCCAGAACCCGTGCATCCTTGGATCCTCGGAATCCCAAGGGGAGGAGTGCTGGCATGGCCCAGATGCACGGGCGTGAAAAACTCGTCGGCCAGATCACGGCGGAAGAGTGGAGGACCGGGCGACGGGCAGGGCTTCGCTCCTGGCTTTTGACCACCAAGAGCAGGGAAGTCGCGGAGCGCGCTTCCGAGCTGTATCAGGGAGAGGTGGCGTGTGCAGCTTCCGGTGGTGACCTTCATGTCCGGAAGCTCTACGCAGAAGGAATCGCGGTGATTGTCGCCAGTGCGGCCAATGTGAGGCACCGACTGGCTCTGGAGAACGAACGGGGCCTCATCCACGCCTGCGACGGCTCGAGGTCCCTTCCCCCGATGCCGGACGAGGGGAACCCTTGCGGGTGCCCCGATGACCCCTTTGAACGCAAGGCGGCTGCGCGGGCTGGAGTGGGGCCAAGGCCTGATGCCCGTGTGATTTTCCGCCTAGCGGCAGCTCCGGGGCTGGGTGAGCTCTCGTTTCAGTCGTCGGCATGGCAGTTCTACGAATCATTGGAGTCGGTGTCAAACAAGGTGAAGCGAACTGGCGGACCGGTGCAGTTGGAGGTGGTCCTTCGAGAGCAGCGCTTGGCGACCAGGTCGGGGCTCGATGTCTCGTTTACGTATCCGGAGGTGCACTCCGTGCGACGTCTTCCGGTGACCAAAGCTGGTCTGCATCTGGCTGCTTGATGGAGAGAGGAGTGAGGTAGCAGGGTTTCGCCGTAATAGCAGCTCTCGGCGACGGGTGAAAAGCCAGCCGCCGCCGACAGCAGCCGGTGGAACTTGTCCGTCCGGATGGTGCATCCGCCCGCCGTTGAGCTCATCAGATGTTCTGGCGTCCGTATCGCATGCCGAGCAGAACCCGGCGTACAGCCCGACTCGTCTGCCGCCACCTGCGGCTTTGCCTTTAAAAGGGCCTCTGACCTGCAGCGGAGGCCCTTTCCGGTCTTTCGGGGGCTTGCCGCGTTAGGCGGCGGAAAGTCCCTCGGAAGTCCCTCGGACAGAGCTGAAAGTCCCTGAAAAGTCCCTGGAGCGGAGGGGCGGATGACGCCTCTGAGCTGGTTCGGGTCGATGGGACATCACGCTGTCGCTCTACCCCGCAGTTGACCGAAGCGAGCGTCACGGCCTTGCCGCCTACTAGCGGTTTGCTCGTCTATGTCACCGGCTGGACTGCCGGCCGTGCGCAGGGCCTGCGCGGCATCGTCTCGGGCTAGGTGCAGTCTGCTGCGCCGGACAGCGGCGGGTGGTCTGACTCGGCTCATGTGAGCGGCGTCTGGAAAGGTTCAGAGATTCGGGCTGCGGTGAGGATGGTTGCGCCTCTACCGTGGGTCAGTCGAGATGAGACCGGGAACGTGTAGTCGAGGAGACGCCTTGGATCCGGTATCGGTGGGAGTGTTGGCGGCGCTGGCAGGCGGGGCCGGGGGCGAGCTGGGGCGGCAGGCATGGGCGACGCTGAGTGAGTTGGTACGGAGACCGTTCGGCAGGCAGGCGGGAGCCCCGGCACCCGGGGAGGCCGAGTTGGTGGCGCTGAGCGAGGCGCCAGGCGAACCGGCACGGGCAGAAGCGTTGAGTGGTGCCCTCGCCGCGCGGGCGGCCGTTGACCCGGAGTTCGCTGCCGCGCTGGACTCGTGGCGTGGCCAGGTTCCAGCGTTGGCTGAGGGCTCGGTGACCAACACAGTCAGTGGCGGTACCCAGTATGGTCCGGTGATCCAGGGCCGGGACTTCTCCGACATCACCTTCGACAGTCCTACAACTCCTCCCGTGCGGGAGAGTTGAAGGCTTCGGTTGGCCCTTGCGACGGCCCGGGCGGCCACGGTTCGGATGCCGTCGACGCAGGGGGTTGCGTCCCAACATCTGTATGACTCGGATCACCCGTGCGGTATCGAGCGGTAGCTCAGGACGTCCGCGCGTCCGCTGGGGGAGTGATGCGTGGACTGGCGGTCTTCCTGATGTACGCATCCAAGTGTGCCCGGTATCGTTGAGGAAACTGTCAGTGATGTTGTGGATACTGGAGGCAGTCGTGGCCCGCGCATGGGAAGCCGATCCGTCTGCGTTATTCGTCAAGCGCCTCGGTAAGTCGGCGGCGGAGCTGGGCAACTCCAAGGACGACGACGAATGCCCGGACATCTGGCAGCTGAGCAACGGTGACGTTGCCGTGATCGGCCGCGATCTCACCGCGCACTACCGGTCGTGCCTGCCGGATGAGGTGAACCTGGGGCCGGACGAGCGGTTGGTCGTCATCCCGGGCAACATGCTGAGTGCGGCGAAGGCGGACATTCCCGATGCTTGATCTCCTCGCTCCTGGGCTCCCGGACGAGCTAGGTGAGCGGCTCACACGCGAGGACTACAAGCGGGACTTCCGGGAGCGGCGCGCCGCGATCCGCGATGGGGAGTCCTGGAAACTGGAGCGGTTGCAGCACTTCGAGGAGACGAACGACGACAGCCGGGAGGCGCTGCGTCAGGGGGACTGGCCAGCAGTGTTGCGGCTGTTCGAGGCCGACCGTGACGCCTTGGTTCGAAGGGCCAGGGATGAAGTGTCGCGGGGGGCGGTCTTCCATCGTATTCGTGTGGTTGAGGAGCCGCTGACGCCGTATGTGCAGTGGGAGCTGCACTGGCTACGACTGAGTGCGGAATGCGGGCATTCCGTTCGCGTCCTGCCTGCTTCCGCGGTCGCCGCCGCGGAGGGCAACGCGCTGCTGCCGGAGTTGAACCTTCTGGACAGTCGGGTTCTCTACCGTGTGCTGTACACCGCTGCCGGTCAACCGGACGGGGCGATTCGCTTCACCGATCCCAGCACCGTGAGGAACTGGGCGGAGTATCTGCAGGAACTGTACGCGGCTGCGGAGGACGTCCAGGCGTACTTCGGCCGTGCCGTGGCCGACCTGCCTCCGCCGCCCGCGGCCTGACCAGGGCGCATCGATCGACGTGCCTACTGAGGGCAACAGGCGACCCGGAGACTCGCAGAACGACCTCTCCGGGTCGTCTCGCGATGTCGTACAGGCCGGGAGCGTCACTGGTGACATCCACTTCCACCACGTCGCCGCCTCGGGGCCATCGGGGCCCGTCCCACGCCAGCTCCCAGCCGACGTGAGCACCTTCGTCAACCGCTCCGACGAACTGGGACAGCTGAACGCGGTGCTTGCCGACCGAAACGGCGGACGCGTCGTCGTCTCCGTTCACGTGGTGGCCGGCACGGCGGGCGCGGGCAAAACCTCGCTGGTCCTGCACTGGGCGCACCAGGTCAAGGACCAGTTCCCCGACGGCCAGCTCTTCGTCAACCTCCGCGGGTACGATCCCGGAGAACCAGTCACAGCCGCGCAGGCGCTTCAGCGCTTCCTGCGGGCCCTGGGCGTGGCCCCGGCCGAGGTTCCTCAGGACGTCGACGACGCAGCAGCGATGTACCGCTCACTGATCGCCGACCGCCGGGTCCTGATCCTCCTGGACAATGCGGCCACGGTCAGCCAAGTCCGGCCGCTGCTCCCCGGTGGAGGAGACAGCCTCGTTGTGGTCACCAGCCGCAGCCGCCTGGCGGGTCTCTCGGTGCGTGACGGCGCCCAAAGGATCACCCTTGGCACGCTTCCGGAGCCGGAGGCAGTCGCTCTGCTGCGCGCGGTCACGAGGGGCTACCGACCCGAGGACGACGGCGACAAACTGGCAGAACTGGCGCGCCTGTGCGCCCGTCTGCCGCTTGCCCTGCGGATCGCCGCGGAAAGGGCCGCCAGCCACCCGCACATGCGACTCGACGATCTCATCAGCGATCTGCGTGACGAGTCCGCCCTCTGGGATGCCCTCAGCACCGGCATCGATGACGAGGCCGAAGCAATCCGTTCGGTCTTCACCTGGTCCTATCGCGCTCTACCCACGCACTCGGCCCGCCTCTTCCGCCTCCTTGGCCTGCACCCTGGAGCGGCGTTCAGCCTCCCCGCTGCCGCCGCCCTCGGTGAAGCCACACCCAGCCGAACACGCCAGCTACTCGACGATCTGGTCGGGGCCCACCTGCTGGAGCAGACCGCTCCGGACCGGTTCCAGTTCCACGACCTCTTACGCGCGTACGCCACCGACCTTGCGCAGGCAGAGGAGCCGTCCGACCAAAGGCAAGCTGCGCGACGACGCGTCCTGAGCTGGTACCTCCACACCGCCGACGCCGCCCAGACGTGGCTCTATCCGTCGGAGGACCACCTGCCACTGCCTGGACCCTCGCCGGAAGCCACGCCCCTCGTCTTCACCGACTACAACGCCGCCGTCGACTGGTCCGAACGGGAACAGGGCAACTTCCTCCCCGTTGTGCGCGACGCCGCCCGAAACGGAATGGACGAGATGGCTTGGCAGTTGGCCACCATCCTGTGGTTCGCACGTCCCGCCTCCTCGTCGGAGCGGGACTGGCTGGAGCTGGGCCGAATCGGATTGGAGGCAGCGACAAGACGAGAGGACCAGAGAGCGCAGACACGGCTGCTCATCAACACGGGCATCGCGCACAGGGCTCTGAACAATTTCTCCGAGGGCCTGGACGCTCTGGAGCGAGCCGTCACGTTGGCTCGCAGCTCGCAGAGCCGGTTCGACGAGGCCCAGGCCCTCAACCTCATGAGCCTGATCCATCTACGACAGCGCGAACTCGACTTGGCGGACGCGTATTTCGGGCAGGCCATGTCCGTCTTCCGAGACCTGGGAAATGGTCAACGAGCCGCTACCGCGCTGTCCAACATCGCCAGCACTCGCCTGAGCGCCGGCCGCCTGACCGAGGCCGCCTCGGTCATCGACGAGGCGCTTGCCGCGCACCGGGCCCTGGCCAATCGTGGCGGTGAAGGCAACCTCCTTCGGATCGCAGCCGCCCTGCGACTCGAAGAGGGCGACACGGATGCCGCCCGGCGATCCATCGACGAGGCGCTCGACATCGCGCTCGCTCTCCGCGACCACACCCGGGAAGGCTTCTGGCTCCTCACCCTCGGCGACATCCAGCGCACTGCCGCCCAGCACGGCGACGCCCTGACCTCCTACCAGCGCTCTGCCATGCTCCACCGACGCCTCGGCGACCGCAGCCGCGAAGCCCTGGCCTGGCGCGGCACGGGCCAGACGTATGCCGCGATGGACCGCCACGGCGAGGCCACCACCTTCCACCGCCAAGCCGCGGCCGTTCACCGCGACCTAGGGGACACGTGGCAGGTCGCCCTGGAACTCGACCACCTGGCCGCAGCCGTTCACCCGGAGGACCCCGAGACTGCCCGTGGCCACTGGATCGAGGCCCTGACCCACCTGACCCCCTATACCGACCCCCGGGCCACGTCCATCCGCTCCCGCATAGAAGCGTTGCTGACCCGAGCTGCCGGTTGACGCCGTCGCTGATGTGGCCAACGACGCCACCAAGCTCGACGGAGATCCAGCCCGTTCGAGGAACGCCGGGCCCAGGTGGAGGACGCCCTCTTCGGCTCCCCACCCCTGGCGCCCGCGCTCCTGGTCGAGGACGAAGCCGGTGACATCGTCGGCCTCGCCGCCTACTCGCCCAGCGCCGGTTCCACGCACTCCCTCTTTCTCAAGGAGCTCTACGTCCGCGACACCCTCCGCCGGCAAGGCTTCGGCGTGCGTCATAGACGAACTCCGCGCTGTCGGATGGCGTCCCGCGTGCAGCCGCGTCGAGTGGATGACGGACCGCGTCAATCCTGGCGCGCGCCTTCTACAAGTCGCTCGGGTTCGCGGAGTTCGACGGGAAAATCGTGTACCGGGTCGACACCGGTACGGCCTGATTCGACTCGGCGCTCGGTTCACCACTGTGCGGTGCTGGTGAGCTCGCTTATTCAACTGTCGCCAATACGCTCACTGGGCAAGGTTGAGCGTCACTCTCTGTAGGTGGAACCCTCGGAGGGCTCTTTGCTTGTGGTGTCCGCGCGCCAATCCCATCGCGCCGTCCGATGATGCGAAGCTGCCATAAGGCCGCGTTTGGGAGAAATAGGAAATGTCGACCTGTTATCACTGCGTCGTCGGGAGAGTGAAGACTGAGGCTTTTCCAACCTGCTGCGTCAGCCTGGCAGTTGGGCTGACGAACTGGTGAAGCCCCTGGTAGATGGGTTGTTCGACCAAGAAGAACCATCTCCACCAGAGGCTTCGTGTGCTTGTCTACCCGTCGGGCGTCGACGTGTCCAGCTCTGCCCTCCGCTTCCTCGCACAACGACTGAGGGAGCGACGCCGCTTGATCGGTACCCGATGGCGACGTCTGAGCGCCGGCCGACAGGCCCTTCTCACACTCGCCCACCTCCGCAACGGCCAGACCTACGCCCAGCTCGCGGCCGGGTTCGGGATCGGCACCACCACCGTCTACCGCTA